>PANZ01000008.1 GCA_002707835.1 Chloroflexota bacterium
AATCTGGGGCTGGACCTGGTAGCCCTGGCGACACCCCTCCTGGCGGACAATTTGGACCTGCCGGCCAACCTGGACCTGGTGGACNNNCTGGACCTGGTGGACAANCTGGACCTGNTGGNCAACCTGGANCTGGTGGCCAACCTGAACAAGGATTTGATGCAAAAGATTTCTTCTTTGGTGGAGGAATAACTGAAGGGCCTGTACAAACGGACCTCTTTGCCTTTGGTCCGATGGCGCCATCTGGTGAACAATCTGGACCTGGCGGACCTGGTGGCCAAGCTGGACCTGGTGGCCAAGCTGGACCTGGTGGACCAGATGGAATACCTAATGCAGGACAACCTGGGCAATCCGAACAACTAGGACAACCTGGACCTGCAATGAATTTTTCAGATTTCTTCTTCGGTTCAACTCCTGCGGAACCAGGACCTGACGGACAGCCAGGCCCTGGTGGACCTGACGGGCAACCTGGCCCTGGTGGACCTGACGGGCAACCTGGCCCTGGTGGCCAACCTGACGGGCAACCTGGNCNAGATGGACAACCTGACGGACAGCCTGGCCAACCTGGAAATGCACCAACTGACAGTGGCCCACGAGGATTTTTCTTTGATGCATCTGCGCAACCCGGTCCTGGTGGACCTGACGGGCAACCTAGTGGACCAGATGGGCAACCTGGACCTAGTGGACCTGATGGCCAACCTGGACAATCNCAAGGTGCTTTACCTCCTCCAACAACAGATGGTGAACCTACTGGTGGATTGTTCTCATTGTTCTCTTCTCCACCATCTGATGGAGAGACTGGCACTGGTGGACAACCTGGACAACCTGGACCAGATGGACAACCTGGAGCTGGTGGCCAACCTGAACAAGGATTTGATGCAAAAGAATTCTTCTTTGGTGGAGGTAAAGACGCTGAAGCCGGTCAATCTGACGGTCAACCTTCATCGGATTCTAACGATGAAAGTCAACCTGATGTAACCCCACCTGAGAATGTTGGGGGAGGTTTCGTCAATCCTAATGAACAAACTGCACCATCTGAAGCACCACCTTCAGCTGGTGGATTTGTCGCTCCAACAAGCGGACCTGCTCCTGAAAATGTTGAAGGCGTAGCCCCTGAAAATATTAGNGGTGGTTTCGTTAACCCAACTAACCAACAAGGATCCGCAAGTTCACCTTCTAAGCCTAAACCTAATACAAGTGGATTCTTTGGTGGCACAGGTAATTCGGGTGGTTCTCAGTAGATCCGGTAAGAATTTCTAAGATATAGAATTCAATCTAAAAGCAAAAAATTATCAGATCAGCTATAGTGCAGCTATGGAATTCTCTACTCGAAAACAATCAATTACAGCTTCACAAGGAATAGTGACTTCAAATCACCCAGTTGCTTCCTCTGTAGGGGTTTCTATTCTCGCATCTGGCGGTAACGCATTTGATGCAGCTGTTGGCACGGCGTTCACTTTATCAGTTGTTGAACCTATGATGGTGGGCCCTTTTGGAGGTGGATTTACAAATTTTTACCGACCAAATGAAGGATTTTCGACAATCGATGGATATATATGTGCGCCTGGTGCAGCTCACGAAGCAATGTATCAACCATTGAGTAATGAACTTAAAGATTACTTCGATGTTCAAGATAAACTTAATGAAACAGGTTATCTTGCAGTTGGAACCCCTGGGAATTTAATGGTCTGGGCTCACCTCGTGGAGGAATACGGTAATTTTTCACTGGATGAAGTTATTCAACCTGCTATTAATATCGCTAAAAATGGTTTTCGAGTCACAGATTATCTTTCAAATCTTATTCGTGACAATCTTTCAGAATTAGCATTGTACAAAGAGAGTGCCCAGATATATTTGAAAAATGGACATGCCCCTGCACGTGGCGATATTATTAAGAATCCAAATTACGCACAGACGCTCGAAGGTATTGCAAAGCACGGTGCTGCATATTTGTATGGAGGAGAATTAGGTCAGCATATTGAAGATGAAATGAGTAAAAATGGCGGAATTCTGACACTTNATGACTTAAAAAAGCAGCAAATTCTGTATCGTGAACCTATTGTCGGTAATTACCGTGGTTATGATATCCATTCTGTTGGGCCAGTGAGTAGTGGTGGTATTTGTCTCGTGCAAATGCTGAATATTCTAGAAAATTTTGAAATTGATAAATATGAAATTACTGATTCAAAGAGAGTTCATATTATTTCTGAAGTTTTCAAAATTGTTTTTGCCGATCGATATGAATATATAGGCGATCCAGAATATGTTGATATTCCAATCGATGCTCTGCTCTCAAAAAAATATGCCTTAGAACGGGCTCAATCAATCAACTTAGATCATGCTCAAAATTATGAATTTACTCGTGAATTTCCAGAAAATGAGAGCAGTAATACGACACATTTTAATGTTGCCGATGCTGAAGGAAATATAGTGTCAATGACCCAGACAATCAATAGTGCTTTTGGAAGTAAAGTTGCTGTTGATGGAACAGGCATGCTTCTGAATAACTGTATGATGTTATTTGATCCTCATACTGGTAATGCAAATTCGATACAACCATATAAACGTAGCCTTTCATCTATGACACCTACGATAATTTTTAAAGACGATAAACCTTTCCTCGTATTGGGTACTCCAGGTGGCCGTAAAATTTTTGGTGCCGTGTGCCAAGCATTACTTGCATTGATTGATACGGAGGTGAGCTTACAAGCTGCTGTCGAATCTCCTCGTGTATGGACAGATGGTGATGTTGTCGAATTGGAATATGAATTTCCTGATAGTGCGCATTCAGATCTGAAATCTATAGGACATGATCCAGTAAGTGTTGACAGAGTGGCTGGTGGAATGAATGCAATAAAATTTGAACACGATTCCATGGAAGGTTCGGCTTGTCATCGAGCCGATGGTTCTCCTGCCGGGCTTAGCGGAGGATATGCTTTACCATCACAACCAGGTGATGCCTTTAGAGTCTAAGTGCAAATGATGTCTGCACAATATTTAAATTGACATACTTCTGTTAATCACGTGTGTGAGAAAGTAACCATTGCATGTGTTCAGGTGTATTGTATATTTCTTTCCAACCACTGTGCCGTCCGCCTTCAATACTAGTGAAAAGTACATTTGAATTATGTTTTTTTAGTTCAGCTACCATTTCAACGGCCATATCATACGAGGAGACCATATCAGCATCTCCATGAAATACCCAAATAGGAATATCGTTAAGCTCTGGTGCTAAATCTACATACGAATAAGGTGTGTCATGGCTCGATAATGGCATGANAGCTGCGAAAGTATCTTGTAAATTAGAGGCTACTATATATGTACCTCTCCCACCCATACTTAAGCCAGTTAAGTAGATACGACTTTGATCGATACGTAGATTTTCCTTCACTATTGTGAGTACATCTTCTATTTTGTCAGGACTCCAATCGATTTCGTTTTTTACCGGTGCTATCGCAATATACGGTTCATCTTGTTGTTGGAAAAAATTTTTTATCTTTCCTTGAACGTTACTGACAGATCCATCAATCCCTCCATGAAGGAAGAGTACAACTGGATAATTCGTTGAATTTTCAGAATATGATGGAGGAACTTTTACGACAAAATCATAACCTTGTCTTAATCCCATTTCGACTTTTTGTACATATTCTTGAATGAGTTGATCTGGAACGGACGAACTGTTTAATTTTTCTGAAAGTTCTTTTTCGATCATCANTTGAATTAAAAATTCCCAGATCGGATCTGGTTTATATTCAACCTGCGATAATTCCGTTACAACCAACCAGCCATCATCAAAATCTTGCCAGCTAGAATTTGATGTATTTTCAGAATTTGCTGTCACTGTATTGGTAGAGACTTCTGTAGTTGTGGCAGAATTTCCAGAAGNCGTAGTTACAGGTACGGGAGTTGCTTTTTTAGAGGTTAAGATAATCGCTGAAGGAGCTGGAGTGGATTCTGGAGCCGTAACAGTAGAATTTTCAATTGATGTTTGAGAATTACACGCAATTAGCATAGATAAAAATAATGCAATGATTATTGTCATATATCTCATCTGACAATTGTATCTAATATTGGTATCTGTAACGTCTAAAAATATTGATTGAGATAATTTTGTTGGTTAATGCTAGTAATACAGTTATTTTTTGGATTATATTACCGAAGCGAGCGGGAGTAGCTCAGGGGCAGAGCATTTGCTTCCCAAGCAAAGGGTCGAGGGTTCGAATCCCTTCTCCCGCTCCATTTCGGCCTTATTCTATGTGGTTTTGACATTTGACATAATCTGAGCGATGACGATGTGCCGCAAAATCCTGACTAATTAAATTTAGGATTATAATTTNACTATCATTTGTATTTGATCTGTACTAGATGGGTCTGAAAGAGTTTTAAAAGCTTNTTGCAGNTTATCTAATTGTATGAATGAAGNTTCGTTTATTAACGGTGAGACATTAATNTTCCCAGTNCTAACNAATTCAAGACCAATTCTCCAGTCTATTGGCTTTGCACCNAAGACTGTAATTAATTCGATTTCCCTAGCTTGCCAGTTTACAGGCATGATTGAAACAGGTGTCCATGGAATTGCAACTAATACTACTTGTCCATTTCGAGTTGCTGAATCTAATGCTTGATCTATAGTTGGTTTTGCTGCGGCACATTCAAAAACGATGTCGGCGCCTTTTCCTCCTGTTAACTCCATTAACCGGTTATCAAGATTTTCTGAGTCAGGGTTTATTAAATGGTCTGCACCAACTGCTTTGGCAGCGGTTCTACGGGANTCATTTAATTCAGAAACAATCACATTGCTAGCCCCGGCAGCTTTTGCAGTTTGTATACAAAATAATCCAATTGGTCCAGCTCCAATGATTAAGACGGTGTCACCTAACTTAAGATTTGATTTCCGGACTGCATGAACAGCTATTGATATAGGTTCAGCTAGTGAAGCTTCTTCATCTGAAACCTCGTTAGGGATTTCTAAAGCTGCCCATTCTTCCATTAACATGTATTCGGCATATGCTTTTATTTCAACTCTTGTCATACCTTGAGTTCGGAAGTTGAATCTAGGGCCACGAATCAGGTTTCTATCTAATGCAGGAGGTGGTTCTCCCCCTCCTGTCACACGGTCTCCAATATTCCATTTCGATACGTTAGAGCCTATTGAATGTACCTCGCCGTAGAACTCATGGCCAAGGACATGACCTGGAGCTACAGCATCATATTGCCATCCATGTACATCGCTACCACATATGGCAGAATATTTCACACGGACAACTATTTGGTTCGGACCAGGATTAGGGGTAGGGATTTCCTCCGTCTGAATTAAAGAATTACCTTTATATACGCCTGCTCGCATAGATTCANCCTTGCATTTATAAGGGAAAAACTATTATTCAACACCCATATTTTTTAGGTGGTCAATAGCCATTCCTACTGTAGTAATTTCTTCACTCGCTCCATTTAACCTTATTTCATACGGTTTTGATATTTGACATAATCTGNGCAGTGATGATGTAGCACAAAATGTAGCACAAATGGATCAAAAAAGTGNANTTTAGCGATTAAGAGGNACTTTTTGGAAAATACACTTTACTTAACTTTGNAAAAAATTTGGTTTGTTCTGATGTTAGAAGGNACAANGACACTTGAATACTTGCACAACTCTTGCAGCAAATGCCTTTTATTGACTAACGG
Source organism: Chloroflexota bacterium (assembly GCA_002707835.1). Lineage (GTDB taxonomy): Bacteria > Chloroflexota > Dehalococcoidia > UBA2979 > UBA2979 > UBA6955. The sequence goes on from PANZ01000008.1 coordinate 5,683, forward strand.
GTGAAGATTACAAGATGAATTGACGTACTATGTGTTGGAAGGGGTAATTGGCACCAGAGTCTTGCGCAAGGGGATTATTATGAAAGTATTATCATTATTCTTAGCAGTAATAATGTTTGCTGCTGTTGCATGTGACTCTGAACCTGAAGCAGACATTGTTGTTGGTGTTGTGCCTCATTGTGGATTTACTGGAGCCAAAGGTGATGTTTGTTTCAACTACGATAAAAATTCTTGGAATACCACTACTAATACTTATTGGGAGCTGACAGTAAAAACNCCGCAAGGCACAACTTATATTGTTGAAGGTCAATCGAGNCTTCGACCACAAGTTGGGCAAGAGTGGTATTAGTAGGAAAGTTGNCCTGTGTGTTTNAAGTAGANCCACGATAGAGTCTGNGCGAGGAAATTATCTATGGAATAAGTAATAACTTTCCTGTAGTTGATCTATTTTCAAGTTGACGATGAGCTTCCGGAGCATCTTCTAATGAAAATTCTGCACCAATGCGTAGATTCAACTCTCCTGTACTAACCCAATTTAATACATCGCCAGCTCTTTTTTCAAGTTCAGATCTATTGACTGTGTAATCACCTAATCCTGGTCGTGTCATAGATAAAGATCCGTTACTGAGGATAGTAGGACTAACAGGTTCGGGAGCTCCACTTGCTGCACCGTAAAGGACCATATGTCCACGGCGCCCTAAACTATTGATACTTTGATTAAATGTACTTTTGCCAACTCCATCATATACAACTTGCACTCCCTCATTATCAGTGGCGATCTTAACTTCTTCGGCAAAATCTTGGTGAGTGTAAAGAATTACATGATCAGCACCAGCATTTCTGGAAAGCTCAGCTTTTTCCTCTGTGGAAACTGTAGAGAACACATAGGCTCCCAAGCGTTTTGCCATTTGTGTTAATAAAAGACCCATTCCACCTGCTCCAGCATGAACGATCACCCGATCCCCTTTCTGTATGGGATAAGTGGAATGGCAAAGATAATGTGCAGTCATTCCTTGCAAGATGGCTGCAGCACCTGATTTTACACCCACCCCCTTAGGGAGTCGTATTAAGCGCCACGAAGGGACAATCGCGAACTCAGCGTAGCTACCCGGTGAAGTACAGTAAGTGACGGCATCACCTACATTTACTTCAGTTACGTCTGGTCCAATTGCTTCTACGATACCTGCACCTTCAACTCCAATGGTTCGTGGTAAAGGTGGACCTGGGTTGATACCTTCACGACCATAGACGTCAGTGTAATTAACCCCTGCCGCTTGAATTTTTACTAATGCTTCACCATTACCAGGAGTGGGGTCTACCACCTCAACATATTTCATAACTTCAGGACCGCCAAATTCATTAATTTGTATTGCTTTCATAGAGTCTCCTAATAGTTCTCGACAGATTAACTGCCAGTATTATATCTGAGGGCATGTTGTGAATAACGATTAGTATACACTTGGAAATAAATCTTGTAGCAGTATCCATATGAGTATAAGAGACACTATTATGGATTGAATATGATAAATGTCCTATTCTGAATCTATGTCTCCTTTACCTTTGTCAGTACTTGACCTTGCAATGGCAACTACAGCTGATTCAACTTCAAGCGCATTGAGTAATGCCTTGAAGCTGGCTACACATGCTGATGAACTTGGATTTGAACGTTTCTGGGTTGCTGAGCACCATAATATGAATACAGTAGCTAGTACAAATCCAGCAGTGCTTATTGCTCATCTAGCTGCAAAAACTAGCAGAATTCGACTTGGTTCGGGAGGCGTCATGCTGCCAAACCATGCGCCACTAGTGATTGCTGAGCAATTTGCTCTATTAGAGGCATTACATCCCGACAGGATCGATCTTGGTATTGGCAGGGCTCCTGGAACAGACCAGCATACTGCTGCTGCACTGAGAAGGACTCCAGGTAATCGTGATGTTCAAGACTTTCCAAACAACTTAATTGATTTGATGGGTTTTCTCGGAGATGTACGTACCGAAAAAGGAACTTGGGATTATCTTTCTGCAACCCCTATGGCAACTTCTTATCCAGATATATATCTACTCGGCTCATCAAATTTCAGTGCTGAACTCGCTGGTATGTTAGGACTACCATTTGTATTTGCTAATCACTTTGATACTGGTGGGACACTTCAAGCGGTTGAAATTTATAGGGGCCATTTTAAACCATCGATAGTGCTCGAAGAGCCATTTACTATAGTTACTGCGTCTGTGATTATTTCTGAAACACGAGATCAAGCAGAATGGGAATCGGGTCCAGGGCGAATTAGAAAATATGGCATGCGTACTGGGAAAAGAGCACCTTTAATTTCTCCTGCTGAAGCAGCTAATCACCCTGATCTGGCAGCAGCCAAGGCGATGCCGACTAATTCGATTATTGGTACACCTGTAGAAGTTAAATCTGATCTTGAAGAACTTGCTAAAGCTACTCAGGCATCAGAGCTAATGATATCTACATCTACATTTAATGTTGAAACACGTTTAAAAACCTTAGACTTACTCAGTGAAGTTTGGAAAAACGACTCAATTGACTCCAACGATCTCAATAAACGTTCTGCGCAAGAAACATTGGCCTGATTAATTTTCTGTGTAATGTTGATCCCGATTTTGTTTAAATGCTTCCCAACCTTGTGTTGTACGAATTTCATGTTGTGAAGCTGCTCTCTCATTATCTGTGTTGAGTAGATTCTGGATTTCTTCATCTTTATGATAGTCAATAGCTTCAGAAAATCCTGCTAATTCGTACACACGTCGAATTAGCGCTTTATTAGTTCGGACGGAATTTTGTGGCAATTGAACCAGTTTCTTAGCCCAATCGTGGGCAGTTTTTTCAAGTTCTTCATCCGGTACAACTATATTTACTATTCCGTATTCACATGCTTGATCTGCAGTAAGTGTATTACCGAGCATTAAAATTTCTTTTGCTTTTTTTAATCCTACAAGGAAAGGTGTGATTAACATTGGCACGCCAAAACCATGGCGAATTTGTATTTCACCTAAGCGTGCGTTTTCTGAAGCAATCGTAAAATCACATGTTGCTGCTAATTCAAATCCTTGCCCGACTGCATNTCCGCGGATAGCTGCAATTACAGGCTTCTCCATATTCCAAATATAGCGTTGAACTTCAGGACCACTAGGTGCTATATCTTCATCTGGATAAAGATGAGACCACATGTCTCCACCTGCAGAAAAAGCTCTTCCTGCACCTGTCAAAACAATCACAAATACATCATCATTATCATTCGCATTTTGAAGAGCGGATAACAATAATCTTTGTACATTCTTGCTGAGTGCATTCAAAACTAGTGGTCGGTTTAATGTCACAGTTGCTATGTTGTCTACGATTTTTACTATCACATCTTTATCAGATGGTGGGGGTATAGGAATACCATCAGGAGTTTTTTCCCAAGTACTTTCTTGTGAATTTGAAGGCATAATTTTTCCTTAAAGTATTAATCATAAAAATGCGACTACAATCTTATACTAAATGACATTATTGATGCAGGAAGAAGATTCGCTATGAATATAGATGTACAAAAAAACAATTCTGAGTCAGGCGAAATCGTTACTATTACGTACGATCGCCAAGAGAAATTAAATGCATTAAATTCTGCAGGTATACAAGAACTTACTAATGCTTTTGTTTCAATTACTGATGACTCTAATGTGCGTGTTGTTATATTCACAGGATCTGGCTCAAAGTCTTTCATAGGTGGAGCAGATATAAATGAACTCAGTAACTTGAATGAAAATACAGCACGCAACTTTATAACTTCTTTACATGAACTATTTGTACTAATTCGCCATTGCCCAGTACCTGTTATTGCGCGTATCAACGGATATTGCTTAGGGGCAGGTATGGAATTAGCAGCAGCATGTGATCTTCGTATTGCATCAAACAATGCAATTTTTGGTATGCCAGAGGTTAAAGTTGGGATTCCTTCAGTTATTGAGGCAGCACTTTTGCCTCGTTTAGTAGGTTGGGGAAGATCGAATTATCTTGTTCTCACGGGGGAGAATATTAATGCTACAACTGCATATGACTGGGGTTTTCTTGAAAGTGTGACTGAACAAGATCAATTGGACATAGAAACTGATCGCTTTGTTGATGCTATTGTAAAATCTGCTCCACTAGCAGTTCGCGAACAAAAACGATTAGTACGCCAATGGGAAGTACTCCCAATAAATGCTGCAATTGAAGCTGGGATTGACGCATTGGCAAATGCTTACAGGAATAATGAACCTCGTTATCGTATGCAACCTTTTTTGGATCGCAAAAAATAACTCATCATTATCACTGTATTTCTAACGTTATCTATAAACATAATCATGTATATTTATTGAATGTAACAATTAATGCAGGAGTAAATGTGGAAACAGTACTACACCTTGAAGAATTAGTCAGTTCCTGAATTTATTGCCATGAGAACATACGCTTCGGCAATTATATTGCGCTTTAATTCTGTAAGATCTTGGCTTTCATCAGGTCCATGAATACGGCTTATAGGGTCTCCAACTCCGGTAATAAGTATTTCACAATCAGGATAGTTATTCTTTATTTCTGCAACTAATGGAATTGTGCCACCCAAACCAATTTTACGAGGCATTTTTCCCCACGCGTGTAGAACACCTTTTTCATAAGCTTGCATTAATTTTCCTGCCTGTTGAGATTCGAAAGGGCTAGCGGCCGCACCTCTAATTACCTTAATCGATGCTCCCCAAGGAGGAGATATAGTCAGATGTGCCTCTAATGCATCTAACGCTGCAATTGGATCTTGTCCTGGTGCAATACGCATACTAATTTTTGCTCTTGCTTCAGGTACTATGAGATTAATTGCTTCATCAATCGATGGTGCATTAATTGCTAACACTGAGATTGCGGGTTGTGTCCACAAGCGTGATATTACATCTCCTGTTCCGATTGTTTGTAATGAAGGAAAAGCACCAGCTTTTTCTAATATTTCACTACTTTTAATTTCAATTTCGTTTGTTTGTTTACTGACCAGTCCTTCTACTGCAACAGTACCGTCTTCATTGTGTAATGACGTAATTATTCTGGATAAAGTCATCAATGCGTCTGGGACAATTCCACCATATTCACCAGAATGAACCCCAAGTTCTAAAGTTTTTACTACGATTTCACAATCTACTAAGCCACGGAGTGATGTGGTAATTGCTGGTTCGTCAACTCCCCAATGAACTGAATCAGCAATTATTACAGCGTCAGCTCTAAGTAATTCTTTGTATTTTTCGAGAAATTCGGATGCGTGTGGTGAGCCTAACTCCTCTTCGCCTTCAATGATAATTTTCACATGGCACGGTAGAATTGAATCGCTTGCAAGTATTGATTGAAGAGCGCCGATATGTGTAATGATGCCTGATTTATCATCACTTGCACCACGACCAAAAATTCGATTATCTCGCACAGTTGTTTCAAATGGTTCAGATGTCCAATTTGATAAGTCCCCAACTGGTTGGACATCATAATGTGAATATAAAAGTATGATTGGGGCATTAGGATTACTGTGTGGTAATTCAGCATAGACAGCATCTGGGGCCCCATCTATCTCTAATAATTGAACACTTGCTCCCAATTTTTTAAATTGATCGGCTACTAGATCTCGGCAATTTTTCATTTCATTAGTGTGTGATCCTTCAAGGCTTATAGATCTGGATTCGACGAATTTTGTTAAAACACTGATTAATTGATCAAAAGTAGAATCATCAATTTGAATAGGAGGAGTATCTGTCATGGCTACCTCAAAATGTATTTTGCTATGAATTTAATCGTATCAATTTCGTGAATGATTTTACCTCTTGTGGGGGATCAAGATGCCTCCCATGTATTGTGAATGATACTTCTCCCACATAAATATCTAGATGTGAGTCAACTGCTATTCCATGTGGTGCGATAAAATGCCCTGCAGATACCCCTTCTTCCCGCTCACCAAAGACTGCTAATCTTTCACCTTCTTGGTTATATACGCTGACACGATGGCCCAAGTTTGGGGCACCTTCCATACCTCCCATTCCGTTTAGTTCTCCGATATAAATATTTCCATCGGGTGCTAATGTTAATCCATCAGGACGATGTATATTATTCCACATTGTAATAAAAGAACCATTTTCATCGAAAATTTGTACACGATGTGATTCTCTATCAGCTATGTAAATACGATTTTTTTCGTCTATTGCGATGTTATGTGGTCGGATGAATTGACCTGCATCGATACCTGGCTCACCCCACGAAAGAACGTGTTCTCCCGCAGGTGTAAAACGATGGACTCGAGAGTTTCCATAACCATCGGTGATATAAATGTCGCCGTTAACAGGAGATATTGCTGCATGAGTTGGGCGGTTGAAAGGAGTACCACTCCACGCAGGTGCTGGCTCAAAGGGTGTGCCAATAGTTTGTAATAAATCTCCATTACGAGACCAACGTGTAATAGTGTGTGATCCATCATCTACGCATAATAATTCTTGATCAGGAGTTATTAATATGCCATGAGTTCTTTCAGAAAATGTACCAGCACCAAATGATTGAATGAACTCACCTTCGCGCGAAAATACCATCACGGGATGTTCTTGGTTGCGTGTTAATAAAAAAACTGTGTCCTCAGAATCGACAGCAACACCTGGGGTTTCTTTGAATGTAATGCCTTCTGGCAATTTTGCCCATTCAATTGTCGCGTCGTAGCGATAATTGCCTTCTCCAATTAAATTGCTCATATTACCTCCTGTGTATTCATACACCTTATCAACTTTGACAGATTTAATTAATGAAACACTAGATCGATACTGCTTGATAGCTGATTGTTAAGAAATGTTATTTCCGGACTTTTTTATTAAACGCCAGCAAGATAACAAATTTTTTTACGGTTGGATTATTGTCATAGTAGGCATTTTTGTCGCATTCAGCAGTGGACCTGGCCAATCTTTTGTTTTCTCTGTATTTATTGATTCAATGATCGCTGAAACTGGATTTTCACGATCTGCTATATCAACATTATATTTTTTAAGCACTGCTATCAGTGCTGTTATGGTTGCAATAGTAAGTCGTTTGGCAGATAAATGGGGTGCAAGATCTAACTTAATTCTCATCGGTGTAGTGTTTGGTATTTCATGTTTTAGCATGGCACTATCTTCTGGAATTCTTGCCTTTTATTTGTCTTTTGCAGCTTTACGTGCACTTGGCCAAGGTTCATTAACAATTAATGCAACATTGCTTGTTAATCAATGGTTTGTTGAAAAACGTGGTCGAGCAATTGCTATTATGGGATTAGGATTTCCACTTTCGAATGCAATTTTACCTTACTTAAGTCGTGTATTAATTGATTCTTTTGGATGGAGAGAAGCATATGGCATACTTGGTATTCTCGTNATGATTCTGATAATACCGCCTGCATTTTTTCTTCTGCGCAACTTTCCAGAAGANTTAGGCCTATTTCCTGATGGTAATGATAGCCCTCCCGAAATAGAAAAGAAGAATAATAANCAAACTATTCAGGAGCGACGCGTCCTAACATCTAAGAATTTCTGGATGCTCGCATTACCTCTTGCGACTCCNGGGCTTGTTGTAACTGCACTCATTTTTCATCAAACNTCAATTCTNCAAACAAATGGTTTGAGTGCGACAACTGCAGCAGCAATTTTTATTGTTTTCGCTTGTAGCTCCGCAATTACATCTATGATTGCTGGTTTTTTTGTCGAACGTATTGGTCCTGTGGTTTTGTTTGGATTTTCAATGACAGTCCTGTGTTGCGTTTGCCTGTTTGTGCTTGTTGTTGATTCGGTAATANTTGCAATAATTTATGCTGCTTTGATGGGTGTAAGCGGTGGCTCACAACGTATTGTGCAAGGCATAATTTGGGCTAATTATTATGGTCGCTTTGGATTAGGTAAAGTCCAAGGATCTGCAATGATGGTTGGTATTACCGGTGCCGCAATTGGACCATTACCACTGGGACTTTTTTTCGACTTCAATGGGAACTATACATGGGGAATTTTACTATTAACAGCTCTTACGATTATCGCATTTCTTAGTATTGTCGTACTTCGCCCTGAAAAGGGGTTAGAAGTAAAAATGCCTAATTCTAATCCAAGCTGATACACTGACGACATTAATTCACAATGGAATGAGGGTGAAATGAGTTTAAATGGACAAGTAGCAATTGTATTAGGTGCTAGTCGTGGGATTGGCGCAGATATTGCTAAACACCTTGCGAAGAATGGNGCTAAAGTCGCTGTTGCAGCAAGAACTGAAACCGTTAATGATCCTCGTTTGCCGGGAACTATACATTCTGTAACTTCAGAAATACAAGAAGCTGGTGGTATTGCTAAAGCTGTTGTTTTGAATATGCGTGACCCTGAAAGTATCCAAGCAGGTATTGATGCAACCGTTGAAGAATGGGGCCAGCTTGATATTGTTGTGAATAATGCTGCAGTCCATGTGCACGGCGCATTAGAGCATGTTCAACCTCGACACGTACAACTAGCCATTGATGTGAATTTCCTAGGACCATTCTGGGCCATGCGTTCTGCTGTACCGCATTTACGTGCATCAGGTGGAGGACATATTATTAATCTTTCTTCACGCGGAGCACTGTTTCCTGGGGTTGGACCTTATGACACTTCAATTGAAAGACGTGGTGACGATATTTTATATGGTCCGATCAAAGCAGGTATTGAACATCTTACGCAAGGACAAGCTCGTGAGTTGCAAGATGAAAATATTGCTGTAAATGTTCTATCTCCTGAAGGTAGAATCCTCACTCCTGGGAGTTTGTATCCTGAACAAGATCGTGAAAACCCATCTATGGATTTTGAAGCAGCAGATAAAATGGGTCTTGCTACTGTTTGGATATGTGAGCAGAATCCACAAGAATTTACAGGTAACATTCTTTATGACGAAAAATTGTGTGCTGAACAATCTTTGTCGATTTAATTGAATGGATGTAGATAAATTATAGTTTATTGAGCTATATAACCCCCATCGATAACGAGCTCTGTACCTGTAATAAACGATGCTTCGTCCGATGCTAAAAATAAAACACCGTAGGCGACCTCTATCGATTCTCCACTTCTCCTCAAAGGTGTCTGTGATACGTAATCGTCACGTTTGCTACCTACACCATGATTCGATGAAACCATTGGAGGCATAAAGCCAGGATGTACAGTGTTTACACGCACTCCATAGGGTCCATACTTTACTGCCATTGCTTTACTGAAAATTCTTACGGCGCCTTTGGATGCATGATATGCGGGATGACCATATTCTCCACCAACAAAGCCCATTATCGAAGAAATATTTACTATCGATCCATGGCCTTGAGATTTCATAATTTCAGCAGCAGTTTTAGTACCTAAAAAGACTCCAGTTGCATTAACACTCATTATTTTATGCCAATCGTCNGTACTTAATATATCTGAAGTGAAAGTNCTACTGAGGCCGGCGTTATTGACTAATATGTCGAGGGCGCCATATTTATTAATGACATCGGAAGTCATTGATTGCCAATTNTCTTCACTTGAAACATCACAGAATTCAAACTGNGCATTCCCACCAGCCTTTGAGATTTCATCTTCAAGACGTTTACCTGATTCTGAATCTATGTCTGCTAAGACAACATTTGCACCTTCACTAGCAAATAATTTTGCGTCAGAAGCCCCCATGCCATTGCCTGCTCCAGTAATTATTGCTGTCTTTCCTTCTAATCGCATTCTTGCCTCCTAGCATTATGATTTCTCAGTAGAAATTTCTGTTACGACATCCATAAATTTGCCCAAAGTCTCTAAACGTTCTTTTAAATTATTTCCATGTGGATTTGCTCGGAATGAAGTGATACCAGCATCTCGATACACACGTAAACGTTCACGGATCATTTGCTTGTCACCGATTAAATTCGACCCTGAAACCATTTCATCTGGTACTCGCGATCGAGCTTCATCACGCTCTCCTGCNAGCCATAACCTTTGAACATCACGTGCTTCATCAGCAAATCCTTGCCGACGATAAGCGTCATTATAGAAGTTATGTTGCCGTGAACCCATTGCACCAATGCTAAATGCTAATCCTGGCTTTAAAGCTGTGATGGCTTCATCAACATCTTCTGTAAACCAAATAGTTCCACCTGCTTGTAAATCCAGATCTTCTATATTTCTTCCCATACTCTGGGCTCCTTCACGGATCGGATCGATAAAAAGATCTGCATGCTCAGGCATAAAAGATGTTCCCAACCAACCGTCAGCAATTTCACCTGTCATGTGAAGATTTTTTGGCCCTAATGATGCTATGTATATAGGTACATTTTTCGGTGGTGAAGCTCCAGGACGTAANGCTTTTCCTTCTCCTGTGGCATTTGTCAGTAATGGAAGTTCATAGAAGTCACCTTGATAAGCAAGTGTCTCTCCATTAAATATTCGTTTAACAATCTCGATTACTTCACGCGTCCTTGCGATTGGACGTGCAAAAGGTATTCCATGCCATCCTTCGATGACTTGAGGACCACTACTTCCTAATCCTAGGCGAAAACGCCCATTTGACATCGAATCAAGCGCCATTGCTGTCATCGCAACCAAAGCTGGAGTTCTGGTTCCAAGTTGCATGATACTGGTACCAAGTTTAATTTTTTCTGTTTTCGCAGCAAGATAGGCAAGAGGAGTAACTACATCATGTGCCCAAGCTTCTGCTGTCCAAAGACAATCCACACCCAATTTTTCTGCTTCTATGACATATATAGAGACTTCATCCCAGTTTGTAATCTCACCACGCCCCAATCCAATTGTGATCTTCATTTGGATCCTTTCAATAAAAAGACAATAACAGAACTTCGCCGTGAAACATTTTACACTGTAGGCTAACTCAATGCGTACAGGATCTATCAGTACTATTGCATTGCTCATGGGCTTAATGACTATTGCACCTTTATCTATTGATATGTTTTTACCTTCATTGCCAATGATGATTGATGAGTTCAATGTTTCTGCATCTACTATGCAATTAACCGTGACCACTTTTCTTTTAGCGTTTTCAGCATCGCAATTAGTTTTCGGNCCACTATCGGATCGATTTGGACGCCGACCAATCATGGTATGGGGATTGATTTTATTTCTTCTNGGAGGATTTATTTCACTATTTGCTCAATCNGGGACGATGTTGATTATCGGAAGGATAATTCAGGGTTTTGGCGGTGGAGCAGCACCTGTAATTGCTCGTGCAATTGTCTTGGATGTTTTTGAAGGAAAACGTGCAGCAAAAATTTTTGCCTATATTACTATTGCCACACCGCTTGCACCCGCCATTGCTCCTATTATAGGAGGTGTATTGCAAAGTTTATTTGATTGGCATGCCGTATTTATTACCTTAATCGCAATAGGTATTATTTTACTTGGTTTATACCTTCTGCTTTTACCCGAAACTAATAAAAATATTGACCGACTTGCGTTAAATCCAAATGTTTTGATTAAAAATTATATTCGCCTTGGTACACATCGAATTTTTGTTATTAATGTCTTACTCATGGGTTTGATGTTTAGTGCACAACTTGTGTTTATTTCGGGATCATCATTTGTTTTGATTGATGAATTAGGATTATCTCCACTTCATTTTGGATTTTCTTTTGCCTTTGTTGCGATAGGAATTATGGGAGGTGCTTATTTGTCCAGTCGGATGATGGATAAATACACAGCTATCAATATTATTGGAGTTGGTATTCTGACAGCGACGATCGGAAGTTGCTGTATGTTCTTTTTTGCGTTAAGTGGCATCACACACGTTTTTGCAGTTGTACTTCCAATGTTTTTTATATCTGCAGGTTTTGGTGTAAGCAGACCTCCAGTGATGGCGAGTGCTATGTTACCTTTTCGTGAAATTGCTGGAATGGCATCTGCTGGATTAGGCTTTTTACAGATGTTGATAGCTTCGTTTTACAATATTGTCTTCAGTTCATTTTTTTCTATTGACCAAATCACATTATCAATTGGTATTTTATTAGGTGTATCGGTAGCGTTCATAGTATTTGCATTTCAATTCCTAATGCATCGAAAACTATATGAGCTATAATTTACTTTGATTCCTTGAAAGGTTAAAACATGGCATATGAAACAATTGACTGGCAACAAAATGGACATGTTGTCGTAGCTACATTAAATAGACCTGAATCATTAAATGCGATCAATCAAAAAATGGATCATGAATTGATAGATATGCTTGATCGATTACGCAATGACGATTCAATCCGAGTTATGGTTCTCACTGGTGCTGGCCGGGCTTTCTGTGCAGGTGATGACATAAAGGAACGTGATGCTGGAGAAAATGAAAATGAATTGAGTAGAGATTTAACAGGTCCAGGAACTGTATTAACTAATAATTATTTAAACCTATGGAATAATATTGATACTGGAAAACCAATAATAGCTGCCGTTAATGGNTATGCTTTAGGCGGTGGTCTGGAACTTGCTTTGGCGTGTGATATTCGTATTGCGACTACGAATGCCTCTTTTGGTACTCCCGAAATTACATTAGGCTTTTTCCCTGGTGGTGGTGCTCCATTACGTCTTCCACGTATGATGCCAGGATCGATTGCGATGGAAATGTTACTTACTGGTGATCGTTTTGATGCTGAGACTGCATATCGGTGGGGGCTTGTAAGTCATCTTGTTGAGCAAGATGAACTTTTGAATACTGCAACAAGTATTGCTGAACGTATTGCGAATCATGCCCCTTTAGCAGTTCGTGCTGTACGTGAACTGGCATACGGAACAAATGATATGACACTAAGCCAAGTTCAACGTATGAGTGCATTTTCACGATGGATTATTCAACAAACAGATGATGCTCAAGAAGGTCCTCGTGCATTTGTTGAAAAAAGACAACCTGAATATCACGGAAGATAGTGGTACTTAGGAATATTTTCTTTTGCGTGTTAGTATTTTGTGGAAGTGCAATGGCTGCATGTTCGCAAAATGCTAATACTTCTTTGCCTGAAGAAAAGGCACAAAATAATGTAATTGTTCAATATTCATCTCCTACTCCAATTGTAATCGCTACAGCGATTCCATCACCAACGTCAACTCCAATTGCTGCAGTGATTCCATCACCAACGTCAACTCCAATTGCTGCAGTGATTCCATCACCACCTGTGACATCTGTTTCTAAGAAAAATATTGTTTTCAGTGATTCTGACTACAGCCAGGCAGTGCAAAATTACTTAAATATTGCTCCTGAGTTACAGATGGGAGATCATGATGCACCTATCTATCTTTGGATTCATGAAGACTTTCGATGCCCTTATTGTAAGAGGTTCGCTATTAATACTGTTCAAAAATTAATAGAAAATTATGTCGATCCAGGGATTTTACAAATAGTTTTTGTTAATACTCCAAAATTGGGACTGGCGTCTGATCATGCTGCGAATGCTTCATTATGTGCCGCACAGCAAGATAAATTTTGGGAATATAAAGATGCACTTTACTCTGTACAAAATCAAAGCAACGCTTATACAGAAGCAAGCCTTTCTAGATCTTTTTCTAACTTATCGGATAGCACCATTGTGCAGGCAAAAGCTTTTGATCAATGCTTAATGGATGACGAGGGAAATTTTAAAAAGACAAATGATATGGATATTCAGAATATTTTGAATGCAGGAATAAATCTTGAAAAAAATCTTGAATTACCCATTCGAGGTGTACCGTGGTCATTGGTTGTTGTAGATAAATACTATGAATTTGATGAACGCGATCAATACAAATTAGTGAGAACTTCATCATTAGCAACTTTAGCTATAGGCGCACATCCTTATGAAACATTTGTTAATATCATCAATACAATGCTGGAATATATCAATAGTGATAATTATTAATCATAATTCACAAATTCTTGAGGCAGTCGAATAATGTCTTCACCGCTAGTCATTTCACATAGAACACAAATGGGGACAATGCCAGAAAACTCACTCGAAGGCATTGAAGCTGCTATGCATTCAGGTGTTGATGGTATCGAAATTGATGTACGCCAAACTGCTGACGGAGAAATTGTATTGATGCATGATACATCTTTATTACGAATGACAGGCTTTGATGTAAAACTCAAAGATCTGACAGTTCAAGAATTATCTGAATACCAACTTATCAATACACATACTGAAAATGGTTCCGTAAAAATTCCTACATTACGTGAAGTTCTTTATTTGATTGATTCAAAGACGTTGTTAGTAATCGAGCCTAAAGAAAACGAATTAGAATCTCGTATTGCTGAAATTTTGGCAGAACGCGGCAATGTTGATCAATGTTGGATCTGGTGCCTGGATCCAGAAGTAATTCGTAAGATCCCCTCTAAATTCACTCATGTACCAACATGGTTGTCATTTGGTATGAATTCACCTCTCTCAAATGATCCCGAGATTGCGATTCAATCAGCAATGGAATTTGGAGTTAAGGGAATTACTGCTAATTATAAATTACTCAATGAAGATTTAATAACTTTTATACATGGTTATGGATTGCAGATCGCCGCATGGACTGTAAATGAGATCGGAGCTATTGAAAATTTGAAATCATTAAATGTTGATGTGATTTGTAGTGATTTTCCTGAGCGAATTTTTAATTTATAAGTTTGAAGTTTTCTTCTACACGTGTAGGATAACCCTGAAACATTTTGAGGGGGAATGATGACTTTAACTACGCGCGCTGCAATCAAAGCTGAACACGGAGCTCCGCTCCTTGTAGAAGAAATAGAATTGAACGATCCAAATGAGAATGAAGTTTTAGTGGAATTATTTGCTACTGGTCTTTGCCATTCACAACTTCACCAAATTCATAATCCACTTTCACCGATGCCGTTATTACTTGGTCATGAAGGTACTGGAACTGTACTTAAGGCAGGCTCTGCTGTCACTCATGTAAAAGAAGGCGACCGAGTTATGATCCAATTCGTACCCAGAGATTTACCAGAAGGTAAAACAACCGCCGATCGTACTACCTTCCGCTGGCGTGGTGAAGATCACGATGCTGGTGTTTATACCTGGGCTGAACATGCACTCCTTAATGAACAAATGGTGATTCCGTTAGCAAATGATGTGCCTACTGACGTCACTGCGATTATTGGATGTGCTGTTATTACTGGTGCTGGTGCAGCACTTTATACTGCTGAAGTTCAACCCGGCCAGTCAGTTGCAGTATTTGGAGTCGGAGGTGTCGGAACCAATGTTATTGCAGGAGCAAAAATTGCAGGTGCAGATCCAATTATCGCCGTCGACCTGCAAGAAGGTAAACTTGGTTATGCAAAAGAAATTGGGGCTACTCATACGGTTAATGCGGCTGAACTCGATGCGCCAGAACGCATTAAGGAACTTACTGACGGTGGTGTTGATTTTGCTTTTGATGCTATTGGTGTAGAAGCTGCAGTCCAACAAGCTATACAAAGTGTTAAGGCTGGAGTTTTAGGTGTTCATCGTGGCGGTACTGCTGTCATCGTTGGTATTGGTCAAGGTGACGTCACCTTACCTCGATTATTCCCTCAAGGAGAACGCTCTTTAATTGGTTCCATGGGAGGATCTGCACGACCGGAACATGTGATGCCTAAATATGTCGATTGGTACAAGGACGGACAGCTACCTCTTGATAAATTTATTTCAAAACGTTACAGCAACCTCGATGAAATTAATGAAGGTGTTCGTGCATTGGAAAATGGTGAAATTGAAGGTCGCTCAATAATTGTCTACAAGGAATCATAAGTTTTAAAGCCTTAATTCACTTGAATGTCCAGGGAATAATTTTGATTCGGGATTAATGTATGTATGTGCAGCATTTGCGGCAATTGCTGCCTGACCAAATCCTGTAACGATAAGACTCATTGGTTCTGAGCCTTCTACAGCAGCGATGTCTCCAGCGGCATAAATTCCAGGTAGATTGGTTTGCATAAACCCATCAACACGTATGTGCCTTTGATCGGCCAAATTCAACCCCCATTCTAACATGGGACCTAATGATGCCTTGAAACCAAGGCTTAGCAGAACAATATCCACATCAATGCTTCGTTGATCATCTTCCTTATTTGAAGAAATTAATGCACGCTCGACAGTATCGGTACCTTCAACTGTTTCTAATTCAAAATGAGTGAGCATTTCAATGTCAGTTTCTCTTAATTCTGCAAGACTTGATTCATGTGCTCTGAACCCACTACGTCTATGAATTAATGTAATTTGCTCTGCCCATTGATTTAAGTTGAGAGCCCAGTCAATTGCTGTATCACCTCCACCAACGATTAATACTTTTTTATGTCGAAACGGTCTTCGATCTTGTACGAAATGAAAAACTCCACGTCCATCAAATTCACTAATACCCGATACAGGTAATGTATTTGGTGTGAAAGCACCAATACCTGCAGAAATTAACATTGCTTTTGTCCAATGTTCCTCTTCTTCTGTATTAAGTACCCAATACTCTTCACCGTTGTAAATTTCTCTACGAAGAGAACTGACACTTTGCTCAAAAATATAAGTCGGATCGAAGCGTTTTGTTTGTTCAACTAATTCCCTTACAAGATCTCTTGCCATTACGTGTGGAAATCCAGGTACGTCATAGATCATTTTTTCTGGATAAAGAACTGCAAGCTGTCCTCCAGGCTCTGGTAACGCCTCAATGATTTTCGTTTTTAAACTACGCAAACCAGCATAAAAAGCACCAAACAAGCCTGTTGGCCCTGCACCGATAATAGTTAAATCATAAATATCTTTTGACATGTTGATCCTTTGTTAGGATTATATCGCTACTTTTATCTAGTTATGATATTACTCAGTATTGTACAGCCAAGAAATTAGGTGTATATGTATTTCGCAAATGATAACGGTATTAAGAAACTTTTAAGTTCAGATGTAGAAAATCTACTATGTACTGGATTTGGATTTACTGAAGGTCCTATTTGGATTCCTGATGATGAATGTTTACTTTTTAGTGATATTCCGTCGAATAAGATTCATCGCTGGAGACCCAATACAACTGTTGCTGAAATTTATAGAGATCCTAGTGGGCATTCGAATGGTTTGACGCTTAATTTGAATGGAGAGGTTATTGCATGCGAACACTCTGGACGTAGAGTTTCATTTGCACATTATAATGAACCACAAAAATCAATTGTAGATAAATACGATAATTCTCTATTTAACAGTCCGAATGATGTAGTTATTCACAGCTCTGGATCTGTTTATTTCACCGATCCTACATATGGATTACGTAATCCACCTGCTCCAGGTATGGCACGTCAAGGAGAAGCTGGTGCGGTAAAAGAATTATCGATGCAAGGAGTATATGTCGTTTATCCTGATACGAATGAAGCAATACTTCTAACTGATGAATTTTCTGAACCGAACGGATTATCTTTTTCTCCAGATGAATCCTTTTTGTATATAGGTGATTCACAAGATTCCATTATCAAGCGATTTAATGTGACCAATGAAGGCACAATTACCAACGGTGAAATATTTGTCGATATGCGCGGTGATGATCGACGTGGTGTTCCTGATGGAATGAAGGTGGATGAAAATGGCTTTCTTTGGACAACTGGATCGGGTGGTGTCTGGGTTATTGAACCAAATGGTAACGTACTTGGCCAATTTGAACTAAATGAACATGCTGCAAATATTACTTTTGGCGGTAGTAATTTTTCGACATTATTTTTAACTGCGCAAACAAGTGTTTACAGTGTGGAAACTAATGTTCGTGGCATTGCCCCAGGATCTCGTTAGACGATCAAACGACGACGCATTAACACTAAAGCAATGGCATAAAAAGCTATTGCGACTATAGCTAACCAAAAAAAATCACCGATCATGTTTAATGTTAAATTTCCGTTGAGCAAGGCTCGATTTAATTCTACGGAATGTATTAAAGGTAAAAACCATGCAATATTTTGTGCCCATTCTGGTAATTCGTTTATTGGAAAAAATCCTCCTGAAAGCCAGAACATGGGCATAACAATGATATTAAATAAGTAACCAAAATGACTCATTGCACGTGCAAGTGCTGCAAACGCAATTGCAATTGAAGAAAAAAGAAAACCTTGGAGAATTGCCACGAAGACTATACCAATGGCATAAGGAGAATTAACTGCATCAGTCCAATGATTCAATATAAGCAGAACGATTAGAATATAAGTTGCATTTAATGTTGCACGCGTAGTTCCCCAGAGAATATCACCAGTTGTAATATCTTCAATGCTGGCAGGTGTATTTAGGATAGCTTCATATGTGCCATGCATAGAAATTCGCATAAATGCACCCCATCCACATTCAAAAATTGCTGCAAACATTGGGAACATTGCCATTAAACCCGGAGCAAGAAATTGCACATATTTTTCACCTGAATCAAGTGTGACAAATTGTCCTAATCCAAATCCCATTGCAAGAATGACTATCCATGGTTCCAGACCAATTCCGAGAGATTCAGTTTTCCAAATTTTGAAAAAGACATCCCGATGTCGTTTCCAGACATATAAACTACTGATCGATATGTTTGGTTTTAATGAAATCAGATTCATTCGAGTAACCTTCGTCCGGTCAATCGTAAAAAAACATCTTCGAGATTCGCCTTACGTAAATTGCTCTTGTTCGAAATTTTAATTTTTGCACTAATAGCCGACAAATCATCATCACTTGCATAGATGTTCGTTTTGTCACCAAAAATTTCATATTCGATTGTAAAATCTAAACTTCGCTTGAGAAGTTCGATATCGTTTGAAAAATTTTGTATTTCTAAGACGTTATTTCCAACATATTGTTGTATTAACTCTTGTGGTTTTGCCTCGGCAAGTATTTTTCCATGATTAATAACAATAATTCGATCACATAATTGTTCAGCTTCATCCATATAATGAGTCGTTAATACCTGAGTGACATCATTTTTTGTGAGTTGGCGAAGCTGTTGCCATACTATATGGCGTGCTTGTGGATCTAGACCAACTGTCGGTTCATCTAAAATGAGTACCGATGGATTGTGGAGTAATGCACGGGCTATTAATAGTCTCCGACGCATTCCACCTGAAAGGCTATGTATTGGAGAATCAGCACGATCAGAGAGTTCGAATATCTCTAATTGCTCTTCCACACGTTTTCGAATTAACTGTTTATCCAGCCCGTAATATCTCGCGTAAACTTCTAAATTTTGTTTGACCGGAAGATCGGGATCTAGATTATCATTTTGTGGAACAATTCCAATTTGTGATTTTACCGAACGTTGTTCATCATTGACATTCAGACCATTGACTATTAATTGACCGCTAGTTAAAGGAGAACTACACGTTATCATCCGGATGGTTGACGATTTTCCTGCCCCATTTGGTCCTAACAAACCAAAACATTCACCTCTATGTACCGAAAAGTTTATGTTGTCAACAGCTACTATATCCCCAAAATGTTTCGATAAATTAGATGCGTTAATTGCTATGTTCATTGCACATCTATTCTGTATCTAAATTTTTTCTAATTGATAAACATTCATTGCAGTATCATGAAAAAGAAATTGGCGTTCAGTTTTAGAGAACTTCATTGATAATTTTTTAAACTGATTCCATACCACATTGTAGGAGCAGGATTGTTTATCGACTGGAAAATTACTTTCGAACATTGAACGTTCTGGTCCAAATTGTTCAATTGCGTACATATACCAATCATGATTTACAGTAATTAATTCGTCTGATGTAGGTGGCACTGAACGTTTATGCCAATCATGCCCATTAAGTGGCATTTGAATGCCTCCAACTTTCAGATAAATATTTTTGCATTGTGCTAAATTTGCAATTTGTTTTTTCCAGAATGGATATATTTCATCTAATTTGCCTCTATAGATTCCTGTTCCTAAAGGGCCTCCTAAATGGTTGAGGATAATTTTTGTATCTGGAAAGGCTTGAGCGAGGTCGTATAACTCATGCAATTGTGGATGGTATACCCATCCTTCGAATGTGAGGTCATACCTAGATAATTGACTGAATCCTTTTCTAAAAGTTTTATCCAGTAACATGCTTTCTTTTGGAGTTCGGTCCACCGTATTAATGTGCTTTGTTGGTGAGTTTTTGAGAATATCTTGGTCTTGATTTGTTGTGCGTTCATCTAACCAAACGGCACGGTGACGAATTCCCTTAAACCTATCTGGATTTGCCGCAATATGTGCTTCAAGTACTTGTGCGACTTCTTCCCCTAGAAGAAGATTTGCTGTACCAACAACACCTGATGCTATACGTGTAGTGATATTACTATCTTCATCACTCATTTTCCCTATTTGCGATGCAAATTCAGTTTCTCCGACAACACGCATATCAATATTGTCATTGTCTGAATACATTTCACCACATTCGATAAAAATAGTTTGGCGTATATTATGAGTGGAAACATCTTTTGCAATATCTTTAAGTAAATAAGGGCTATTCGGTCGATCCCACAAATGATGATGAGGGTCAATTATCGGTAATTCAGGCTCTACGGTTTCTTCAACTATTTGATCGAGCCAAGTATTTAAATCTTGCATGGCGTCTCCTCATACTCCTGTTTGGATAAATAATAACGATTGCATTACTGATTATATGAAAACTCGTATACACTTTGCAGATATATACTCACAATACTGATGGGGGAGGGTGTGTATGTCTATAGTTGTTGAAGGTAAATGTGATGAAAAATTTTCTAAAGTACGTGATGCATTTATTGAAAATTTTGAAANTCGTGGTGATGTAGGCGCTGCCCTGTGTATTTATCATGAAGGAAATATTGTAGTTGATCTTTGGGGTGGCTNNCGNAATGCAGAACGTACAATTCCTTGGACACCAGANACTCTTGTGCAAACTTATTCNAATGGNAAGGGTTGGTTGGCAACATGTATGCATATTCTTCTTGATCGAAAATTGATTGAATTNGACACTCCTGTTGCGCATTACTGGCCAGAATTTGCAAAACATAACAANCANNATGTTTTGATACGNCATATTTTATCCCANACGGCAGGAGTACCNGCNCCNACNATGCGAGTCCCAGANGAGGCCATTTATGACTGGCANCGAATGTTNGATTATGTAGCTGACTCTGAACTTTATTGGNAACCTGGAACNCAACTAGGCTATCATGCAGCAACTTTTGGNTGGNTGAATGGTGGTGTATTAGATCGTGTTACNGGNATGACTCCTGGTGATTTTCTTAAGAAAGAAATTGCAGAACCACTAGATGCAGATCTNTATTGGGGTCTTTCATCTGAATATGATGNCCGTATTGCAGATTTCTTAGCACCTGCTCCTACTGANCAACNTTCAAAAAATCAAATGGCNNGTAATGNAAGTATGATGGCAAAAAANGCCTTCAANAANCCACCTCGNAGATTTAGAGCTGCCAANNCNCGNGAATGGCGTGCNGCAGTTATTCCTGCNTCTAATGGNCATGCAAGTGCACGNGGTCTTNCNCGTATGTANGCNGCAATGTCGTTGGGAGGNACAATTGANGGAATTACATTGATGAGTGCTGAAACTGTTGATATTGCTCGNTCTGANCAAATACAAGGTCCTGATGTTATTTCTGGTGGTGAAGCACGTAGAGCTTTAGGGTACGCATTAAGTATGCCTGGCCCTGATGATCCTCGTGCCAATGGAGCATTTGGGCATGGTGGACTAGGTGGGTCATTAGGCTATGCTGATGTCGATAACAAAATTAGTTTTGGATATGTAATGAATCAAGCAGGACAAAATATCGATCATCGCAATCGAGAATTGAGTCGCGCCTTGTATAATTCATTAGCATCATAATTTTCGGAGAAATGTATGACATCGAACAATAATTTAAATCCACATGCACCTTTGGCAGGAGTCCGCGTTGTTGAAGTTGCAAACTTTCTTGCTGCACCTATTTGTTCTGCATTGATGGCAGATATGGGTGCTGATGTAATAAAAATTGAACCACCGGGAGGTGATACTACTCGAAATATGCGTATACGTGCTGGTCANCCTCCTGTTTTGAATCATGGGTTTCATGCGCTTAATCGAGGGAAAAGATCTATTACGATTGATCTAAAACAACCTGGTGCAGCTGATGTGGTAATCGAATTAGCTAAAAATGCAGATGTTTTTGTCACGAACCTTATGACAGTACGATTAGAAAAATANGGTATTACGTATAAAAAAATCACNGAAAACAATCCAATCGTATTCGCGCAAGTTACTGGTTGGGGTAGCCAAGGCGAAGGAGCTNCACGTCCTGGTTTTGATTCAACATCNTATTGGGCAGGTTCTGGTTTGATGGGTATATTAGGCGACGTTGATACTCCAGCGGTAGTCAGTCGAGGTGGGCAAGGTGATTATCCAGCTGGCCTTGTTTTGTTGACAGGCATTTTGGCTGCTTTACGTTTAAAAGAACAAACTGGAACCGCTCANTTTGTAGACGGAACATTACAAAGAGCAGGACTATGGTCAATGGCTCTTGAATCNCAAAATGTAATGAACAATCCCAANTATCATCCTGAGCGATATGACCGAATGACAGCAGATCTTGCAACAAGAAATTGTTATCAAACATCTGATGGNCGCTGGATGATGCTCACAATGCATAANATTTTATATTGGAAAAAATTCTGTATTGCTTTAGGAAGNCCAGATTGGGCAGAAGATCCNCGCTATGTNAGCTCTGATTTGATGCCTCAGAATCAGAGTGAATTAATTCCTGAGATNGATGCAATTTTTCGATCGCACCCACTTACGTATTGGGCAGAGANATTAGATGAAAATGGTTGTGTCTGGGCNGTCGCTGCTTCTCTCNAAGANGTAACAACAGACAAAGAATTAATTGACCAAGGTGCATTCCATACAATATCGGATATAGATGAAAATGGAAATTCAATTGATGTAGTTTCTATTCCATTTTCGATTGATTCTGCAGACATTAAACCCAATAGTGGTGCTCCTGAATTAGGAGAACATTCACAATCTATTTTATTAGATGCAGGATTTTCTGAAGATGCAATTAGTGATATCGCAAGCAAGGGGATATTAGGTTAAATATGGTCGATAATGCCAGATTTAAAAATGTACTTGGAAAGACACAACTTCAAATTTCTGAATTAGGTTTTGGAAGTGCGCCATTAGGTTCACTGCGAGACAACATTTCTGTTCAAGATGCAGAAGCATTAATTGATAATGCCTTCGAGATGGGTATTCGATATTTCGATACAGCCCCATTATATGGCGAGGGGCGAAGTGAGCGACATGTAGGAAATGCGCTAAAAAAATTCAATCGCAAGGACTATTTATTATCTACGAAAGTAGGTCGACTCTTAAGAGCATCTAATACATCAAATACTTTCGATGTCGTATATGACTATGATTATCAAGGTGCAATTTCTTCACTTGAAGAAAGCTTAGAACGTTTGCAACTCGAATATGTCGATATTTTGTTATGCCATGATATTGATGTTTGGACACATAAATCAAAACAACCTCAAATATTTGCTCAAGCGACACAAGGAATTTTACCTGCATTATTAGATCTCCGTGAAAAAGGTAGGATAGGAGCTTTTGGTATTGGAGTGAACGAATGGCAAGTCTGTGAACAGGTAATAGAACTTTTCGACATAGATTGTATTCTACTTGCAGGGAGATTTACTCTCCTAGAACAAGAAGCTTTAGATTCATTACTCCCAAAATGTGCAGAAGAAAAGATTTCAATAATCATCGGCGGACCCTATAATTCAGGCCTTCTCGCAACAACCGAAAAAAATATTGCCACCTACGATTATCGTCCAGCAAGTGATCAGAAATGGAATCAAGCACAAGCAATTCGAGCAATTTGTGATACTCATGATGTAGATATTCGTGCTGCGGCACTTCAATACCCGCTACGACATAGTTCGGTAGTTTCAGTGATACCCGGTGCAAAAAATATCGATGAACTAAAAATGAATATTCAGTTAATGGATCACGTTATTCCTGATGCTCTTTGGAATGATTTAGACGATCAAGGACTAACGCGCAAAATTTAATAATTANCTTATAAACCTATTGGGGTTAAATGCTGACAAGTCGATTGAATTAGTTTTACCATTCAAAATAAGTTCACTCATTGCCAAGCCAGATGAAGGTGAAAGCAGAATACCTTGCCGTCCATGCCCTGTAGAGATATATAAACCTTTTATCGTTTCAACTTCCCCCATAAGAGGTAATCCGTCTTGTGATAAAGGTCGAAGGCATGCTGTTTGTTCAATAAGTTCTGCATTTTCCAATGAGGCAGAAAAATTCANTGCAAATTCCAATATTTGGTCACGTGCACTTCGCGTAATGCCTGTGTCGAATCCTGCATCTTCCTCTGTTGTTCCAGCAACGATAACTTCAGGATTTTTTGCAACACAATAATTACCGTCATAATTAAATCCGTACATCTGAACAGGGTTTTTAGGTCGCAATTTGAGTATTTGNCCTTTGAGCGGTTGCACTGGTATTGGTTGTGAGATATCACNTTCTAACATTTTAGACCATGGCCCCATCGCGATAAGTACAGTATCGGCTTCTATTCTTTGTGAACCAACCTCGACAGCTTGAATTTGTTGATCTTCATAAATAAGTTTTGTCACCTCTCCACTTTTTACAATTCCTCCCATTCGTTCAGTTGCAGTATATAGAGCCAATGTATATCGGTAGGCATCTACAGAAGCACTTCCAGGCAAAACTGCCGCACCTAAAACTTGTTCACCATCGATCCAATTTGTTGTTTTTTGAAGAATATCTGAATCTAGCCATTCTGCTTCNCGCTGNGACTTTTGATATTCATCTATAAGATGCTCTAGATTTTGTTTTTCTTCNAGGTTGGTAGCAATATGTGCTCGTGATGAAAATGCAAAATCGTAATCAAANCCTGCTTCTTCAGGAAGAATTTTTGACAATTCGACATGCATTGCAAATCCAANTTTTTGTAATTCATATAACGGTGTNCGATTTGTAACGGATGGTCGTGANAATAGTCCTGCAGCACCACCTGATGCACCTGCTGCTATTCCATCTTTTTCTATTATGGTTACCTGGGCTCCAGCTTTTGCTAAATGATAAGCTGTCGATCCTCCTATAACCCCTCCTCCGCATATAATTATGTTTTTAGTCATTTTGCAGATTCTCCGATAATCCGAATACTTGCCAGCCAGGTCGAATTGAACCTACCTCTCCATGATCAAGTACCAGTCCTGACCCTGGTTTACTATTCAGTGCCTTTGAAATTGCCCATTTGGATAATCCTTGAACTGATTCCATTGATTCCATTTCTTCGAGTGAGAAAAAACCTGCATCTGCAATCTCATCTCCATCGTAGACAGGTTCGCCACTCACTAAATTCAATCTAAACACGACGTACATATTGGTACTTGGTCCACCAGCTCCTCCACCAATTGAATGTCGAAAAGCTAGAACATCACTTACTTTTGCGACAATACCCGCCTCTTCTTCTATTTCACGTTCAACGGCAAGTGAAATATTTTCATCATGCTCTGCGTATCCACCTGGTATTTGCCATGATCCAGCAAATGGNTTCCAACCACGTTGAACTAACAAAGCGCGATTTGCATCGGCATCTTCACGAATGACAACACCAGCACAACCAATCGAAAAATCACCAAAATGTATAAAACCACATGAAGGATCTGGGCANGCTATCCTATCTCNTCCGCCGTCGAATTTAGTTGTTAGCGTAGATGCACATCGTGGACAGTATGTCATTGCTGGCATAGTTTTNACCTTTCNTTATGGTCGATATGGTACAGGATTTGGTCCTGTTTGCGTTTTTAATATATTTTGTGCGTCATGAACGAATTCGACAATCACTGGTCGTGTATCACGNGGATCGATTACATCTTGNCCNGTATNTTCAGCTGTTCGAAATGGAGATGCCATTGCTTGTAATCGTGCTTCGATTTCTGCAAGTTTTTCTTCAGG
The DNA here is from genome assembly GCA_002707835.1 of Chloroflexota bacterium. Lineage (GTDB taxonomy): Bacteria > Chloroflexota > Dehalococcoidia > UBA2979 > UBA2979 > UBA6955. The sequence goes on from PANZ01000008.1 coordinate 31,637, forward strand.
GTTATCTGATTCTTCGATTTCTCTTCGGTATGCCGCGGAAACACCTCCTTCAATGTGCATAGATCCCCATCGTGCAGAAGGCCACACATANCTGCGAAATAATCCACTAGGACGTTGCTGACATTGACCAGCAACACCATATAATTGTCCCATGACAATAGTGAGCCAAGGTGTACGACTCTCACATGTTGNAATTACAAGACGGGCACCTGCACGCTCGATTCCTTTTTTCTCTGATTCAAGTCCAACCATGAAACCTGGTTCATCTGCAAAAGAAATGATCGGTAAATGAAATGTGTCGCACAATTGAATGAAGCGGATCACTTTGTCGCCTGCAGCGACATCGGTAGTACCACCCATAACCGCTGTATTGTTTGCCATTACTCCGACAGGATATCCATCAATACGTGCCAGTCCCGTGATTCTTGATTTTGCGTAATGTGGAGCAATTTCAAAAAATGAATCAGTGTCCACTACATGATCTATGACTTTATGGGCATCATAAGGACGACGTGTGTCTCTTGGCACTATAGATAATAGCTCTTCATCACAACGATTTGGATCATCATGTGGTTCTNTTCGCTCTGGAATGTCCCAAACATTCTGAGGCAAATAACTTANAAATTGTCGNATTTGCTCAAATGCATCTTCTTCAGATTCAGCTAGATTNTCGACCACTCCACTTTGATAAACGTGTATTTGTTCTCCACCTAGATCTTCTTTTGTAATGTCATATCCNAATGCAGCTTTTACTACAGGTGGNCCACCTGGGAANAATTGGCTAATTTCCTTCACCATGATATTGAAGTGTGCGATACATGCATTAACTGCAGGCAAACCAGCGACTGAACCCAATACTGCAGAAACAACTGGCACTACTTGAAGTAATTTCACATCAAATTGAGTAAANGTATTACCGTCAGGAACGTAAGTTCGACCTAGTGTTTCAAATCCACGTACNCTTCCACCGGCTGCATCTAATAATCTTATATANGGNAAACGCGATTCTAATGCTCTCTCTGTCGCACGAGGTTCTGCCCCCAATCCTGTACTGCTAGAGCCTCCTGAACCACCTCTTACAGTAAAATCTCCTGCATTAACAATTACTCGCCTACCATTGATTGAACAAAATCCTTCAACTGAACCTTTGGGAATAAACGAACTCAATGTTGCATTGTCGTATGTTGCAGTACCTGTTAATCCGGCAAATTCTCTAAATGAATTGACATCACAAAATTCATCAATTCTTTCACGAGCTGTTAATTTCCCTCGTCGTTTTTGTTCAGCTATGCCTCTTTCACCACCCATTTGTTGTGCTAAAGACTTACGATATTTGAGTTCATTTACTTCTGGTTCCCAAGTCATAGTTTTACCTCTATTGCTATTTACAGAACTTACGCGATTGAAAGCTGACTGACTAGTTGATTATTATTTTCTGATTATTACCAAATCCACGATAGAATGTAATAGTTGGGGGAAATATGTTGTTAAGTAATCGTCCACGTATTTTAACAGTTGTTTTAATTCTAATAGTTATGGGAAGTGTTGGGGTTTGGCAATCCCCACTGTTTAATGAACCTCCACCTCCTGTGACTATCGAAGAAGCTACCGCACAACTTCAGCAAAACAACTCTCAATCAACTCAAATAATCACTAACCCACTCGCTACAGAAACACCAGTTGTTATGCAGNCAGAAAATAATACTAATGATNTTGATCCGCAAGGTGAATGGATAATTTCCANNACAGACACATCTTTTGCTGGCTATCGAATAGGTGAAGAATTATTAAATNTCGGAACAACCACAGCTGTNGGAAGGACNAATTTAATTTCTGGTTNTTTGATGTTCGACGGNAATTCTATTTTGNATACCTATATTGAAGTTGATCTAACAACTTTNAAGAGTGATGAATCTCGACGTGATCGTGCTTTACAGACNCGTGGATTAGAAACAAATACTTATCCGATTGCAACTTTTACTCTAACCGAACCTATATCAATAACTTCTTTGCCAGAAAANAATCAACCTGTAAGCACAGATGCTAATGGAANNTTAAACTTGCATGGANTATCTAAAGATGTGGTTATCAATCTTACCGGTACTTATATCGATNATGCTGTAGTCGTTGTTGGAAGTGCACCTATACTGCTAACTGATTACAATATTGAAGCGCCTCTAGGGCGCCGTGTACTTTCTATAGAAGATGAAGGTGTAATCGAATTTCAGGTTGTGTTCCGAAAANAATAATTCTGTGCAGGCGTTATGCTACGTAAATTTTTCCCGGATGTNTATGAAGGNTGGATAGTTGTAGGCTGTGCAGGTTGCATAGTTATGGCATTAGGTGCGATCTTTTTCTACGGATTCGGAACTATTTATAATGAAGTTCGTACTGAGTTTGGATGGGATAATGCTGATACNGCACTTGCTTTTTCATTAAGAAATGAAGTAGGCGGTATGGGTGCAGTTCTTGTTGGAATTGCGATCGATAGAATCGGTGCACGTATTGTATTGTTTGTAGGCATTTTAATGACCGCATCTGGGGTCTTCATAATGTCCTATATGTCTGAAATATGGCATTTTTACGTGATAATGATCTATATAGCACTAGGATCTAGTGCGGCTGCAGGTCAAGTTGGTCTTACTGCAATAGCAACTTGGTTTCGTGATAGACGTACATTTGCAATGTCTATTATGACTTTGGGCGGTGGGATTGGTGGACTTTTTGTAGTAATTATTGCATGGATAGTCGAATTTGCTGGTTGGAGGGATGCACTACGTGTACTCGCATTATTCATGTTTATTTTGGGTTTTTCATTGGCAGGTAATGTCCGTACCCGTCCACAAAATCATCACCAACCATTAGATGGTAAAAAAAATAACACACTCCAAAATTCGACTGATAATTTACCTGAACCTATTGATACAGGTGTTTCTGTAAAAGAAGCATTAAGAAGTCGCGCATTTATATTTTTATCGATTGCATTGATGGGCAGTTCTTTTGGTTTTGTGGCTATTGTTGTACATCAAATACCTTATTTTGAAACACAATTAGGTATGTCGAAATCAATGGCTGGTAGCACAATCGCGATATTTACAACCTTTTCAATTATTGGTCGTTTTGGATTTGGTTGGATGGCGGACAAAACNTCCAAACAATTCATGTTAATGATTGCGATCNTTTTACTTGCAAGTGGGTTGATTATACTTGGTTTTTCACAGAATTTTTGGATTGCGTTGCTTGGAATTATTGTTGCTGCACCAGGATTCGGTGGCACAATACCACTCGCTCCTTCTATGACGGCAGATTATTTTGGTACAAAATATTTCGGTACTATTAATGGGTTATTGCGATTTGTATCCACTACTGGATCGGCAACCGGACCTTGGGTTGTGGGGAAGTTAGTTGACATAAATGGTGACTATGTAATTGGATGGTTTGTTTCTGCGGCTGTCGTTTTAATACTAGGTATTCCAAGTATATTAATGTTAGGGAAGGCTTCACCTTTACAATCATCACAAATACAAAATACTGTGTAGATAAAATCTTTCAATGTGTCTTTCACTCCTTTATGATGGTTTCATAGAAATTCTCCTCAGATAAGTAGGTATTCTATGGATGGACCTCTCACTGGTATAAAGATATTAGATTTCACACGATTCCAAAATGGACCTCATGCGACTGTCATGCTTTCTGATATGGGCGCTGAAATAATCAAAATTGAACGCCCGGGAGAAGGTGATCCTGGTCGAGCTTTAGGCCGTGAAGAAGATGGATTTTGTGCATATTTTGAAGCATTAGATCGTGGCAAAAAATCTATGACCATTGATCTTGCTAAAGAAGAAGGTGCACTAATCATACGTAAACTTTTAGAAGAAGTTGATGTATTAACTGAAAATTTTCGTCCAGGACTTTTAGATAGTTTAGGCTTTGGATATGAAGATGTTCGTCAAATCAACCCTCAATTAATCTATGCAGTTAATAGTGGGTTCGGACCAGAAGGTGACTGGGCACCTCGAGGATCGTTTGACATTGTCACTCAAGGAATGACTGGTGCAATGATAGGTCAAGCTGGTGGACCAGGAAATACTCCTATTCAAATACCGTGGGGGCTTGCAGATCAAGTTGGGTCGATGATTTTTGCATACGGAATCATGGCTGCTATTGTTGCTCGAGAGCGCTATGGGATTGGTCAGAAACTCGATACTTCTCAAATGGGTGCGATGACAACATTGCAAACTCTAAGTATCCAGCGATATTTACATTCGAATTATGAACCAACTAGTAAAAAACTTAATCCGGTTTTTCACTCTTATGCAGATTCTAATGATAATTGGTTAACGATAGGAGTACTTACTCCTAAGCATTGGCCTTTGCTTTGTGAAGCAATAAACAGGAACGATTTGATTACGAATGAAAAGAGTGCAGATCCTTTTGCTAGAATGACAAATTCAGTATGGTTGCAAAAAGAATTAGCTNAAAGTTTCGTAAAGAATACACGTCAATATTGGCTCGATGAATTGATAAAACTTGATGTACCATGTGGTCCTGTATATAGCTATTCAGATGTAGCAGAAGAAGATCAATTTTGGCTTAATGGATACTTAACTAATTTAGACCATCCAAATTTCCCTGATCATCAAACAGTAGGATCTCCTATTAAATTGAGCGCAACCCCAACTGATCTTCAAGGACCTGCGCCAGAGCTAGGTCAACATACTGAAGAAATTTTACTTAAACTTGGGTATAATTGGGAACAAATCACAGAACTACGAGATGCACGAGTTATCTAATTTATTAGACAACGAGCAAGAATAGTTACACAATCAATGTATAAGTAATAAGTAATTTTATAAATTTTTTATTTAAGAGGCTCCCCATGCTAGCTATTTTGCATCCTAATATTGATGAATCAAGTGATGAATATAAACTTACCTGGGACACACTGGAACGCTTACCAGGTATTGATCTAAAAATTCATACTATTCAAGGAAAAGAACAAAAACTTACTGAAATTTATCTATTAGGAAATACTCAAACTGTAGATATTGAACTAGTCAATTCGTTGCCTGCTGTTGAAAGAGTTGTTCGTATTTCAGATGAATACAGAGTACTTGGACGTCATGCTGATACCCAAAGACAGACAGGATTCTCGTACAACGGAATAGAATTTAATCAAGAAACATTAAATGTTTTTCCAGGACTCTGTGCTGTTGATAATCCTGAAAATGTTGAAACTATGATGAAAACTCTTCAAGAATTGGGNCACACGACGACACGGATGGGTGCTTATAAACCTCGTACGAATCCTTATTCTTTTCAAGGACATGGAAAAGATTGTTTACCCTATGTTTTTGAACTAGCTGGTAAATATGGGATTAAAGTTGTNGCAATGGAAGTAATGGATAGTTCTGAAATTGATGANATTGATGAAGCTCTTGAACAAGCAGGTAACCCCACAGGTGTAATGCTACAAATCGGAACACGAAATAGTCAAAATTTTTCATTACTGAAAGCAGCTGGCCGTCAGCATAAATATCCAGTTCTAGTAAAACGTGGTTTTGGNATTACATTAAATGAATCTTTAAACGCAACCGAATATCTTGCTTCTGAAGGAAACACACAGGTAATTTTCTGTTTACGAGGTATGAAGAGTGAATTTGGGGCACCGCATCGTAACATGGTTGATTTTGGTCACGTTCCAATTATTAAGCGATTAACAAGAATGCCAGTATGTATTGATCCTTCACATTCAGTAGGCACAAGAGCAATTGCACCAGATGGAATACTCGATATAGCTCATGTTACTGCACAAGGTATTACCGCNGGAGCGAATATGGTNTTGGTTGATTTTCATCCAAATCCCGAAGANGCNCTTGTTGATGGTGCTCAAGCNTTAAAATTGACAGAATTACCTCAATATTTNGAAGATGTCACACTTGCTTGGGAAACTTATAAGAAGCGTCTACAAATATGGGCATAACTACACAATTTGATCGATAACAAATTGTTTTAACACGCTTGTTAGTTGCAGTGATTATACTAAAACGCTATGTTCCTAGAGGAGATAATAGTGACTATAGAAACATTAAATGAACCCACATCTCGTATTGTGAATGTTGCAGGTTTGGACATCAATATTCGTGAATCAGGTGAAGGTAAACCTTTAGTAATACTACATCGCAGCACAGGGTATTTAGAATGGGATTCATTCGCTAATAAATTATCCGAATCTTTTCACGTGATTTATCCAGATTTACCAGGATTTGGTAATTCAGAACGCCCAGATTGGGCNCGCGAATCCCGAGATTTATCAATTGTGATGGTGGAATTATTCAAAGTTTTAGATATTAAAGATATTACCTTAGTTGGATTAGGACTGGGAGGATTCATAGCNGCAGAATTAGCAACTATGAATCAGGAACGATTATCCAATATTGTGCTAATTAGTCCCGCAGGAATTAAACCTGATGAAGGTGAAATATTAGATCAAATGTTAATTGAGCATGCTGACTATATACGCCATGGACTTGCAGATCCTTCTCATTTTGAAAATAAATTTGGTGACGAAGTGCATCCTGATATACAAGATATATGGGAATTTAGCCGAATAATGACGGCACGAATATCCTGGAGTCCATATATGTTTAATCGAAGACTTCCNCANTTACTTAANATAATNACGGTCCCGACATTAATAATTTTTGGAAATAGTGATACTGTTATTCCGTATACAGTNGGCCAACAATTTATAAATAACTTAAGTAACGGTCAACTANAGNTAATTGATGGCGGTGGCCATCTNATAGAATGGGAAATGCCNGATAAAATTAGTGAGTTAATTNTAGGNCATTCCAGTTAAATTAGGAGTTTNCGATGNTAATAGGACGATTTACAGAAAGACCCTANCAAGATCCTAGTTCAGGNTATTTTGGTGCAACTGGTCGTAGCATCCAAGATCTCTCTATTAGTAATGGNGAATATGANCCNCGTTTAGGTTCAGAACTTTACAATCGNTATCTTGATGAACAAGTNGCAGCNGAAGAAGCNGGNTTTGATGCAATNATGCTGAATGANCACCACTCCACACCTTTTTGTATGGGAGGAACAGTNAATACAGANGCTGCAATNTTGGCNCGTATCACANATAAAGTAAAAATAGTGATCAATGGTAATGTCCTTCCCATTTGGGACGATCCACTATGGTTAGCTGAAGAACTTGCGACGATCGATATGATTTCCAAAGGCCGACTTGTCACAGGTTGGGTTCGAGGCACAGGAAGGGAAAGTGTTGCCCATAATGCACCTCCACCATTTAACTGGGAACGTTTTCAAGAAGCACATGACTTTATCATCAAAGCATGGACAACTCCAGGACCTTTTCGTTGGGAAGGTGAACATTACGATTTTCGTTACGTAAATCCATGGATGCGCCCTTATCAAAATCCACATCCGCAAATAATGATCCCTGGAGTCGTTAGTAAAAATACAGTGAAATGGTCTGCTGAGCATCGCTATCCATATTTAATGCTTGCTACACGCTTAGAACCCACAAAAGCATCCTTTGATTATTATCGTGAAGTTGCGCATGAATCTGGGTATGAAGCTGGTCCGCAGCATTTAGGCTATTTATTCAAAGTACATGTTGATGAAACTGAAGAACTTGCCTATGAGACTGGCAAAAAATTCCTTGATGGACCAGGTAACATTTTCCTTGAGGGATCACGCGGTACAGCTTCGCCAGTTTTACAAAACTTACCAGGACTAACCGATCGAAAAAACTTGCTCCCAACAGGTGAGGTTGGATTTGTGGCAGCTTCACGTGGACGTAGTGCTGCTGATGTTGCTCGTGACAACAACTCTGAAAAGCCTGATTCACGTAATGTTCGTGCTGCTCAAACTCAGGCGACATTAGCTGATTATGATACACAGCTTGAAAATTATACGATTATTTCTGGTACACCTAAGACGGTTATACCTAAAATTCGTCACGTACTTGAGACGTTACGTCCTGGGACTATTTTCTTTTGGGATGGTGATGGTGCGATGACGCATGATGATTCGATGCGTAGCCTTCGCTTGATGGGCTCAGATGTTATTCCAGCGGTAAAAGAAATGGCTAAAGAGCTTGACCTCCCTGGATCATTTGAAATTGATACTCAAACTAATGAACCTTATAATTCTGCACCTGCTGTAGCCGAAGTCGCAGGTGGAGGTGCCTAGAAGTAATCTCTCCACTCTAATTATGTATCCATTGCATAATTCAAGAATGATCACTCATGGAAAAATTTGATGTGATCGTAATTGGTGGAGGACCTGCAGGATCTACTGCAGCAACACTTATTGCACGTCAGGGTAAGTCAGTAATTTTAGTCGAAAAAGACTATTTTCCTCGCGATCATATCGGAGAATCATTATTACCGGCGAGTTTACCGATTTTAGAAACACTCGGTGTGCATGANGAAATTAAGGCAGCTGGTTTCNTGAAAAAATTTGGCGCNACTATGGTATGGGGGGCATCANCTGATCCTTGGAGNTGGTATTTTTCAGAAACAAACCGAANANATACACATTCATATCAAGTCGTCCGATCAACTTTCGACCAAATTTTATTAAATAACTCTATTAAAGCTGGTGTAGATGTTCGAGAAGGCCATCAAGTCACAAAAATACATCATGAAAACAACCATATATCCGGTATTGAAATTAAAACACCAGACAACACAACAATTGATTTNGCAGCACCAATTACAATTGATGCCAGTGGGCAATCAGCAATAATTGCGCGAAATATGAATTTATTAGAATGGGATCATTTTTTCCAAAATCTAGCAGTCTACGGTTATTTTAATAATGCGAAACGATTAAATAAACCAGATGAGAATAACATTTTTATCGAAGCTCACTCTGAAGGATGGAATTGGTTGATTCCATTACATAATGGGAGTGTAAGCGTTGGTGTTGTAGTTGATTCTGGTAAAGCAGCAGAACATGTTCATGGAGCAAACTTAGAAGCATTTCTTAATAAATATATTGCATACTCACCTCACATTGCAGATCTNCTTTCGAATGCAATATTGAATACAAANCCCCAAGCTGTTCGTGATTGGTCATATGCGGCAGATTCATTTATTGGTGATGGATATATATTGNCTGGTGATGCTGCATGCTTTATCGATCCTTTGTTTTCATCAGGNGTGCATTTGGCAATGAATGCAGGAGTACTAGCTTCTGCCTATGTCAACACTCTGTTTTCAGACAGTGCATTAGCATTGGAATCTCGTGNAATTTATACAAAATTATACCGACAGCAATATGAGCATTTTCGTGAATTAGCTAAATTATTTTATTCATCGAATCGCACAACGAATTCTTATTTCTGGGAAACACGTAAACTTACACCTGAGGCATTCGATCTTCCAGCACGAACTGCTTTTATTAATGCAGTAGCAGGCCAACCTGCACAAGGATATGAACGTGTTGTTATAGAGCAAGGAGAAGCACCTGATTTTGTGATGACTGCCATTAAGGAAGTTGAAGATAGTCGTAGTCAACGACAATTAGAGATCGAAACATCTATGCAAAATTTCAGTAATTATATTCCAAAATTAGATACTAAAGTTGCTTTGAAAAATGAACCTGTATTGGATGATGATAAATTTATTAAAAACTATGTTNTTTATACAGAAAATCGAACTATTGGTTATCCTGTAAGTAATTTGATTGCTGCATCCTTCCCTTTTATTAATGGTAAAGATTCAGTTGAANTGATTGTCCANAAAATTAGCAACGAGTATGACATCGATCGAAATACTATTTTCCCCGCCATTACAGATGCTTTTAAGATTATGTATATTGATGGAATTATTGAAAGTTTTATTTTATAAAGTATTGTAATTACCATTTAGCTCAGGAGGCCATATGTCTGAATACGAAACATTAATTGTGGAAAAAGAACGTGGCCGAGCTCGGATTACTTTAAATAGGCCTGAAAAACTTAACGCACTTTCAAAAACACTTCAACGTGAATTGCGCGAAGCNCTTTGGGATGCCGATGCGGATCAAAGTATACATGTTGTTATTTTACGGGGCGCGGGNAGATCTTTTTGTGCAGGATATGATCTTACTCCAGAACGTGATTTAGCAGGTGAAACACACGATTCATCAGATCAATATGCAAAAGTTTATAGATCCGATCCTTATGCAGATAGATCGAAAGCTTCGTATCGTAATGCACAATTGGCAGGGACAAATTCTTCTTTTGATGATGACTCATGGCGTCTCGAAGAAGCACAAAGAGATCGTATGACTATTTTTGATATGCATAAACCTGTAATTGGACAGGTCCACGGATATTGTGTAGCTGGTGGAACAGACCTAGTACTATTATGTGACCTGGTAATTGCTGCAGATGATGCACAAATAGGATTCCCACCTGTCCGTGCAATGGGTGGCCCGCCAGCGCATATGTGGACTTATCTTGTCGGACCACAATGGGCAAAATATATGTTACTCACTGGTGAATTCTTATCAGGGCAACAAGCTGCACAAATAGGTTTGGTATTGAAATCTACTCCATATGATCAACTTGAAGAAACTGTGGAGGAAATTGCCGATCGAATGGCAATGATACATCCTGACTTTCTAACCGGTAACAAAAGATCTGTGAATCTTGCCTTAGAATTNCAAGGTGCACGCACTATGCAGCGGATTGCTGCTGAGATGGACGCACGTATGCATACATCTGTTGGTATGGATGATTGGCGCACTCGCAATAGTGAACAAGGATTAAAAGAGGCCTTGGCCTGGAGAGATGGACGCTTCAGAGATTTAAGCCAGCGTCGCGAATGGCAACAGGAAAATTGGGAAGAAGGACCTCGAGGTAGTAGTTAACCTCGAGGTAATCCTAATCCACGTGTGGCTATGATATTTCGCTGAATTTCAGAAGTACCAGCGGCGATTGTTGACGGTACTGAACGCACATAATTTTGTGTAAAAATTCCATCTAATGGTGCATAGTCATTAGGTGGATCATTGTAAGTATTCCGATCATCATCATCATGTCCCCAGAATTGTGAGTACATCCCTAACACTTGAGTTCCGGTGCGTGCAATATTTTGGTTTAGCTCTGAATTAAACAGTTTGGAAGTCGATGCTTCGTAATTAGGTATTTGTCCTGCAGATTGCATAGAAATAATTCTAAAACTGAAATTAAACTGAACTTCAGTACGAATATAGCAGTCTGCAACTTGATGGCGTAGACCAGCTGATTCATTCAATCGATTTCGTTCACTACCTTCATCCGAATGAACATAATTAATTAATTTTTCAATAGATTTACGACTTGAAATGGCTCCGGTGATATTAGAGCGTTCGAAATCTAATAATGTAGCACCGACGTACCAACCTCTATGAACTTCGCCCACTACATTCGATGCAGGTACACGAACATCTTCAAAAAATGTTTCATTAAAGTGGTGATGNCCACTCATATCGATAAGAGGGCGAATAGACAANCCTGGGATTCCCATTTGCATCAAAAGAAATGAAATGCCTCGATGTTTTGGAGCTTCAGGGTCAGTTCTTGTCAAGACGTACAACCAATCAGCATATTGGGCACCACTAGTCCAAATTTTCTGACCGTTTACGACGTAATCATCTCCATCACGTACAGCTCGAGTTTGGAGNGATGCAAGATCAGAACCTGATCCTGGTTCNGAATAACCTTGTTGCCAATTGACTTCTCCAGATAAAATTTTTGGTAAATGTTCAGCTTTTTGTTCATCAGTACCATGGACAATCAATGTTGGTCCTAGCTGACTTACACCTTGACCTCCAACCGAGGGTGCATCNGCGAGAGTCATTTCTTGTTTGAAAATGAATTGCTCAACAGGTGATAGTCCGGCTCCACCATATTCACTTGGCCAATGAGGTGCGACCCAACCACGCTCTGCAAGAACACCTTGCCAATCAACAGCACGTTGCCGTATTGCAGGGTCATCTGACTTACGGTCTTGTACCCAATCACCCCCTTTTTCTTTATAGGCTTCGGGTAAACCGTTTTCAATTACATCTTTTACTTGACTGCGAAATGCTGCTTGTTCGGGGTTATCTTGCCAATCCATAGCGTATCCTTCTAAAAAATCTATATTCAATTGATAATAATCTACCACATATTACATCAAATTATTGTTGTTTATATCTACGAGACAATGTTAAGAGAATTAAAGGAAAAGTCAAAATTCCAATAATTCCAATAACAATCACAACAAGAGGATCAATTTGGAAAAAGTCATCGATTGCATTGTGTATCCATTCAGCTAGTGTTGGATCAATGCCTTCATCATGGTGAAGTAGATAATTAAATAATTGCATAGTTAAGTAGATATTTCATTTGCAAGTTCGTAGTCAATTTTTTGTACATACCGCACGGAAACTGCTTTTTCATGTATTGACCATGCAACGAAAGCAGCTACGAAAAGTAGTAAAGCGCTTCCCAGATAAACGGTATCGTATGACTGCCATCGATCGAATGCCATACCATATATCAGCACTGCAGCTGCACCACCTAACTGATGTGCCATCAATATTATCGACCCCAATGTNCCCATTGTTTTAATGCCATAGACATCTGCAGTTAGTGCTGTCGTCAGTGGTACAGTTGCTAACCATGAAGCACCTCCAATTATTGCGAATGTCCATAGCCCTATTGAACCGGGAAAAATTACAAGTGTGANGAATGCTATTCCACGAACAAAATATACGAATGAGAGTAAGTTTTTTCGTTGCATACGATCTGAAATAGGACCTGCCATCAGTACGCCAATCGCATTAATTCCGCTCAATAAACCGAAGCCCCATGCTGCTGTACTGGGTGAAATACCTTCTGAACCTGCCCAATAGATAAAATGAACTGCAATTGATTGTGTAGTGATTCCACAAACTATATACGCTCCTGCTATTTGCCAAAGTGGCCATGTACGCAAAGANTCTTGCCATCTTGTNGCTGCTAATGGGCTTTCCAAGGTTTTTTTCGTNTTTGAATTTTTATCATCTGGTAATTTTTCTCCATCAGGTTGTAAGTTCATTGAAGAAGGATCNTCGGACACGATAAACCATATGAGAGGTAGCGCAACAACGAGTGTAAAAATTCCTGAAATTACCCATGCAGTCTGCCAATTGAATTCAATCATAATGTANGTAAGTAATGGAACTAAAATTAAACCNCCTATAGAACCACCTAAAATAACTACTGACATGGCTGAACCACGCTTCTTTTGAAACCAACGTGCAACGATAGTTCCTGTAATTGATGGTCCTAAGCCTGACCGAACTGAACAAATAACAACTCCAAAAACAGCGAGTAACATCCAAACATTGCTGACAAAAGCCATAGCAATAAATGCGAATCCCATAATTGTTGTGGAAAGTAAAACAATGCGTCNTCCTCCCCATTTATCAGCNCTCATTCCTACAAGGGGTAATGTTATGCCATTTAATAATGCACCAATTGAAGCCGCTAAAGATATCTGNCCTACACTCACACCCCATTCAATTTCCCAAGTCCTTACAAAAACGCCAAAAGCTTGCCCCACACCTACTACTAGAAAGGCACTGAAAAACATTGCAGATACGACGTACCATCCGTAAAAGAATTTGGGAGAGTCAGGTTTGCTTTGCATATATAGTTATACCTTCTTTAGAAAAGAGGTCCACCTTCATCAATAACTGTTCCATTTAAAGCAATTTGAGTAGGGCGTTCTTCACAATAAATTTCAGATTCGCATTTATTAAATGAAAACACAGATTGTTCGTTGGAAGTATCTTTTTCAAAATGAATATGCCAAGTACCTGTAATATTGTTTTTACGACCTTTTGCTATTTCAGATTGCAAAATTTCAATTAAACTTTCAATTTCTTTAGTTCCCATGCATGCCTACCTATCAATATTTCGTGAGTATATTTTCCAATTTATAAAAACTGTTTCTACTGTACCTCTTTCATACAATATACTTGTATCTGGAGGAAAGAAGTGAGTGTAGAAGAAAAATATAGTAGAGGTAATTATTTCGAAGATCTATTTATTGGTCGGGAAATGATTCATGCTACACCTAGAACAATTACTGAAGGTGATCAATCTTTTTATATTGCTTTGACATCGTCAATGTATCCTCTGTTTTGTAATGCAGAATTTGCTCGATCGATTGGTTTTAAACGTGAACTAATCAATGATCTGCTGACTTTTCATATAGTATTTGGAAACTCAGTACCAGATATATCCTTGAACGCTATCGCTAATTTAGGTTATGGCAATATGAAATTTGGTGTGCCAGTCTATCCAGGAGATACTATTACAACTACAAGTACAGTTATTGGACAAAAAGAATCGAGTGCAGGTGACACAGGTGTTACCTGGGTCCATACAAAAGGTATCAATCAACATAATCAAGAAGTTTTATCATTTGTACGCTGGGTACTGATGAATAAAAAAGATCCGCAAATTATTACGTCAATTGATTCTGTTCCTGAAGTTATTGAATCTATCCCGTCAGAACAGTTGTATATACCTGAAGAATTAGATCTTTCCGGATTTGATTCAATTTTCACAGGTGGACAATGGTTTTGGGAAGATTATGAAATAGGTGAACGTATACATCATGTTGAAGGTGTTGCAATTGAAGAAGCAGAAAGTCAGATGGCCGCTCGACTTTATCAAAATACGGCACGGGCACATTTTAATGCGCATGCCTTAACTAATTCTCGATTTGGTAAACGTGTTATATACGGAGGGCATATAATTTCAATTGCAAAAGCACTTAGTTTTAATGGCTTTGAAAATGTATTAAAAATCTTATCTTTTAACTCAGGTAGTCATACAAACCCTTCATTCGCTGGTGATACTATTTATGCATGGACAGATGTAAAAGATAAAATCACTTTACTGAGAGAAGATGTTGGAGCACTGCGTTTGAATTTAATAGCAGTAAAAAATCTTGATCCGTTAGAAGAGGAAATATCAATTCGTGTCAATCGACCCAATGGTAAAAGTATCCATCATGAAAATATAGTTTTGGACCTCGACTACACAGTGTTAATCCCACGAAAAAATAATTAATATAGGAGCATTTATGACAACTATTTCTAAAAACATCCTTCAAACTGCACGTGAATTAGTGGATACTTGCCAATTTATTATAGATGCAGCGATAGAACATGCTTCTGTGATTACTGAAAATGGTCGCCTTATCGATGATTATCAAATTCATACAGAACGACTAGCCTACCTAACAACACAAGTGCGTGCCGCACATGAGTTAACTTCTTATGCAGAACGTCTGGATGTAAATGGCCAGACCGATGAATTACAGGGTGAATATGCCTATATCTATAGTGCTGAAGTAGCAAATACATTGCGTTCACAGATCGATGCCGCTTGGGGAGACTTTGGTTTGAATGCAGATCATAAATTGATGCTTGATGCACCAGAATTAATAAATGCAATGCGCGAGGGATTAAATGAATCACGCATTCGCGAGGTAGGAAAAGCCAACATTGAAGCATATGGCGTAAATACATGTGAAATAGAAGATGAAACTGCGACATTAATACGTGATATGACTCGAGAATTTGCTAAGAATGAAGTGACACCTTTAGCACAAAATATTCATCGAGAAAACCTGTTAGTACCAGATAGCCTGATCGATAGTTTTAGCGAACAAGGTTTTTGGGGATCTTCAATACCTGCTGAATATGGAGGGACAGGTATGGGAGACCTGCCTATGATTATTATGACAGAAGAGTTATCTGCAGCATCACTTGCATCTGCAGGCTCTCTTACAACANGACCAGAAATTATTTCACGTGCACTTCTTGCTGGTGGANCTGAAGATCAGAAAGAATACTGGCTACCGCGTATCGCTTCAGGAGAAGAAATTTGTGCAGTTGCAGTAACTGAACCAGATACTGGTTCAGACGTTGCATCTTTACAATGTAAAGCCGAACCCTCTGAACATGATGGTCAAAAAGGATGGATTATTAATGGAGCAAAAGCCTGGAGTACTTTCTCTGGTCGTGCAAGTATAATTGGCCTACTCGCACGCACAGGATCTGCATCTGATGGCAATAAAGGCTTATCTCTTTTCATTATCCCAAAAGAAACTTTTTATGGTGAATCTTGGGAATATGTAAACCCTCAAGGAGGTACACTTTCAGGAACAGCTAATCCAACACCTGGATATCGTGGAATGCATTCATTTACTCTTACATTTGAGAATTTTTGGGTTTCTCATGAAAATCTTGTTGGAAAAAATGAAGGTGTCGGAAAAGGTTTCTTTCTTCAAATGGGTGGTTTTGCTGCAGGCAGACTCCAAACAGGAGGGAGAGCATGTGGTTTGGCTCAAGCATCTCTCGAAAAAGCATGCCGTTACGTACAACAAAGATCTCAATTTGGATCTTTCCTTAAAGACTTTCAACTTACCCAATACAAAATTGGCCGCATAGCAACTCTTATTGCTGCTGGACGTCAATTAACTTATGCTGCTGCACGTACATTTGATACGCGTGCTGTAGAACCTGCAATGTCAAAACTTCTGACATGTGATATTGCAGGTGAAGTTTCACGGGAGGCACAGTTACTTCACGGTGGTTGGGGATACTCTGAAGAAGATGAGATATCCAGACATGTAATTGATGCTATTGTATTGCCCATTTTTGAAGGAACAAAACCAATCCTCGAATTACGAGTTATTGGTAGGTCACTCTTCAGTAATCGTTAATCTCACCGTATTAAGCAGCTATTATAAAATAATAATAATTAGCTATCTTCAGCATTACTTTGCGGTAAAGCAGCAACATATTGCTCGATATAGTTAACATCATTTCCTGCACGTTCTACAACAGTCAGTAAATCACTTTGCAAGCTAACTTCTTCGAGTTGTTCATCAACGAACCATTGCAACATTCCACGTGCGAGATGGTCATTCTCATTGATTGCCTGATCCATTAGTTTATTGATTGCCTTGGTTACGTTAATTTCACTATCTAATGCCGTTTGAACTGCTTCTGTAAGGGACGTGAAATCATGTTTTTGTTTCGCAATAGCAGGTATCTCAATAATCCCACCTGCTTCAGTTACATAATCGAGTAATTTCTTTCCGTGAAATCTTTCCTCGGTAGCTTGTTCGCGATAAAGTGCAGTTAATTGTGGCAAAGCTTGTCGTTCAAAATACGCCGCTATCAAATCNTATTGAATTCCAGCGCTGTATTCACGTCCNACTTGTTCGCCAATTGCAGTTGCCATTTCAGAGCTAATAAGCATGAGCACCCCTTCCGCGAATAATTTTACATTCTTATTGTACAATATTATTCTATCGCAAATCCGTGTTGAGATTTGGAATGGATATATTTATGAGTCCAATTATTATTGGTGCACATGTCTCTTCTTCAGGTGGTATCTATAACGCTATTGATAATGCAAAAAATATTGAAGCAGANGCTATTCAAATATTTCCTAGTGCACCTCAGATGTGGCGAATGACTCAACATAAANCAGAGGCCATTGAAAAATTTAATGAACTTTATTCTTCATCAAATTTAAAAGAAATATGGATACATAATATTTATNTGGCAAACCTNGCAGCAGATACAACTGAACATCTTAAGAAATCGATTGATTCAGTTCTTCATGCNCTTAATCTNGCTAAACANATAAATGCTAAGGGCGTTGTACTCCATACCGGATCACATAAAGGGAAAGGATTTGAAAGTGTAGTTGACCAAATTGTCGATGCTCTTGAAGAAATCTTGGACCGNTCTGATTCATCTACAATTTTGGCACTAGAAGATATGGCCGGACAGGGTGGCACCATCGGCACCACGTTTGAAGAATTGGAATCTCTATTACAACATGTAAATTCTTCACGATTAAAAGTTTGCCTCGACACATGTCATGCATTTGCTGCAGGATATGACATACGTAATAAAAAGTCGGTATCTTCGGTTATTCAACAATTTGACAGTACCATNGGACTAGAAAATTTAGCTGTTGTGCATGCAAATGATTCAAAAGTTGATCTAGGTGAACAAAAAGATCGTCATGAAAATATTGGCCAAGGTTATATTGGAACATTGGGTTTTGAAGAAATGGTCCATCATCCAGGATTTGCCCAAAAAGCATTCATATTAGAAGTTCCAGGCTACCCAGATGCTGACACGGGAAAATCTAATGGACCAGACATAATAAATATCGATGAGCTTAAACGAATTCGTAATCTAAAAAAATAACTAGGAACGTATTTTTCTTGTCTGACCAGCCATTGCATAAAATTCATCTTCCCAAAATAAGATTTCTTCTATAACACCTGGGGTAAGTGCTCCTTCTTTTAATGGAACACCTTCAGCTTCGAGTAACGGAATTAANTTTTCCGTCATCATCTTATGTCCCATTTCAGGATCATTTTCTGAAGTTCGGATTTGAGTTTCAAATTCCATAATAAGATCGACTAATTCGGCGGGAACAAAACCACCTAAATCTTCACTAACCATTTCAGCTATCCAGTCAGCACCTTCTTCAGAAAGTTTNTTGTTCATTGACATTATTATCAGTCCTTAATTTCAAGGTTTTGCATTAGTTCACGCCATTCAGTCGCTGATATATCTTCATGGCTGTGTTGTACATTTTCACCTGACACCAAACGCTTCACAATTGATAATTGCTGTTCCGATAATTGCATGCCTCCNAGTCGATAATTAAGAAATGCACCATATGTAATGGGTAGCCATGGTTTTAAAATTTGTTCAATCATGACGTCCGCATATTCTCTAATTTCCCATTGCGCATGTGCATCTGCTCTTAGGCGTAAAAAATGCATCAAATTATGTAAATCAATTTTCCAATACCATTGTGTATAAAATCCTAAGGAAAGATTCATTCTTGCAAGTTCACGTGCTAAGCCAGTTTTATTTTCGTCTATTGTTTCACCAGAGAAATTTTCATTCAGCATTTCTTCATAGTGTGTATATGAATTCAGGGCGTCTTCTTGAAGGATCGAAAGGATTCGATTTGCTTGATCAACTTCTAACAGGTCACCTCTGCCTTGGCGATTGTTGGATGATTGAGCACGCAATTGCTGTGCGTCGGGTACATAAAATTCATTGTCAAGTACAGAGTACCTTGCTGAATATTCGTTAACATTAGCTGTACGATGCCGTATCCATTGACGTGCAATAAAAATTGGAAGTTTTACATGTAATTTTATCTCACACATTTCAAAAGGAGATGTGTGCCAATTTCGCATTAAGTAATTAATTAACCCACTGTCATCACGTGTGCGTTTTGTACCTTTGCCATATGAAACTCTNGCTGCTTGAACAATCGCTGCATCGTCACCCATGTAATCAACTACACGAATAAAACCATGATCAAGGACAGGTAATGGCGTATAGAGAATTTTTTCTAATTCAGGAACAGTTGGCCGTAAAGTCTGAAAAGATGTAGATCGAATCGCATCAATTTCAGCTTGTTGTTCATCAGTAAGTGGATTATTTTTCATTACTATACACTGCCATAAAAGTATTAATTAATTGAATCCTAAAACTTAGACAATTTCTCGTCGAGTAAATTTAGTATTATTTCTGTTGATTTTTCTGAAAACGTTCACTTGCTTCCCATAATAAACAATCAGTTTCTAGATTTTCTAAAAAAGGGCCTACGCAATTATCACCATCACGAATTATATGCGTACATAGCATCCTATAGGGATCATTCGTATCCCCTATCGCAAGTGTACGATGTAACCATTGGCAATCAACTGCTAATTTTCTGATTTGTTGTCCATTATTAAACACATCTACATACTATGTCTTTAAAATGTCATAGGCGAGGGTTTATAGAATCTTCTTTATTTGAGGTGTATCGGTAATGTTGTATAAAATTTCGGGTGAAGTAATAGATCATTCAGAATTATTGGATGGAGAAATCCAAATCATTTTGGAGGGTTCATTTACATGGAAGGAAAATACTTACAAAGTAACAAATAGTCTCGAATGGCAAATGGGAAGCGACATTACAATATCAATAAACCATAGTGAGCTGTTAATAGAAAATTCGTTTATAACAAGTCAAACTATAGTTGGTAATTATAGCAAAGGTACTCTTTCTGAAGATGAAGAGACAGGTGAACTGCAGTTTGACTTGGCGTATGACAATGACAATTCGTCATCAGAGGAGAAAATATACTGTGAGATTAGTGTCCAAGGTAATGAATGGTCAGGTTTTTTAGATATCAGTGAAAGCTATTTCGCATGACGCTTAAAAATGACAGTGGAATTTTGTCCACCTAACCCAAAAGAATTCGAAAGCACAATATCAACATTCATATCACGTGAATTATTAGGCGTGACGTCAAGATCGCAATCAGGATCTTCGTATTCATAATTTATTGTTGGTGGAACACAATTATTTTCCATTGCAAGTATCGNAGCNACTGCTTCAATACCACCAGCACCAGCAGCTAAGTGGCCTGTCATCGATTTTGTGGATGAAATAACTGTATTGTATGCACTATCACCAAGAGCTAATTTTATGGCGTTTGTTTCTGTCCGATCGTTATATTGAGTACTTGTACCATGTGCGTTGATATAATCAATTTCATCAGGAGATATTTCAGCNTCCTGTATAGCACGTTGCATTGCCAAGGCTTGACCTTCTGGATCAGGTGCAGTGTCATCAGTGGCATCAAATGACCATCCAACNCCAGCAATTTCAGCATAAATCTTTGCATTACGTGATAAAGCAGATTCTTCTGATTCAATCATCAANACGCCAGCACCTTCACCTAAAATNAATCCATCACGATTTGAATCAAAGGGACGTGAAGCATGTTCAGGGTCAGAATTATTTTTTGACAATGCACCTAATCTACCCATAGACGATAAAGCAAGTGGTGTAATCATTGCTTCAGCACCACCAGCTAATATTGCCTTAGAGTGACCCAGGCGAATCATATTCAATGCATGTCCTAATGCATCGGTACCGGAAGCACAGGCAGTATTAATAGTAGTGTTCGGACCGCGAATACCTAATTCACGACCCAGGCGTGCAGCNCCCATATGNTGTCCCATTCGCGTTATGATNAAAGGATCAACTTTTGAAGAACCACGTTCAGTATAGACATCCCAATGTGGACCCATATTAAACACATCACCTGATGTTGCTATTACAACGCCAACATCATTTTTATTTGAATCATTAACTTCATATCCGCTGTCTTGAAAAGCTTGAATACCTGCAGCGGTCGCAAATTGAGAAAAACGCCCGGTCCGTCGGATAACTTTTTTATCAAGGTATATCGTTGGATCAAATTCTTTTACTTCCCCTGCAATCTGGACAATGAGATCTGAAGGATCAAATTCACAAACAGTATNGATACCNTTTCTGCCATTTTTAAGACCATCCCAATAGCTCTCGATATCATTTCCTATCGGAGTGACCGCGCCAATTCCTGTAATAACAGCTTTATGCAATGTACGAGTCATTATTTATCCAGTTAATACTAAACACTTATATGATTTAGACTTTGTAAAAATTCACGTATATTGAGTGACAACATGGACGGTTGATCAGTAGGGACTGGATGACCAGCACCTTCAATCAATGAAATTCTTGANCCGACAATTCTACGGTGTAAACGTTGAACAGCCTCTGGTGTCATCATGTCCGTTTCAGCTCCACGAACTAACATTACTGGGCATTGAATTTTATCAGTGGAATCCCACAAATCGTTATAGCGTTTTTGTGTAGGATCTGCTGGTGCTGGACGGATAGTTGGATCTCTAAAAGCAGGATCAAAATTCCATCTATATCTACCATTTTGTAGGTGCAAGGCACTATTAATTCGTCGTTCAAGTTGTTCTGAGGTTGCGTATGGATAGAAAGGTTTGAATGCATCAGAAGCAGCAGCCATTGATGGAAATTCTTCAGCAGTTGACAGTAGTTTTCTTGCTGATTCCATGCCAGAACGTAAAACTTCTGGTGCAGCTTCTATAAGTACCAATGCAGATACCATTTCAGGGTGTTCAGCCGCATAACAAATCGCAGTTGCACCACCCATTGCTTGTCCAACTATTTTAACTGAACGTAATTTCAAATTTTCAATAATTGCCTCTAAGTCTTCAATTTGAGCAGTTCGGCTATAATCTTGATTCGGTGCGTATTGGCTTTTACCATAACCACGTGCATCAATAGCAATGGTTCTAAATTCACGACCTAAGTCTGAACCAACATCCAACCATATTTTGCTAGTTTCGATATAACCATGAAGAAAAATAATCGCATTCTTTTCACGAGGGTCACCCCATTCAAGAAAATGGAAGTTAAAACCATTTGCCTCGATGTATTGTTCTCTTGGTTTAGTAGAAGGTGCCATCTAATTATCCAATCTAAAATAAAATCTCTAAAGGATTGTACTAGTCTAACATTTTTCTGGTTCTAATCGAATAAAATCAACATCAAAGTAGAATCTCAGATAAATAAACATTACACTTCGAATATAATGCCAATTTATCAATATCAATGTCTAAATTGTAAAAATAGTGTAGAACTATTTTTTCGTTCAGTACAAAAAAAACAAAAGCCTACCTGTCCAGATTGTAATAGTAGTAAACTCAGAAAATTGATTTCTAAAGTTGCACAGATTCGATCTGATCAACAGCGACTCGACAACCTTGATATCAATCAAGAACTAGGGAAACTCGACGGTAAAAGCGAAGCTGATTTTGCAAGATGGAGCCGACGTATGGGTNACGAACTGGGTGATGACTTAGGATCAGAATTTCGAGACATTGCGGATCGCGCTGATGCCGGGGATGATCCCATTGAACGTGTAGATCCTGGACATACACTTAAGCATCAAGTCGATAAACACCGTGATACGTTGTCGGATTGATTGGAACGATTGATTATGCCTATCTACGACTACCGATGTAATAAATGTTCTCAAGTACAAAGTATCTTTGTTCGTGATCTGAAAAAAAAATTAAATCCAAAATGCGAAAAATGTAACTCAAAAGATATGAAACGACTCATGTCGAAGTTATCTCCTGTCAAAAACGATACACAAGTGATGGACTCGTTAGGAATGCCTGATCCTACTGGAGGAGTTGAAGATCCACGACAAATAGGACGATGGGTCGAAAAACGATTTGAAGATTACGGTATGGATGTGCCAGATGATACGCGTGAAATGATAGATGCTGCACGCGAAGGACAATTCCCTGATCCAATAAGCGACTTATGAGATATAAAAATTCCTAAAAAATATAAAATAATTTGATGCTTGTATCACCAAGAAATGCTAACCTTCCGCGCGGTTGGTAAAGTTTAAATTATACTTAATCNGAACATTGTTAATCCCCATGGAAGGTATGCGATCATATGGAGATCCTCTATTTAGCAATTGCTGCAAGTATTGTAGGTTTGTTTTTTGCTTCGATTACAACTCGAGCTCTGCTTTCTGAAGATGAAGGTGATGAAACGATGCGGAGCATCGGACAATCCATACAGGAAGGCGCCGCAGCCTTTCTTAAGCGTGAGTACACGTTCCTCGCAATTTTTGTAATTGCAATAGCGGTGGTGCTTACAATTTTTGTTGATTTAGATGCTTTAGATAAATTTGGTAAGGCAGAAGGTAAACTTACTGACCTGCCACGTACAGGAATTTCATACATTATAGGAGCACTTGCATCAGCAACAGCTGGTTATATTGGTATGTATGTCGCAGTCAGAGCTAATGTTCGAACTGCTGCGAAAGCTCGCACTGGATTAAATCCTGCATTACGTGTTGCGTTCTCTTCTGGCTCAATTATGGGTGTAACAGTAACAGGATTGAGTCTCGCATCTGTCTCCATCTTATACCTCCTCTTCCAAGATGTCGGTGCATTGACTGGCTTTGCTTTTGGAGCATCATCTATAGCTCTTTTCGCTCGTGTNGGTGGTGGAATTTATACTAAAGCTGCAGATGTTGGTGCAGACCTTGTTGGGAAAGTTGAAGCTGGTATTCCAGAAGATGATCCACGTAATCCAGCAACTATTGCAGATAATGTAGGTGATAACGTTGGAGACGTAGCAGGGATGGGGGCAGATTTATTTGAATCATATACTGGTTCAATTGTTGCGACGATTGCACTTGGCTCAGCAGGTGCTGTAATGCTTGCCAATGATAAATTTTCAGATATTGCATTTACATTACCAATACTGGTCATGTCTATTGGAATTATTGCTTCCATCATTGGAACTTTCTTAGTTCGAACAAGTGAAGATGCCTCTATGGGTAGATTACTTTGGGCATTGAGAACGGGGATTTTTGGTGCTAGTGGTTTAGTACTATTAGGAACTGCAATATCCATATTTGTACTTGATCTAGAGTTCAAATACTTCTGGGCTGTTTTAATTGGTTTAGTTGCGGGACAAATTATTGGTACAGCAACTGAATATTACACTGCATACGAATTCAGCCCCACACAGAAACTATCTGAACAGGCAGTTACAGGTGCAGGTACATTACTTATTGGTGGACTTAGCCTAGGTATGNTGTCCACTGCCATTCCTTTAATTACAATCGTTGCTGCCATTTGGGGAACATATCAACTTGCAGATTTATATGGGATAGCCTTAGCTGCAGTCGGTATGCTTGCACCGCTAGGCATTACACTTGCTACTGACGCTTATGGTCCTGTAGCTGACAATGCTGGCGGTATCGCTGAACAGGCTGGATTACCTGAAGAAGTCCGGGAGCGAACTGATGCACTTGATAGCTTAGGAAATACTACTGCAGCAACCGGTAAAGGGTTTGCTATAGGTTCAGCAGTATTAACATCACTAGCGTTATTAGTAACGTATTCCTACACAGTTGGAATNAATAGTTTTGATTTACTCGATGTTGAAAGAAACGTACTTCTTGGTCTCTTACTTGGTTCATTAATGCCATTTATCTTTGGTGCTCTGACAATGGGTGCCGTTGGTAGGGCAGCTACGGCAATGGTAAATGAAGTTCGCAGACAGTTTAGAGAACATCCCGGAATTATGGATGGGACTGAAGACCCTGATCATACACGTGCTATTTCGATTGCAACTGACGGATCATTAAAAGAAATGATACTACCAGGTGCGATTGCAGTTATTGCACCAATCGCTGTTGGGGTTCTATTGAGTGCACACGCATTGGGTGGCTTTCTTGTAGGTTCAATTGCTTCGGGGGCTTTACTAGCACTCATGATGGCTAATGCAGGTGGTGCTTGGGACAACGCTAAGAAATTTATTGAGGCTGGCCACCATGGTGGCAAAAACTCAGACGCACATCATGCGGCTGTTGTTGGTGATACAGTAGGTGATCCTTTTAAAGATACATCCGGACCAGCACTAAACATACTTCTTAAGCTAATGTCTATTGTTGCAGTTGTATTTGGACCACTGTTTTTATAATTTAATAGAGGTGGTCCGATGCNTAACACATCGGGTCGCCTCAATTAAAATTTCTCAAATCTGTCAACGTTGGATACAAAAACTACTGCCCCTCCAGCTCGTACTTCAATAGGTTCAGCAGTAAAGGCACCTTCACCTAAAAATGGAAGAGTTTGCGCNGGTACGAGTTCTTTACGTGCATGACAAATTGACTTGATCAAATCCATCAGCTCATCGATTCGTGAACTTGATATTCCAGTGATCAATGTCACATTCCCTCTTCGAAGGAATCCTCCTGAAGAGCCAATTTTTGTCGATGCGAANCCTTTAGAACTCATTTGTTCCGATAGTTTTCCTGCATCAGTGTCAGATACAACTATAAAACACAACTTATCAACAGGTTTACTTTCATCAAGCATAAGCCACTTCCTTACAGTTCATATTCAATTTATTCAATTGAGGAGAACGTTTCAATAACTTAAATATATTCTATCGCAATATAAGTTAAATTTAGATACATAAATTACTTCTATGAACCGATCCAAAATCGTACTCTGTATACTAATATTTCATAGTAAGAATAGTTTTCGAGGTCAAATGGTATCTGAATCACAGGATATTGAGCAATCAGAGGATCAACCAGCATTAGAAACAATTGTCTCTTTAGCTAAACGAAGAGGATTTGTGTATCCATCTGCAGAAATTTATGGTGGATTTGCAGCTTCTTACGACTATGGTCCATTAGGTGTAGAAATAAAACGACAAATTCGAGATTTGTGGTGGCAATCTATGGTTCGTGAGCGTGAAGATATTGTTGGCATAGAAGCTGCAATTATTACAAACCCACGTGTATGGGAAGCATCAGGACACCTCGATGTATTCAGTGACCCTCTTATTGATTGCCTTAAATGTAATGCACGTATCCGTGCTGACCACTTAGAAGATAATCAATGCCCTGAATGCGGTGCAGAAGACCAATTTACTGAAGCAAGAGAATTTAATTTAATGCTTAGTACTCAAGTTGGCCCTGTNGAAGATGATTCTGCCACAGCATATCTTCGCCCGGAAACAGCTCAAGGTATGTTTATTAATTTTGAGAATGTACAGACAACAACAAGAAAAAGATTGCCATTTGGTATAGCNCAAATAGGCAAGTCATTTCGAAATGAAATAACGACAAAACAATTCATATTCCGCACAAGGGAATTCGAGCAAATGGAAATGGAATTCTTTTGTCGACCTGAAGAATCCTTAGAGTGGCATGCATATTGGAAGAAAGAACGTTTGCGGTGGTATTACCGTTTAGGGATACGTTCAGAAAATTTACGTATGCGCGATCACGATGCAGAAGAACTTTCACATTACTCGAGTGGAACATCAGATATAGAAGTTAGATATAGATGGGGTTGGGGCGAATTAGAAGGAATTGCACATAGAGGTGATTACGATCTATCTCAACATAGTGCGCATTCAGGTAAAAAATTAACTTATTTTGATCCCGACACAAACGAACATATTGTGCCGCATGTAATTGAACCTGCTGCTGGAGTAGATCGGATTCTACTAACATTGTTAATAGATGCCTATCATGAAGAAACCACCGCCAATGGTGAGACTAGAACTGTCTTGAAACTTGCTCCCGAAGTAGCTCCTGCAGAAGTAGCAATTTTACCTCTATCGCGGAATGAAAAATTAGTTCCAACAGCTAAAAAAATACATGATTTAATCCGACCATATTTTCGTTCACAATACGACGATGCACAATCTATAGGCAGACGCTACCGTCGGCAAGATGAAATTGGCACACCACTTGCGGTTACCGTAGACTTCGATACTTTAGATGACGATGCGGTCACTATTCGCGATCGCGATACAATGGAACAAATTCGTGTTCCAGTAAACAAAATCAATGAGTCAATCACTAATCGATTAGATGAACTGACTCCGCATATACCAGAAATGGATGAAATTAATGTCTAATCCTTCAAAACCTGGACGAAGATTATTACACACTTCGGATGTTCATCTAGGAGCATTTGATAGCAGCGGCAGTGATCAAGAAACACGTGATAAACATCATTTCTACTTNACTCGCGTNATGGATATTGCAATNGANGAAAAAGTTGATTTTGCNGTAATNGCAGGTGATTTTTTTGATAATGCACGTGTATATGAAGANACATTACAATTCGCATCAGATCAAATAACACGTNTAGANGCACCTGTNNTTATNACNCCNGGNAATCATGACCATGTNGGACCAGGTTCNGTCTANGATCGATTTGANTTTAAAAATGAAACCCCTAACTTAAGTATNATGAGAGCATCAGATGGAGAAACTNTTCATTTAGANACANTAGATGTNCAGGTTTGGGGTAGAAGNCATACAGAACAGTTACCGGATTTCCAACCTTTTATCGACCCACCACCGCGAGGTAATGCACCTTGGCAAATTGGAGTAGGTCATGGCCATTATATCCATCCAAAAGCATTACTTCATCACTCATTTCACATTCGTGAACAACACTTAATTGACAGTCAGCGTGACTACATAGCACTTGGTCATTGGGAACAAATGACACGAGTATCTGGCGGTGAATCAGTAGTAGCAGCTTATTCAGGAGCTCCTGAAGGTTTAGGTCATGTTGGAGAAATTGGTGGTCGCGTATTGATAGTCGATTTACACGAAGATGGTAAAGTTGAAATAACTGCACATTCTGTAGCAGATAAACCTAGAATTGCACATGATGACATACCAATACTAGAAGCTCTGATAGAAACTCCATAGCAGCGAAATTGGTAATTGTTACTGGTAGTTACTAGCTGGGAATTTTTGCCCGTGCTGCGTCTTTATCAGTGAACCATAGTGCGTTAATTTCTGTATATGCCTTTTCTTCATCAGGCACATCATCTTCCTCAAATATTGCCGTGACAGGACAGGCAGGTTCACAAGCACCGCAATCAATACATTCGTCAGGATCAATATAAAGTATTTTATCAGCACCTTCTTCAAAATGAATACAGTCAACTGGACACACATCAACACACGATTGGTCCATTGTGTCGATACAAGGAGAGGTGATAACGTAAGTCATACAATGCCCTTTCAGAGGTCTCCCTCACTAGCTGAATTGCGCCGCATCTATAGTCTATGACTAATTATATCTTGGATACAAGTCCATTTCTAGATAACTTATGATCTATTAAATTTTTTCCAGATTTTCCACCATTGAGATCTTTGTGAAAGTCTTTCCTGTTCTAATAATAATTTTTCATGCGCAAGTTCTTGCTCTGCTTGTATGAAAAAAACTTCTAACTTTCTACGTGTCATCATGGTCAACATCATAATTTCTTCTAATCTATTTGAATCAGATATAACATCAGGCCAAAATTCAATCAGTGTATTTTCAAAATTTGGAACAACAGAGCTGGAAGATAGTACAAATTGGCGTAGTTCGTTTGATAGCCCTGAAAGAGCAGTATCGATTCTTTCTACTTGTTTTGGTAAACAAGATAACTCAATAATTGGTTTGTTTATCACAGAGGTCAAAAAATGCATTACTGGCTCTAAAGCAGCTACATGCGTTTTACCAGTTTCTGGGTCGATTTCTGAGCCAGGACGTGCTAAATGGTAGAGCAATGCCAAATAAAGCACTTTTGGTTCATCTTGCTGCAGTGTAATAGTAATCATAGATACCTATTCGAGAGTATTCAGTATATTTTTTAGAAATTTTCCCGTATATGAAGATTTATTTTTGGAAACAGTTTCTGGTGTACCTTCTGCCAAAATTTTACCACCCTGGTCACCGCCTTTAGGACCCAGATCAATTATCCAATCTGCATTTTTAATCACATCCAGATGATGCTCTATAACAACAACTGTATTCCCGCCATCAACCAAAGTTTGTAAAACCTCTAGTAACTGAGCTGTGTCATGAAATGAAAGTCCTGTTGTAGGTTCATCAAGAATATACATCGTTCGCCCTGTGGCACGTTTCGAGAGTTCAGTCGCTAATTTTATTCTTTGAGCTTCACCTCCTGACAAAGTAGTTGCTGGTTGTCCTAATTTCATATATCCAAGTCCTACGCGAACTAAAGTTTCTAATTTTCTTTTTGGGCGGGGAAATGCTTCAAAAAAGTCAAATGCTTCTGATACAGTCATATCTAATACATCCGCTATATGTTTTCCTCGAAATAATATTTCTAAAGCTTCACGATTATAACGTGATGCTTCACATACTTCGCATGCGACCATTACATCAGGCAAAAATTGCATTTCAATTAGTGTGTATCCATCGCCGCGACATGCTTCACATCTTCCCCCTTTAACATTAAATGAAAATCTGCCTGGCTTATATCCTCGTGCACGTGCTTCAGGCACTTGAGAGAATAGTTCACGGATTAATGTAAAGAGACCTGTGTACGTAGCGGCATTACTTCGCGGAGTTCTTCCAATTGCGCTTTGATCAATCACAATTACCTTATCAAGACATTCTAAGCCCTCAATCGATTCATGCGCACCAGCAAGTTCACGTGCACCATTTAGATCGTAGGCCAAGCGTTTTGCAAGTATTTCATTAACTAAAGTTGATTTACCTGATCCTGAGACACCAGTAACCGCAATAAACACTCCTAAAGGGAAACGTACATTCAATTTTTTTAAATTATTTGCTTTTGCACCACGTATAACTAAGCAATTGCCATTACCATCTCTACGCATTTCGGGCATCGGAATTATCTTTTTTCCAGACAAATATTGCCCAGTTAATGATTTTTTTTGCCTTGATACTTGCACTGGTGTTCCTACAGCTACAACTGTCCCACCGTGTTCGCCAGCTCCAGGTCCAATGTCGATCAAATGATCCGCTGCACGCATCATAGCTTCATCATGTTCTACAATTAAGACTGTATTCCCTAAATCACGGAGATTAGTTAAAGTTTGTATTAATCTATCGTTATCTACTGGATGTAATCCTATTGAAGGCTCGTCACATACATATAAAACACCCATTAAAGCTGAGCCTATTTGAGTTGCAAGCCGAATACGTTGCCCTTCACCACCAGACAATGTACCAGCAGCTCGATTCAAATTAAGATATTCCAATCCGACATTTTTTAAGAATCGTAAACGACCTTCAATTTCTTGAAGAATTTGATGTGCAATTTGTTGTTCGCGCCCTGATAGGTCAGTATTCTTCGCAGATAATTTCTCGATCCAACTATATGCATCTAAAACACTATCACTAACCACATCGACTATAGACCTGTCAGTAATACGTACCGCAATCGATGAAGATTTTAAGCGGGCACCCTCACATGTCGGGCAAGGCATACTTATCATGAATTGCTCAAACATTGCACGAGTACTATCAGATTCTGTATTGAGATGCCTTTTTTTTAGTATTGACAATACTCCATCCCATTGAATGTTATACTCGCGTTTCCTACCTCTTCGTGATTGAAATTGCACAGTAATCATTTCATCATTGACGCCGTACATTAATGCATGCATTTGTTCAGTAGAAAATTGATCGATCGGTGTATCCATGTCGAAATCTAATGCTTCACCTGCTGCAATCAATTGTCGTTGGTACCAATTGAACCGAAAACGATTTCTATGGAAAGGTACAATCGCACCTTCAGATAAAGATAACTTTGGGTTAGGAATAATTAGTTCTTGGGCAAATTCGAGTTGAATACCTAAACCAGTACATGAGGAACATGCTCCATGTGGGGAATTGAAAGAAAAATTTCTTGGTTCGATTTCACCAACTGAATATGGAGGATGATCTGTGTTTGAACATGAAAAATGTTCAGAAAAAGTTACTTCAGTTTGAATATCACCATTAACATCTAGAATGGCCAATACAACAGTGCCTCCACTTAACAGAAGTGACTGTTCAACAGAATCAGTAATCCGTTGATGTGTATCTGCAAAATTATCATCATTAATGTTAGGAAAACTTACTCGGTCGACCACGACATCAATATTGTGCCATTTGTTTCTTTCAAGGTTGATATCATCATCGACACTTACTATTTCATCATCGATGCGAACACGAACATATCCTGCCGAACGTATATCACGAATGACTTGTTGATGTTCACCACGACGATGCCTAATCAATGGAGATAATAGCATCCCTCTCGATCCAGATGCTTGGTTTAAAATACTATCGACTATTTCTTGAGTCGTCTGTCGCTCAATTACTCTGTCACAATGTAAACAATGAGGAATACCTATTCGTGCAAATAGTAATCGCAAATAATCATAAATTTCCGTGACTGTCGCAACTGTAGAACGAGGATTTTTTGAAACTCCCTTTTGATCGATCGATATTGCTGGAGACAAACCTTCGATTGCATCAACATCAGGTTTTTCCATCAGTCCTAAGAATTGTCGTGCATACGCCGAAAGTGATTCTACATAGCGTCTTTGGCCTTCGGCATATATCGTATCAAACGCTAGAGAAGATTTTCCTGAACCTGATACACCAGTAATTACCACTAATTGATCTCGAGGTATCTTCACATCAATATTTTTTAAATTATGTTCTCGTGCCCCGGTAACGCTAATGTGATCTGATGACACAGTTTCTCTCAATTAGTATTTTCGTCTTCAGCATCATGTGAAGTTTGTTCATCTGAATTTTCTTCATCAGTAATTTTGGGAAAATCCTCTAAAGTAATATCTTCAAAGGAAACATCTTCCAATGTGTCTATTTCTTCAATTTCTCCAGAGTCGGTAGGTGATGTTCCAAAAATAAAATTAATTGCCCCAGGATCGCTACCTAATGATTCTAGCTGTTGCTTTAATTGTTCTTCTGCATCTTTGAGTTGTTCTTCGGTAACGCCCATTGATTTAAGCGTGTTCGACATTAATTCTTGAACTTCTGCCATGTCTCCACGAATCAGTGCATCAGCCATTTCTAATTGTGTTTCAATTGCACGAAATCGATCACGCCTATCTTTCGGATCACTTGTAGTCAAGATAGTAGAGATTAATCGAGTAAATAAATTTGAAGTTCGTGCGATGCGCACTCGATCATCTGGTTCGTCTGGAAAATCACCAGTTACAGTGACCTCAAGACCTGAATTCGGATCCGTTGCATGATATTGTTGTGGCATTTGAATCAATTTCTTTGTGGTCAATTTATATATTACTCGACAAGTAGTGTTAAGCTTATCGCAATATACATATTTACTTCAGTAAATATGTATATATTTCCAGAATAAGAATAATATAAAGGATAGTTTACGAAAATCTGTTCAAATTGTAGGATTTAGTAGAACGGTATGTAATGTTGGAGGCACCATATGGCAATTGAAACACGCCCCGATACAAATCAAGAACTTCCAGAAGAATCTCCCTACGATGCATTAATGGCATATGGCAAAGAACGTGGATACAAACTTGATTGGTTACAGCAACAAGATAGCTGGGGAAGTCGTCCCGATATCGGTGATACTGATTCGGGTGGTTTTCAACTGCAAGATGCAGATCTTGGAGCTTTCTCTCAAGTTCCAGATTCAAGTAATAATGCCACTGGCAAACCTCGTGGTGCAATCCAAAGAGATTCAGCACCTCGGGTAGGTAATTATCCTATTCGCACAAAATCCGATATTTGGTTACGAAATGGGGCACAATTATACGAAGAAGCAATACAGCGTCAATGGTCTTCTGCCACTGACATCCCTTGGAATTCACTCGAAGAACTTCCAGATGAAATTGAACGAGCTGAATGTCAATTAGCTACTTTTCTTACTGAAATTGAATTTGTTGCTGGTGACGTTCCTGGGAGATGGATTTCTTACACCACACCAGATTACTATGAGCCACGCATGTATCTTATTTCACAAATTATGGATGAAGCACGTCACTTAGATGTATTTCGAAAACGTGCACTAGCTAATGGCGGAGGTTTAATGGAACAGCAAAGAAGTAATGCTGCTGTTCGCAGTGTTATCGATTCAGCACGTGATTTTACAGAAATGTCAGCACGTTTACACATTGCTGGTGAAGGATCGGTTCTTTCTGTTTTTCGAATGGGTGAATTAATGAGTTACAACGAAGCAGAAAAGTCAATCTACAGATTAGCTGCTTCTGATGAATCAAGACATGTGGCATTTGGAGTCATGCATCTTCAATATGTCTCACAAACTGATCCTGATCGTAAAGAGGAAATTCATACATATTTGGATGATATTGAGATCGGACTTACACGTCAGGCTGACCCGCAAAACCCAGCTGTTCGTGGTACAGCATCGAATACTGCTATTTCCATACTAATGGGTGGTGGTGCGGATGATAAATCGATAGAAGAGGGCCAAAAAGTGCTTCTTGCAGTTCGGGCACGACAAGTTAAAGAATATATGCAACGTGTTCGTGTCGCTGGATTTGGAGAGCGATTTGAAAATGGACGTGCTAATGCAGCATTAGACGATTACCTTAGCGCCTAACTATTCAACCGCTAAAAATCTTCGAGGCACATCTTTTTGCATTGTATCGATTATTTTCTGGCTAACACCATCAGTAATCAAAGCTGGTATCCCAATTGAATTCAAAAACAAATAACGTGTTTCTTCTTCTTTGGCGTACGTATCCCCAGCAAGAATTGCACGTGGAGCATAATCATGGCCAAGCATTAATTTATCTGCCCAACCTCTGTCGATTAATGACTTTACAGTGATGTTACGTTTCTGCCATGGATTTGAACTACTGTTAGTAGCTGGATATCGATCCATCGAAAGGTATACGCCTTCTTTAAGTAAATCTTCGAGATAGTTAATATCTTCAGTATCAGCGCTATGTCCAATACAAATTTGATTCATAGGCACATTCTCATCTTGAAAAACTGCTATTTGTTGACGTCCAACTTCCTCTAATGCCCAATGATGAGTGCTAATAGGAGTTCCAGTACGAATAGCTGCACGTGAAGCACCACGTAACACTAATTCTGCTTCAGGTGTGACACCACCCATATCATTCGCAACTTTAATTACACCTGCTTTTACTCCTGTATCACTGATACCGACTTCAATTTCGCGAGTAAAAATATCGGCAATTTCATCAGGAGTACGTGACCAAAAAGATCGAGGGACATCACGCCAAATACCTGTTGCGACAACAATATTCACTTCGACTTCAGACGCTACTGATTTTACGAATGGAATATTTCTACCCAAGTCTGGAGTTGAAAGATCAATTATGGAATCAACACCTCCAGCTTTAGCTTCACGCAATTCCACGATTAACTTTTGCTTGGTCTGATCCATATCGAATAACCAAGGGTAATGATATATGTCATTACTATAATCAACTAAGACATGTTCATGACTAAGGGTGACCCCTAATTGATTACTATCGATAGGCCCGAGAATAGTTTGAATTTCTGTCATGATCAGCTCCCTAATATTAATAATGATCTTTTGGTATCGTAATATCTCTAGACAACGATAGCTAGCCATGTTTAGCTGATTAAGCAAATTTATGCGGGAGTAGCTCAGGGGTAGAGCGTCTGCCTTCCAAGCAGAATGTCGAGGGTTCGAATCCCTTCTCCCGCTCCATTTGCCCCTTATTTCATGCGGTTTTGCTATTTGACATAATCTGAGGGGTGGTGATGACGCACAGAATGACGCACAAACAGATCAAAAAAGTGCATTTTAGCGATTGTTGGAAACGTACGCTCCGTAGATTTCGTTCATGTTTTGACGCAGTGGTTTTTTCGAACGATGAACATATTCCATAGTTTGTGAAATATTGGCATGACCCATACTGCCCATAAATATTATTGGTGAAATATGCCACGGGCGGGGACTTATAATGCCGAATAAATACTGCTTATTCCAAAGTGATCGAGATTTCTATAGAATGCTATCTATGAAAGTATTAACTGTTGTTTTAGCAATATGCATGCTGAGCGTTATTGGTTGCTCGAATGATAATGATTCAAAAGTTGAAGAACTTGAAAATCAGATCAAAGAACTTCAACAAGTTCAAACAGTTGCTCAACCATCAGCACCAGTAGCAGCATCGGTAGCAACAGCATCTCCAACACCAACTCCTGAAAAAATTCTAGGGTTCACAGAAGCCCAATGGGAAGATGCAACAGATCTAGTATTACGCGAGGCACTTGCTTTAGGATATGATTCAAATCAAATACCAGACGATGTATGGGAACAAGGTATTTCAACGGGTTCTCCAACCTCGGCTGCTGAGTATGTGATTGACTGGATAAAAATGGATATTGCTTCAATAGCAACATCCAATGATCGATATGATCCGAACCTACGGACTAACATGGTATATTATTGCATGACTGCTGGTTCAGGTCTTGGTTACTGCACATGCTCTCTTGAATATGTGGAATCGAGACTCACTCAAGAGGAATATATCATCCTCGATACTAAAATTGTGATGGGGCAAGAAATGTCTGACAAAGAATTTGATGTTATTAATGGCGCACGGTCAACATGCCCAATCGATAGTCCAAAATATTCACAATCAATACGTACTAACTTCGCAGAAGCTTGTGCGGCCAATGGTGGTCCGTCTGAATATTGTTCCTGTGCCCTTGAATATTTGGAATATCAATGGAGTCAGCAAGACTATATTACATTTGAAACTATGCTTCTCACAGGAAAAGAAGTCCCTGTCCAGGATATGCAAATATACACAGATTCGATATCGATGTGCTCTGCGCTATTTGTTCCATAAAAGTTTAGATTTTTGAACTTAGATTAGGAAGTTATTATGGTTGAGCAACCAGAAGAACCAGAAGAAACAGAAGAAACGGAAAAAACAGAAGGAGCCTGGTCGGTAGCCGGGCAACCATTATGGTGGCATTTGTCATTTGGCATTGGAGGAGCTCTCATTCTAGGTTTTATTGCTGCAAGTGGTGGTTCTGATGCAGGTGGCGGCGGAATATTAGGTTTCTTCTTAGGTAGCATTATTGGTCGGGTAATTTGGAAACTAGCCAAATAGTACATTGTGCAACTGTCGCTTAATATGTCATTGAAAGGCAAGGTGGCGTTAAAAAGTGAGTCACTGTTCTATAGTATGGGAGGACTAGTCGGCAACGGAGCCTCGTGCGGGGCTTTTTTCTATATAATCGCTTCATGAAAAATTTCAAATGGCATGGAATACCAGTTAGTCTCCCTGATACAGATAAAGAGTGGCGATTAGTTAAAGCTGCACTACTTTTA
>PANZ01000009.1:0-91124 GCA_002707835.1 Chloroflexota bacterium
TTGAATTTGGCTGAAAGGATCTTTGTTGGTATGGATATGTCTTGCATGCCATCCATACTGTCTTGCGGATGCGACATTTTCAATCTCATTATCAAAAAATAAAACATTCTCTTTTTTTAAATTTGAATTTTTTTCGAAAGCTTGAAAACTTTCGAAATCAGGTTTGATTTGTTTGATTAAATGACTACCGTGAATTTCATCGAGTAAACCTAAAGTGGGAAAAGAGGAAAATTTTTTATCTTCGATTCCAAGTAAATTCCAATGTAGTGCATTCGTATTCGAAAATCCTACTGTAGTAATACCAACATTTTTTAGTTTTTCAATGATTTGGTTGACACCATCGAATTCTTGAATGATCCATGCCTTTAATATGTCCACGGCATTTTCAGGGGTATAGATCGAATTAGATGCTTGGCTGATTCCATTGCTCCAAGATAGAAGATCGATTGTTCCACGCTGATGATTTTTTGCAAGATTTTTTCTTTTCTGTTCAAAGTCTCCAGGTAATGAGTCGATTAAATTTTTGTCTAAATTTGCCAGTCTGTGAGCATGCCCCCATCCTGAAACCATCTCTATGAGTACTCCACCAAGATCAAAAACTACGACATTAATTTTGGTATTGGCCATTAAAGTGCACCAGCGTCACGTAATTTAGTAATCTCTTCCCAGCTATAACCGATTTCTAATAAATATTCTTCAGTGTGCATCCCCAGCTCTGGTCCTCCTCCACTAATTTTAGTTGGCGTAACACTCATTTTTATTGGTGGACCAGGTACTCGCATTGTTCCTAATTGGGCATGTTCAATTTCTTGAAAATAACCATTTTCCCAAAACTGTTCATGTTCAACTACTCCAGCATAATCTAATACAGGTGCATGAGGTACATCAGCTTTGGCTAAGGGATCTAACCAATCTTCCATTGGCCGTTCCTTAAAAATTTTCCCTAACACAAGTACAAGTTCATCTTTATTGTCAGCTCTACCGAATGGATCTGAGAACCTTTCATCTTCTTGAAGTTCTGGGTGATTTAATGCTGTACACATTCTCTCCCAAAAACGTTGTGTATTTGCTGCAATTGCAATGTGTTTGCCATCAGCACATTCATAATTTGTATATGTTGCTGCTCTGCGTCGTTCAAAACCACTTTGAAATGCAGTTCTTAAAAATCTCGTAAATTGCATTGATTGCATGGCTGTCATTCCAGCAATTAAGGATACATCAACATGTTGACCAACTCCCTGACGTTCACGCGCTACAATTGCTGAACTCACACCTAATGCTAAAAGAATGGCACCTACCTGATCAGAAAAACCTCCAATTAGCGCATGTGGTTGGCCATTTGGGCCATCTCCTTGCTCATACATAACACCACTCAATGCTTGTCCAACATGATCGTAGCCTGGGCGATTTGCCCAAGGTCCTACACGACCCCATGACGAACCAGACGCAACGATAATGTCCTCTCGTATTTTCTTCAAGTCACCGTATCCAAGTCCCCATTTTTCCATAGCGCCTGGTCTAAAATTTTCTACTACTACATCAACAGAAGGGACTAAGCGTTTAACAACTTCTATCGCTTCCTTTTTTCTTAAATTGAGAGTGATACTTCTTTTACTTCTGTTATAGCCTTCGAAATATGCTGAAAAACCATTTTTATCACGACCGTTTGCTCGACCTGGTTCTCCACCAGGTTCTTCAATTTTTATAACTTCCGCACCCATTTCAGCTAATAACATGGTTGCAAAAGGGCCCTGTTGGTAACGTGTAAAATCGAGAATTCGTATGCCTGATAATGCACCTTTGGAATTATCTGATGTGTTTTCTTCCATAATTACCTCATTACTAATATAAAACGGCAATACTCCGAATGTTACTCGCATTGTTTAACATTAATGATTACGATGCAAGTATGGTTGATAAAAGTAAAGTTGCTATTGTCGGAATTGGTGAGACAGAATACTCGAGAGAATCAGGGCGCTCAGAGTTAGTGTTAACTTTGGAAGCCATTATGAAAGCACTCGAGGATGCAGGCATTAACCCTCATGAAGTAGACGGATTAATGCGCTGGTCAGTAGATACTTCCAGTGAAGCAATTGTTGCAGAAAATTTGGGCGTTAAAAGCCTTAATTGGTTTGGTGATATTAGTCAGGCAGGTAACGTTGGTGCAGCGTTAGTTGCAAGTGCATGCGCTGCGATTCGTTCAAATTTAGCTGAGAT
Organism: Chloroflexota bacterium; assembly: GCA_002707835.1. Lineage (GTDB taxonomy): Bacteria > Chloroflexota > Dehalococcoidia > UBA2979 > UBA2979 > UBA6955. The sequence goes on from PANZ01000009.1 coordinate 2,218, forward strand.
AATTGTTATATATCGTGGTGTGAATGGTCGATCTGGAAGAAGATATGGTAGTGGTGCTGTTACCGGTAGGCGTGGGCAAGGTTTGGGTGCATTTTCCGAACCTTTTGGATTATTAACACCTCAACATGGTTTAGCTATGATGACACAACGCCGGATGTACGAAACTGGAATCACTAGTCGTCACTTTGGAATGGTGTCGGTTACAGAGCGTTTTCATGCTAATCGTAATCCTCGAGCCACATTTTTTGATCGTCCTTTAACAATTGAAGACCATCAGAATTCTCGTTTTGTCGTAGAACCATTTAGATTATTTGATTGCTGTTTGGAAACTGATGGTGGAGGTGCAATAATTTTGACGTCATTAGAGAGAGCAAAGTCACTACGTAAACCACCAGCAGTCGTGCGAGCTGCAGCTCAACATGCCTATGCTTCTTCTCGAGACTATACTGACACTGCAGCAAAATTTATCGCACCTCGTTTATGGTCTCAAGCTCAAATTGCTCCTTCTGAGGTAAGTGTGGCCCAAATATATGATCATTTTTCTCCTTTTGTTATTTTTGCTTTAGAGGATTATGGATTTGTTGCACGTGGTGAAGGTGGTGATTTTGTCGAATCGGGTCAAATGAGTTGGGATGGGGGTATCTTGCCAGTGAATANTTCTGGTGGTCATTTATCAGAGGCATANATGCAAGGTATGAACCAGTTANTAGAAGGNGTTCGTCAANTTAGAGGAACATCNACANCTCAAGTACAAGANGTCNNTTTTTCATTNGTTGATACAGGNATTGGTACAGGTGCTTTANTATTGGAGCCAGACATCTATGGATAAANAAAAAGATATTATGATTCCAGAACCTCTCNTAATGCCTGTAATTGAAGTTGAGCATTCTTTNTTTTGGGAATCACTATCAAAAAATGAGTTNCGAATACAAAAATGTTCTAACTGTGCTATTTTGCGATANCCACCAAATCCAATGTGCTCTCAATGTCAGTCCTTTGAGCATAATTGGGAATTAATGAGNGGTAATGGAGAGATTTTTAGTTACGTAGTGACGCATCAGCCAACGAATCCTGCGTTTCGCGATCGTACTCCTCTTGCAACGGTGATAGTTGAATTAGATGAAGGTCCNCGTTTAGTTAGTAATATTCTGAACATAAGCCCATCAGAAATTAAGATTGGAATGAAGGTACGAGTTGTATTTCAAAAAATGGATGATGAAATAACATTACCGTTTTTTGAATTAATTGATTAACATTCTTTTGTTGGGGNAGAAGACGCTCTAATCTGAGACGTGTAGACTGAATTTGAATGNGAGTCGTTTGAAAAATTTCTTACAATAAGGGGGGTATCTTGGCTAAGATAANAGGACATCAAATAATTGCAAAAGCACTCAAAACTCAGGGTGTCGAAAACATGTATGGCGTAGTAGGAATTCCAGTCAATATCATTGCTGATTCATCACAACGTGAAGGTATTAATTATATTGGTATGCGTCACGAGATGCCTGCAACTTATGCAGCTCAAGCTAGTTCTTACTTAAGTGGTCGTATTGGTGCTGCTCTTGTAGTCTCTGGCCCTGGTGCATTAAATGCAGTTGGCGCATTTGCAAATGCTTGGTCTAATCGTTGGCCGTTATTACTCTTAGGTGGTGCTGGTGAAGCTAATGGTGTTGATATGGGCTTTTTNCAGGAAGCTGAACAAGTGGCTGCGATGGCTCCCTATGCTAAATATGCAAAAAGAGTAGAGAAAGCAGAAAGACTTCCCATTTATATTGCCGAGGCTGTTAAGAAATCACTAATGGGTGTTCCTGGTCCTTCATATTTGGATTTGCCAGGTGATATTATTACNGCGGAAGTAGAAGAATCTGATGTTCAGTGGGCNGAAAGNGTACCTGATCCTCCACGATTAATGTCTGATCCTAATGATGTTCGTGCAGCTATAGAAGCGATCAAAACCGCGGAGCAACCACTTGTTATTTTTGGTAAAGGTATTGCTGCATCTAGAGCTGAATCTGAGATGCGACAATTTGTTGAGAAAACCGGTATTCCTTATTTAGCAATGCCTATGGCTAAAGGAATAATTCCCGATGATCATGAATTGGCATCTGCGGCTGCAAGATCGTTTGTATTATCAAATACGGATTTGATTTTTCTCGCTGGGGCTCGTTTGAATTGGATGTTGCACTTTGGATTACCTCCAAGATTTAGGCCTGATGTGCGGGTTGTACAACTAGATTTCAATCCTGAAGAGATTAGCGTTAATGTTGATACTGAAGTTGCACTTATTGGTGACGCTAAACAAACGCTTGGACAAATGCTTGATGTACTTGAGCAAGATCCATGGGAATTTCCTCAAGATTCTGAATGGTTACAATCTGTTCGTGCTGAAGCACGTCAAAATGCTGAAGCTATTCAGTCAATGTATGANGATCANTCTACNCCTTTACAGTATTANCCAGCTCTTAAGTCGATTGATGATGCTTTAGAACGNGATGCAATAATTGTTGCTGAAGGTGCATCTACAATGGATATTAGCCGAACAGTATTAAATAATTACGAGGCAAGGACTCGTTTAGATGCTGGTTCTTTTGGATCGATGGGACTAGGACATGGCTTTGCTGTCGCAGCTCAGGTTGAGTATCCCGATCGCCGAGTATTATGTCTGCAGGGAGATGGGGCTTTTGGATTTGCTGGTACAGAATGTGAAGTAGCAGTCCGATATAATCTTCCTATCACTTGGGTTGTTTTTAACAATGGCGGTATCGGAGGACATACTCAAGAACAGATTGACAGTGGTACTGTTCCGCCAGGAGCAATGAGTCCAGGTGCGCGATATGACCTTATGATGGAAGGGTTAGGTGGAAAAGGATACCAAGCAGAAACTATTGATGAATTGAATGCAGCTTTAGCTGATGCATTCAAACTTGGTGGACCATCATTAATTAATGTACCGATAGCCCCTGATGCTAAACGGAAACCACAGAAATTTGGATGGCTGACTAGCACAACATAGACTTAGTTTGTTTATGANTTTCTGCAAAAAGGATTGAGATGACTACATACCGTCCTATGCCAAGCTTTGAAACTGGTCCAGTTGAGGTTGGCAATAATTTGTTTGCATATTTGCAATGGAATGGTGGCTGGGGCATCAGTAATGCAGGTTTTTTGGTNAATGATGATNGTTTGCTGGTTATTGATGCATTAATGGCGCCAAGTATGGCTCATGAATTTGTTCGATGTATGCGTGATATAAGTAGNGCACCATTTNNTCATTTAATCAATACCCATTCTCATCCTGATCATACAAATGGTAACCAATTTATTGAGAATGCNGAAATTATCGCACATGAACATTGTCGNGAGGAGATGTTACAAGCGAAATCNCTAAGGAAAATCAATGGTCGTGGTGATAANCCAGGNTGGATTCAAGATGCCTGGTGGNATGAACTAGAAGATGTGGATATCGTTTTACCAACGACCACTTATAGTGAAAAAATGTCATTAATGTATGGAAATACTGAAGTTGAACTNCTGCATTACGGTCCAGCACATACACTAGGNGATTCTCTAGTTTATTTTCCAGAATCAAAGATATTGTTTACGGGTGATCTTGCATTCTTTTATGCAATGCCTCTTTGCAGAGGAGATATGCCAAATTGGGTTAAAATCTGTGAAATAATTNNAACAATGGATGTTGATCTAATTATTCCTGGTCACGGACCTACGGGTGGTAAAAGAGAATTACAAGATATGCAAGAATTTATGGAATTTATGGTTAAGGAAGTACAAGAATGTTTCGAAAATGGGATGTCTGAAGAAGAGGCTGATAAAGCTATTGATATANGAGATTGGGCTAAATGGCCAGAGGCTGAGAGGAAAACTATGAATATCAGTAGTCTCTATAGCACTTTTCAATCTCAATAGGGGAGAACTATGAATGATGATGGAATGACAACCATAGGATTGCTACACCCAGGCTCAATGGGATCTTCTATAGGCGCCGCAACTCGTGCTTCGGGTGCTCGAGTAATTTGGGCTTCAGATGGCAGAAGCGAGGCATCCAAAAAACGAGCAGAGCAAGATGATTTAGAGGATGTTGATTGGTTAAATGCGATTGTGAATCAAAGTAAAATTATCCTATCTATTTGTCCTCCAGAGAATGCGGTAGAAGTTGCCGAAGAAGTGTTTGGTCNTNGATTTCGTGGTATTTATGTTGATGCAAACGCTATTGCACCGGATACCAGTCGTCATGTTGCAGGTATTGTTGATTCTAATAATGCGACGTATGTCGATGGAGGAATAATTGGGGGTCCTGCACGTAAACCAGGATCTACACGATTATATCTTGCAGGAAGTTCTGCTAAGTACGTTTCCCAATTCATGGACAAAGGTGACCTTGGAGTTGTTTGTATTGAAGACGCTGAGATAGGTGCTGCATCAGCACTTAAAATGGCTTACTCTGCCTGGACAAAAGGTAGTAGTGCACTATTGACTAATGTTTTAGCTCTGGCAATTTCTGAAGGTGTTGATACTGTTTTAATCGATGAATGGAAGCTTTCTCAAAAAGCATTGCTTGAGAGAACAGAAACGAATTTGCCTGTCGTGGCAGCNAAAGCTTGGAGATTTGTAGGNGAGATGTTGGAAATGGCAAAAACTTTTGAAGCCAATGATTTGCCACCAGGATTTCANCAAGCNGCTGCAGAAGTTTATACCCATTTAGTTGATTTTAAGGANGATCCAGAAGCACCTGGTGGTTTGGATTTAGCGAAACATTTACTCGACTAATTACTCTTAAACCTAACTATATCTATGAATTGAGATAATATAATTCTATGTATTTCATCAATTTTAGGAACTCTAATATCATGGTAAATGATATTAAGTTCCTATTCATAGTTTATATTGGCATTGCTTTTATGTTCCTATCCTGCTCAGGTGAGGGAAATAGTGCTAATGCTGAATTAAATGATTCTAGAAATACTTCAGTTCAGCAAAGCACTTTACCTGCAATAATGGTTAGTGCTGATTATAAAATTCCAAAGGATTACGTAGATAATACCGGTGCATATATACCTCAAAATGGAAAACCTACTATTGTTTTTGTTGATTCAATTTGGTGAATGTCGTGTGCGAGAGCGAGACCAGTGGTTCACGGTCTAAGAATGGAATATCAAGATAGAATTAATTTTGTAATATTAGATTACTTGATAACTGAGCAGAGAGAATTTGCCTCTGTTATGTCAGTAGCTGGTCATCCTGCTTTTGCAGTTATTGATGTTAATCAAGATCCAAAAGATGCTCGTGATCAAACATTTGGATTCCAGAGCGAGTCGCGGTTACGGTCAATTTTAGAAGAATTGATAGAGGCATAGTTATTACCTCTAATTAACCACAAATACTCCGGACGGTTTTATGGAGAACTTGCATCCCTAGTGTTAGATTTTCTATTGAAACACATTCGTCATTACCATGACCTCGTCCGACTTCTTGNGCTCCTAAAAGGAAAGGNACAAATCCATATGCAGGAGTGCCACGNCTTCGAAAAACTCGTGAATCAGTAAAACCGGTTGATACACTTGGTAGAACTATTGAATCTTCTACGGCATCCTTGGCAGTTGCTACCATTATTTCATAGAGTTCAGTATCCATTCTCGANGGTGGTGTTGATGATTCAAATTCTCGGGTAATCTCAACNTGAGGATCATTAATTACATCCTCTAATTCTTTCATGAATTTTTCGCGGTCATATCCTGGTACTAAACGGCAATCCAAAGTTGCTGAAGCACCTGCAGGNATAACATTCATTTTTACTCCNGCATTNATTGTTGTTAACGATATTGAATTGGTCTGAAGTGATTTTAACCGTGGATTACCTTGNGCAAGTTTTTCTAAATATTCAAATGAAGGTGGNTCTTCAAGGATGCCATTATCATGTAATTGCTGAAAATATTCGATTACTTCAGGAGTTTGTATTATGGGNCTTTCCCAATTTGAAATTTTTTCAAGGGCACTTACCAACCTTACTGCAGCATTATCTGNAGTCGGTACTGAGCCATGACCTGGAGTACCGATAGTTTTAAGCGTTACCCAGAAAGGACCCTTCTCAGAGACTCCAATATTAAATGTGGGACGTTCGTGTCCTAATATTTCTGAGGTGCCACAACCACCTTCATTAATTACGTATGCACATTCTAATAATTCTGGATGCTCACGATCGAAATANTCNACNCCNAAACTTGATCCTGCCTCTTCATCNGCTATTGCCATGAAAATCAAGTCTCTTTTTAATGGTAAATTATGACGTTTATGTAATAGGAATGTGATTAATTCGATTATCCCCATCCCTTTCATGTCGATAGCACCACGTCCCCAGATGAATCCATCACTTACTTCACCCCCCATTGGCTCTTTTGTCCAGTGTTCACGCTCAAAAGGAACAACATCTGTGTGATTAAGTAGGATTAGCCCATCTCCACGCGATCCATCACCTTCAAGTTTAGCTACTAGTGATTGTCTACTTTCTGTAGGTCCGTACATTTCATATTCGATACCTTCTGCATCTAAAATTTCTCCAAACCATTTTGCAGCTCTAGTTTCATTTCCAGGAGGATTAATTGTATCGACACGTAGGTATTCAGAGAGTAAATCCGTTGCTTCCTCTGTTAATGTATTCCAATCTATTATTGAATTGGTTGTATCACTCATATTATGCCGCCTTCGAGTATGTTTTATAATCAGGTATTCTAGAATTGCATTTCTTCTAAAGTAAGACTAGCTGTAATTTCATTAGATGGGAATACAAAATTGATAAAGAATGCAACGCATAGTGATTGGCTATTACTTGGATTGAGCGTTTTTGCAATTTCATGGAGTGCTCCATTAATACGGCTAGCATTTCCTATCCCTGTACTGGTAATAGTATTTGCAAGACTAGGATTTGCTTTTTTAATTATGTTTTTCTTCTCTTGGTATCGAAAGGAGAAAACTAATTATAGTTTTACTCGAATTTCTAACTCACTTCTTATATTAGCTGGTTTGTCGCTAGGAGCTCATTTTTGGTTTTGGACAGAATCTTTGAAGCATACTTCGATTATAATATCTGTCGTACTGGTAACACTGCATCCAATATTTGTTGGCTTTGGTGCATATTTTTTTCTCAAAGAACCATTTAGTCGAAGCCTAGTTTTTGGAGCTGCGATTGCGTTGTTGGGCACATTAATTATGACTGGTATGGATATTAGTTTGCAGAACTCATTATGGGGGAATTTTCTCGCTCTTATTGGGGGTATATTTTTTAGTATATTTTTGGTTGTTAGCAGAGCTATGCGTAAAGAAATCTCAACTTTTACTTATAGTGCCATTGTGTATGGTTTGGCCACACTATTTGTAGGTTTTGGGTTTATATTTTCTGACGTTCAATTTGTCACGGCTTCTCCCAGTGCGTATTGGGCATTAATTGGAATTGTTGTCTTACCTCAATTAATTGGTCATACGACTATTAATTGGACATTAGGTATATTCCCTGCAGCGATAGTCGGGATTGCAATTGTTTGTGAACCAATTGGAGCATCGTTGCTTGCAGTAATTTTGCTTGATGAAATTCCAACATTATTTGAAATGGTTGGCGCTTTGATTATTGTTAGTGGTGTGTATATTGCAATTAGAAATCGTGCTGTAGTATCCAATGATAAAAAAATGTGCATATGAATAATTATCGAGGTGAGGTATGCCNAGTCTTCCAACAGAAGGTCCTCTTAAGGACTTGAAAGTTCTTGATTTGACATGGGTTTTATCCGGTCCTTTTGCAACAATGACCCTNTCTGATTTAGGTGCTGATGTTATAAAAGTTGAAAGACCACCCTATGGAGATGTATCACGTACTACAGGTCCTCTTGTGGGTGGTGAATCAGGATATTTTTTCTCTGTGAACAGAGGTAAACGCTCCATATCTGTGAATTTAAAATCAGATTCTGGGAAAGATATTTTTAAGAAATTAGTCAGAGAAGTAGATGTGTTAGTAGAAAATTTTACCCCTGGAGTTATGTCAAAACTGGGATTGGGTTATAGCGATTTATCAAAAATCAATGATCGGTTGATTTACGCTGCTATTTCAGGATATGGCCAAACTGGAATAATGAGTGAACTACCTGCTCTTGATGTTATTGTGCAAGGTGCAGGCGGGGTAATGTCCATAACTGGAGAACATGGTGGAACTCCAGTGCGTCCTGGATTATCTCTCGCAGATGTTACNGCAGGATTATATTGTGCTATTGGCATTTTATCTGCTGTNCATGAACGAGAACGATCTGGGAAAGGGCAATTGATAGATATTTCTATGTTAGATAGTCAAATAGCAATTTTNGAAAATGCATATATGCGCTACCACGTTACTGGAGAAATTCCTGAAAAATTGGGGACAAGACATCCAACAGCAGTTCCTTTTCAAGCGTTTGCAACTCTGGATGGATATATAGTATTGGCTCTTGCTTGGGGAGTACCTAATCAGTGGGGTTTGTTATGTGCTGAACTTGAGTTACCTGAACTTATTGATGATGAAAGATTTTCTACGGCACAAGCCCGTTCAANGAACCACAGTTTACTGGAACCTCTTCTTTCGAAAGCTTTTTTGACAAAAAACACTCAAGATTGGGTGAGTGCGCTGAGTAAATTTGGTATCCCTTGCGGTCCTTTAAACGATATTCCCACTGTTACAAAAATGGATCAGGTAAAGAGTCGAAATATGTTTGTCGATGTTCCTCATCACACTATAGGTAATATACCTCTAACTAATACTCCTATTAAGTTGTCCAGGAGTCCTGGAGGCATTAAAGGTACCTCTCCAGATATGGGGCAAGACACGGAAGATATTTTGAAAGAATTATTGAAACTGAATCAATCTGAAATTGAAGATCTTTTGCAAAATGAAATTGTCAGTAACTTTCGACCTTCCGTAGATCTTGGATGAAATATCTTATTTAGCCCACAGAGTTTTTTGTGATACATTAATANGAACTTGCGACTTTGTGATTAATAGTGCAAGATAATGCACCAATTATCGATCATGTGTTATCGTTCTCAGTTCAAGAAAATATATTTTTTGTTTAAAAAAAACTGCTTTTGAGGGTTTATATGGTTGATCCGAAGAATTCTGGGACACAAGGACTTTACTGTTCTGAATACGAGCATGATGCTTGTGGTGTTGGTTTTTTGGCACATATAAAAGGGGAAAAAACACACGATTTAATACAAAATGCTCTTCTTGCATTGAGAAACTTAGACCATAGAGGTGCATGTGGTTGTGAAGAAAATACTGGAGATGGTGCTGGTATATTAATTCAAATTCCCGATCAATTTTTTCGCGATGAATGTGCGACACTGGGTATTGATCTTCCTCACATAGGCGAGTATGGGGTTGGGAATTTATTTTTGCCTAAAGATGAAAAGTCATATAAGCAAATTCAAGAACTCTTTTCCCAAATAGCACTCCAAGAAAACATGAATGTTTTAGGATGGCGATTAGTTCCTACAAATGCTCAAGGTGCTGATATTGGTGCGACAGCGTTAGCTGCTGAACCTTCACAAATTCAAGTTTTTGTGGCAAGTAGCGCAAAATTACAATCACAAGACGAATTCGAACGTAAACTTTTTGTTTTACGAAAAGTATTTGAAAAAGAAATTACTAATCAAGAAATTGATANCGATCTTTGTTATTTCCCTAGTCTTTCTTCTAGAACCTTGATTTATAAAGGAATGTTGACTCCGATTCAACTTGGTGATTATTTCCCTGATTTAAGTGATGAACGGTTAATTAGCTCCCTTGCTATGTTTCATTCACGTTTTAGTACAAACACTTTTCCAAGTTGGAAACTTGCACACCCTTATAGGATGATTTCACATAATGGAGAAATTAATACCGTTAGAGGTAATTCAAACTGGATGAAAGCTAGAGAAGCTTTGTTTGCGTCTCCATTTTTTGATGATATTTCTAAAATTATTCCAGTCATTGATGAAGCAGGTAGTGATACTGCGATTCTTGATAATGCGCTTGAATTACTTGTTCAATCTGGATGGTCTTTGGCGAATGCAATGATGATGCTTATTCCTGAAGCTTGGAATGGNCATGAATCAATGCCTAAAGAAAAGGTAGATTTTTATGAATATCACTCAACTGTTATGGAACCTTGGGATGGGCCAGCNTCTGTGGCATTTACTGATGGTAAGACTATAGGTGCAGTTCTTGACCGAAATGGTTTGCGACCTTCACGTTATGTTGTAACCAAAGATGATTTAGTATTGATGGCCTCTGAAGTTGGTGCTTTGCCATTTGAACCAGAACGCGTGCTNCGAAAAGGTCGTTTGCAACCAGGAAAGATGTTTTTAGTCAGTCTTGAAGAAGGAAGAATTATTGATGATGAAGAGCTAAAATTAGATCTAGCAACCTCAAAACCATTTGGCCAATGGAATAATGATCACCTTCATCATATTGATACTTTTTTGGATGAAACTCCCTTAATAGAATCTTCTGTTAGTGATGTTCCCATTGAAACTTTGCAGTTAGCATTTGGATATACTGTCGAAGATTTAAAATATATTCTCGGACCGATGATGACAAATAGTGAAGAATCAATTGGCTCTATGGGGACAGATACTCCGTTAGCTGTTTTGTCGAATCAAGCTCAACCTTTGTTCAACTATTTCCAACAATTATTTGCTCAAGTGACGAATCCTCCTCTCGATGCTATACGTGAAGAATTAGTGACTGCAGTAGATACATTGCTTGGTCCCGAAGGAAATTTACTTGATCAAAGTTTTCCCGAGATTGATTTGGTAAAGCTGTCCAGCCCTGTTTTAAGTAATAGGCAAATGCAAGCAATTCATAATTTGAGCACTGATCAACGATTTAACACTGTTGAAATTCCAATNCTTTTTGATGCAAATGGCGCCGGAAATAACCTAGCTATCGGTATGGAAAAAATGTTTTCTGCTGCTGAAGNGGCTATAGAAAATGGTGCAAGTATATTGGTGCTTTCAGATAAAAAAGCAAATCAAGATTTAGCACCTATTCCATCCCTTCTTGCAGTGGCAGGTTTGCATCATTATTTAGTTAGAGAGAAAAAACGTACGAAAGTTGGAATTGTTGTTGAAACAGCAGAAACACGTGAAGTACATCATTTTGCGTTGCTATTGGGATATGGTGCGAATGCTATCAATCCTTATTTGGCGATTGATACTATTTCACGTTTACATGATGAAGGTTATGTAAGTTCTGAAATTTCTGAAGAAGATGCTAAAGAACATTACTTGAAGGCAGTTAAAAAAGGTGTAGTCAAAGTAATGTCAAAGATGGGTATTTCTACCGTTCAAGCCTATCGTGGTGCACAGATTTTTGAAGCTATTGGACTTGGTNCTCAATTTGTAGAAANATACTTCACCAAAACAGCCTCTCGAATTGGTGGTGTTGGTATTGACGAAATTGGTCAGGAAACACTCTTGCGCCACAGAATAGCATTCCCACAACGTGAAGGTNGAGTGAATTTTCTTGAATGGGGTGGTCAATATCAATGGAGACGCGATGGTGAATTCCATTTATTTAATCCTGATACAGTCTTTAAATTGCAGCATGCTACCCAATCTGATCGTGAAGATATTTTTCGTGAATACACAAAAATGGTTGATGAGCAAAGTACAAATATGTCTACACTACGTGGCCTGTTTGAATTAAAAACAAATAATAATTCTATTCCTCTTGAGGAAGTCGAACCAGCTGAAGAGTTATATAAGCGATTTAAGACAGGAGCAATGTCATACGGTTCTATTAGTTCCGAAGCACATGAAACACTTGCTATAGCTATGAATCGTATAGGCGGTAAAAGTAATACAGGTGAAGGAGGAGAAGATAGAAGACGTTTTACTCCTGATGAAAATGGTGATTTACGACGTAGCGCAATTAAACAAGTTGCCTCTGGTNGATTTGGTGTAACAAGTGAATATTTAGTAAATTCCGATGAAATCCAAATTAAGATGGCTCAAGGAGCCAAGCCTGGCGAAGGTGGTCAATTACCTGGCCATAAGGTATACCCATGGATCGCCGATGTTAGAAACTCCACTCCTGGTGTTCCTCTAATTAGCCCTCCACCACACCATGATATTTACTCAATTGAAGATTTGGCTCAATTAATTCATGATTTAAAAAATGCAAATCGTTATGCGAGAATTTCTGTCAAACTAGTTGCTGAAGTCGGAGTAGGTACTGTTGCAGCAGGTGTCGCTAAGGCAAAATCTGATGTTGTGCTCATTAGTGGNCATGATGGTGGGACTGGCGCNAGTCCATTAACATCCTTAAAACATGCGGGCCTCCCATGGGAATTAGGATTAGCAGAGACTCAGCAGACTTTGGTACTGAATAAATTACGTGATCGGATTACTGTAGAAGTTGATGGTCAACTTAAGACNGGGCGTGACGTTATTATTGGTGCGTTGCTGGGTGCTGAAGAATTTGGCTTTGCCACTGCTCCATTAGTCGTGATGGGTTGCGTGATGATGCGTGTGTGCCATTTGGATACTTGCCCTGTGGGGATTGCTACTCAAAACCCTCAATTGCGAGAACGTTTTGAAGGCCAAGCGGATCATGTGGTGAACTTTTTTAAATTTATTGCTGAAGAAATTCGCGAGTATATGGCTGCTTTAGGGTTTCGCAATTTCGATGAGATGGTAGGGCGCAGTGACTTACTAGATATGCGTGATGCCGTTGATCACTGGAAGGCAAGTGGTTTGGATTTGTCTGCAGTACTATACAGACCAGAAATGCCGGAAGATGTCGCAACACATTGTGTTATTGAACAAGATCATGGCTTAGAAGATGCTTTAGACCAAGAATTACTTGTCTTGACAAAATCNGCACTACAAGATGGTGAAAAAATTGAACTTACGCTACCAATAACTAATCGTAATCGTACNGTCGGTACAATTTTAGGAAGCGAAATCAGTTTGAAATATGGCAACATAGGGTTACCCGATGACACAATTGACATTCATTTCAAAGGCTCAGCTGGNCAAAGTTTTGGTGCTTTTATTCCCGCTGGTATTACTTTAAATTTAGAAGGTGATACAAACGATTATGCTGGGAAAGGTCTTTCANGAGGGAAAATTATTGTTTATCCTCCTGTAGAATCTACCTTTGTTCCTGAGGAAAANATAATTATTGGAAATGTAGCACTTTACGGTGCTACTAGTGGATCTGCATTTTTCCGTGGTATTGCTGGTGAACGTTTTGCTGTCAGAAATAGTGGAGCATTTACAGTAGTTGAAGGTACTGGNGATCATGCCTGTGANTATATGACAGGGGGGCGAGTAGTCATCATCGGTCAAACAGGAAGAAATTTTGGTGCTGGTATGAGCGGGGGCATTGCCTACGTTTATGATCCTGACGATGATTTTGCATCACGGTGTAATATGGAAATGATTGGATTAGAAAAACTAGATGAACCAGAAGATCTTGATCTAGTTAAAGGTTTGCTTGAGAGACATTTTGAATATACCGAAAGCACGGTATCTGAAAATATTTTGAATCAGTGGCCTAAAATTGCTGATTCCTTTGTTAAGGTAATGCCTTTAGAATATCGTCGGGTATTAAATGAGCAAGAAGCAGCGAATAAAAATAAAGCTGAGGGAGTGTCCTTAACTAATGGCTAAACCAACAGGATTTTTGGAATTTTCTCGTGAAAATCCTTCGCGTCGACCAGTTGAATCACGTGTTAATGACTGGCTGGAAGTGTATGAAGAATTNCCAGTTGTTTCATTGCAAGCTCAAGCTGCACGCTGTATGGATTGTGGTATTCCATTCTGCCATCAAGGATGTCCATTAGGAAANATGATACCTGACTGGAATGATCAAGTTTATAAAAATAAATGGGAAGATGCTCTTGAGCGCTTACATGCGACAAATAATTTTCCAGAATTTACTGGGCGATTATGCCCTGCACCCTGTGAATCTTCATGTGTATTAGGAATTAACCAAGATCCTGTAACGATTAAGCAAGTTGAAATTGAAATTATTGAGCATGCCTTTGCAGAAGGTTGGATTAAACCTCAGATACCTCTAAAGAAAACTGGTAAGTCTGTTGCAGTAGTGGGATCTGGTCCAGCTGGGTTAGCAACTGCTCAACAACTAGCNCGTGCTGGACACACAGTTACGGTTTTTGAAAGAGAAGATAGGATTGGCGGATTATTACGTTACGGTATNCCTGATTTCAAGATGCAAAAAGAATTTATTGATCGTCGACTTAATCAAATGGAACTAGAAGGTGTTATTTTTCAAGTTTCTACAAATGTTGGAGTTGATATTGATGTTGATACTCTTACTAAAGAATTTGATGCGATTTGTTTAGCAGGTGGATCAACCATCGCTCGAGATCTGGAAGTACCTGGTCGGGAGTTACAAGGTATATATCCTGCTATGACATACTTGCCATTACAAAATAAACTCAACGCNGGAGATGCTATAGATTCTGATGATTTTATTTCAGCAAAGGATAAAAAAGTTATTATTCTTGGAGGTGGTGATACAGGTGCAGATTGTTTAGGAACTGCTATTCGCCAAGGAGCTTCAGAAATATTGCAGTACGAANTACTTCCTCGTCCACCGGAAGAAAGGGCAGACGATAACCCCTGGCCTACATGGCCAAACATTTACCGTGTTTCCTCAGCGCATGAAGAAGGCGGTGTCCGTGATTACAGTATTTTAACCAAACACCTATCTGGAGAAGATGGTCTGTTAAAAAAATTGCATGCTGTACGAGTAGAAACAACTTTTGAAGATGGCCGTATGCAGTTAAAAGAAATACCTAATTCTGAATTTGAAGTTGAAGTTGATTTGTTGTTACTGGCTATGGGTTTTGTTGGCCCTGATAAGCAAGGTTTAGTTAATGAACTCGGAGTGAAATTAACAGACCGGGGGAATATATGGGCTGATGAAAATAAAATGACGAGTGTAAGTGGTATCTTTACTGCTGGTGACATGACTCGAGGTCAATCACTAATTGTTTGGGCAATAGCAGAAGGGCGAACTGCTGCTCGTCATATTGATGAATATTTAATGGGCTCTAGCGTCCTACCTGCACCGCTTTAATCGATATTATTCGTAACGAAGTGCTTCGGCTACCGGTACTTTTGAAGCACTCCGTGCCGGTAAAATTGTCATGATTGCGCTTGCGAGATAAGCAATTCCTACAACTATTAACACCCGTGTCCAAGGAATTACGACGTCAATATCCGTGCCATCAGTAAAATCTGGCGATGTCATTAGGTTATAACCTAATGCTGCACCCAAGGAGACTCCAAGTACTATTCCTGTTAGAGCAATAAATGATGATTCTAAGAAAAAGGAAAAGGCGATGAGTTTTCGTGAATATCCGATCGCACGCAACATACCTATTTGCTGTCTACGTTCTGTTACGGTTCGAAATGCAATTACTCCCAATGCTGCTACCCCAACAATAAGTCCTAAGCTCATAAAACCTTGGAATAGTGAAGAAAAAGCATTAGAAGTGCTTGCGCTTTCTTGAATTTTTTGGCTCAGTGAAATTGCCTGAACACCTTTATTGATTAGCGATCTTTCGATACCGTTAGCTATTCGAACAGTATTTTCGACATCTCGCTGATTTGTTACAAGAAAGTAAGATTCAGGATCATTATCCTTATGCATTTCACTGAATGTTTCATAATTTATGAATAAAGAATTCCATTGTGGTACTGTGCCACTAATAATGGGAGATTCTACAAAACCAATTATGTAAAAAATTCGTTCTTCATTTTCATCAGGTGCTTTAAAGGTTACTGCGATAGGTTCCCAAGGNGTTTCTTGCAAATCGGTAATAGAACCTTCAATTTGTAATCCTTCAGGTGGTGGTCCAAATCCACCGTCGTCTCTAACAAAAATTTGAGGATTCCCAAGAGCAAAATTACTGTTATTTTTTAATGCTGACATTACAGACTGCTCACTTGAATATCCTTTCGCAAATGTTGAGAGAGGAAAATTAGCACTGTCTATAAAGTCACTATCGATACCAGAAACTTGGTAGCGTTTAAATTTGTCATTAATTTTTTCTGTCGGTCTCATCTTGAATTGATGTGATTGCAGTTTTCCGATTGAACGTATTTCGGTATCGAGATCATAACCTTGATTGATAAGTTCAGTTCTCAAATCAGGCAGAGCATTGTTTTCGTTTGCAATGATTTGTATATCAAATCCACCCTGAGCATCTTCCCCAGTGAATAATTGTGTAAAGTTATAATTTAATGTTGCCATTACGACAAGGCTGAATACAACTAATGTAAACATTGATAANGTCATGCCTGTTCGAAATTTGGATGCAAGCGGGTATGAAATAGCAGTACGCACTGCTGGTGTAATTCCTCCGAGTATGGGTTGGAAAAACCCAGCCACCCTAACAAGTATATCTGCATTGAAAATCACAAATAATGTACTTGCTGCTGTAATACAAATACCTGAAACAAAGAACATCTCAATATTTCCTGATATATCAGCGTGACCTAATCCGAATAGCTTGAATAATGCATTTACGGGATCCTGCCACACTTCTGCAGTTCCACTCGTGGTTGCGCTTTCAATAAAAAGAGAAAATGGTAAAGGTAATAACCAATACCAAAGTGTAATAATTGAAGCTATTGTAAAAGTTAAACGAGCCTGCGCCTTAAAATGAACTGCCATCATCGCAATAGAAAAGATAGCTAATGTCATTCCAGCTGTGTACGCGAATGCCTGTTGAGAGATCCATCCACCCCAATAGACCGCGATACAACCAATAAGGAGCATTAATAAAGCCCATCCTCCAGTATTTTGGTGGTTACTTGCCCATTGTTTTGTCCGGAGTAGTAACCAAGTAATAAAGGCAATAATGTTGAAAGAGATCCACCAAAAAATGAGCAATTTTGATTTTTTATGATTTATATGTGTTGCACCCCAAATATAGAATGCAGAGATTACAATACCTGCTAACAAACTGGCTCCATATGTAGTGAGCCCATATATAAATCCGAAAAATACAAGAACTGCACCCAGGCTAACTAAAACAAACCAAATTAAATACCAAATGGACGCACCTGTTGCCGCTATTAATCCTGAGAATGAAGTATCTTTACTTTTTAATAAGTCAGGTTCAGGGATATCTCTTATTGCGCGGACGATATTGATGTTTGCAGATCTCCATGAGGCCAAAGCAACAGTAATAAATGTGATTACGATCCCAAGGAGATAAGCCACAAAAAAGCCAGTCCAATTAAAATGAAAGCTTAGTTCGAGACCAAAATCATCGAACACTAACGATTCTAATATTTGTAGCAATGCATAGGAAACACCTAATCCCANAGCTGCACCTATAAATGCAGATACAATGTTGTAGGTCATACCTTCAGCAATAAAGGCAAATGTGAGTTGTAATCGATTCATCCCTATCGCTCTTGCCATACCCATTTCTGCTTTTCTTTCTGCAGCCAAAAGAACAAAAGTTAAGAAGATGAGCATTATTCCTGCGGCTATAGAAAAGAGTCCAAAGATAAGAAAAAAGGTGACAAAAATAGATCCGATGAGTTCTGCAAAATCAATTGCTTCAGATTTATTTTGAGTAGTACGTATAGGTAGGTCGTTTTTTTTGATTAATTCTTTAAAGTCATTCTCTATTCCNGGGATTAGGTCTAATGTTCCACGTATTCCTCCTTGTGCTGAAATTAGTATGTTATCTACTCGTAAAGGACTTTTAAGAATAGATCGAGAGCTTTCGATGTTTGTTACTACTCCACCCCAACCTCCGTCATTACTAAAATGAGAAACGATATTATTATCATGGATAATGTCTTTAACTTTGAAGTCGTATGGTGAATTTTCAATATATATTCGGATAGTTTCATTTTTTGATATTTGTATCTCTTCAGCTAGCAGATAGGTTACATAAACTTCATTTTTTTCTAGATTTTTAATATCTAATTGGCAATTTATATTTTCTAATGCATTTGTATTGAGTTCTTCACATCTAGATACAGAAGTTAAAGGACCGAAGGCTTCAAATGAAAGATCGTCTATACCAACCAGAACAGCTTGTGGTGAAGAAAGTAGTTGATCAAGATTAATTGCAGGTACATAAGCTTTTACGGTACCTGTTACTCCATCAACGTTCTCATTTGATGCAAAGTGTTGACGTACTTGTTCGACGTGTTTTTGTTGGATTCCTTCAGGAGAATCACGTTTTACTTCCCCGATGACATCTACATTTCCAAAACCCCAATAGGTTCCATTGGTAACAGAATAGGCTACAGTATCTCCTGTAGCGAAAGCTGCGCTTATAATAAGAGTTGATAGCATTAACCCTATTACGATTAATGCAGTTTGAGTTTTTCGTCGTATTACATTTCTGAATCCCATTGATAATAATAATCGATGGCGCCAACCAATATAGATTAGTAATGCAATAATTAAACTAGTGACTAGCATGAGGCCAGATAAAATCGAAGTTAAAGAAACACCGAAAAGACTATCCATTAGGTGAATTCTTCATTTTCAATTTGCCCATCACGCATATGAATGATTCTGTTGCATTGTTTTGCTATTCCAGAATCATGTGTGACGATTACGAATGTCTGCCCTTGTTCTTTATTTAATGATTTCATCAAATCCATAATTTCTGTAGCCGTTTGTGAATCTAGATCGCCTGTTGGCTCATCTGCCCAAACAATTGCTGGATTGTTAACGAGTGCTCTTGCAATTGTTACTCTTTGGCGTTGCCCTCCAGAGAGTTGCGCAGGTTTATGAGTTTTCCAATCAGTCAACCCAACTAAATCCAGCATTTTAAGGGACTGCTCTCGTGCCTCACTAGGACGTACTCCTGAAACTAGTAATGGAAGCTCAATATTTTCGATTGCATTCAATACGGGAAGTAGATTGTAAAATTGAAAAATAAAACCCATACGTCGGGCCCTGTAATCGGTTTTACTATTATCATCCAATTGAGATAAATCAGTATTTTCAATATGAATTGTTCCACTATTGATGTCATCAATTCCTGAAAGACAATTCAAAAGTGTAGTTTTTCCACATCCTGACGGTCCCATAATAGCAACCATGGCACCTCGTTCTATGTCAATCGTGAGATCTTGCAAGGCACGAACATGCACTTCACCGATATCGTATGTTTTAAAAATATTTTGTGCAGAGATGATCTGTTCAACCATAAATAGTGCCTAATAATAGATTACGTATTATCGTATCTCATTTTTTAGCTAAGTTTTTTTATCTAAGGTAGTGACACATTCAATATGTTGAGTGTGTGGAAACATGTCTAGTGGTTGTATGTCTATGATGTCAAAATTACCGTCTACCAACAGTCTTAAATCTCTTGCAAGTGTCCCTGGATCACAAGAGATATAAACTATGCGTTCGATAGATGAATCAATAAGTGTTTGTATTGATTCCTTATCTAAACCAGATCTAGNAGGATCTATAATCAATACATCAGCTTTCAAGTCTAATTTTTGAAATGTACTTTCAACGGTTCCTTCAATTCGGGTAATATTCTNATAACCTTGTAAATTAATTGAAGCGTCACCATCTGCTGCAGATGAAAATTCAATAGTTATGATTTCTTCTACNTCTGGTGCTAACTGAGCTGCAAAGGTACCCACACCGGAGTATGCATCTATTACCTTACTAGGCTGCATTTCGAGTACTCGTTCTGTTACGAGTCGAACAAGGACTTCGGCCTGTTTTGTGTTTACCTGGAAAAAAGCTCCCGCAGAAACTCGATAATCATGATCATCTATTTGTTCATGATACGATCTTTGACCACTTGAAGGTCGATTAGATTTTGTCCGAGGACGCCATTTTAAATGTGGTTGAATTAAGTAATCATCGGTATTTTCTGCCACTCGAATAGATATTTGTTGTGTTTGCATCGTACGATCTTGAAGTGAATTCAGTAGCTCATTAGCTTTTGGTGAAGCAATTTTACATTCATTTATGCGTAGAAATCTGTGTGTACCACGCTGCATAAATCCTATTTGACCATCACGACGAACTGTAAAGCGCATATGATTGCGATAATTCCATGAATTTACAGCACCTATCATAGTTTTTAGCCAACTATCTGTTTCTGCTTTACTAAAATTTCCTATATGTATTAATTGATTAGCGATGACGTCATTTTTCAATTGTAGTTGTTTATCGTATTCAATATGTTGAAGTTGACATCCCCCACATTGACCGAAGTACATACAAGGAGCCTCTACTCTATAAGGAGAACTTTCTGTTACTAAAACTGCAGTCGCTTCTATAAAATTTGGTTGGCTATTAGTAATTTCAGCTATTACATGTTCCCCTGGAATACCATATTCAACAAATACAATTCGACCATCATTGTGGTGGCCTACAGCTCTACCTCCNGATGCAAAACTTGTTAACTCTAATTCGATTGGTTCCAGAGGACGATTATGGATACGGTTATCTCTTCGTTTTTTTTTCTTTGGTATTGGGATAGGAATTGCTGGTGTAGGTAATTTGGATTTCATATAAAACATTTTAAGCCTCAAACCGATGTATAACAATGTAATAATTGCTGCATAATAGTAAATTAATTAAGGGTGGTGAGTTATGTCTTTGTCTAAATTAAAACCTTTACCAATTTTATTGAAAGAAATATTGTCGATTCCGACTACTTCGTATAATGAACACCTAGTTCTTGATTACATACGCCAATTTGCAATCGATCGAGGTCTCAAATTTAAGGTAGATCAATTTGGGAATGCTTATATTTTCTACAATCATGGTGAGAGCTCTCGTCCTTTAGTCTTGCAAGCCCATACAGATCATCCTGCATTTGTTGTGGAAGACATATCTAAAGGAAAATTGTTCCTGAATTTTTTGGGTGGTTTATCTGCGCAATACGGGATAGGTGAAAAAATTAAAATTCACGGTAATGACCTGCCTCAAAATGGTGTAACTGCGACAATCGAATCAATACAGAGCCATGAATTACACGGTAATAATTCTGCGGCTAGAATTGTTGGTGCGATTGCTAAAATTAACTCCGTTAAGAATATTAATATTGGTGATATTGGTGTTTGGGATGTAGAGCATTTTTCGCTTAAAAGAAAAATTGTTCATGCCTTACAATGCGATGATTTAATTGGATGTGCAATTGTTTTATCTACTATTGATCGAATGATATCTGGTGAGCATCAAGGTAGTGTGATTGGTTTATTTACTCGTGCTGAAGAAGTTGGACTTGAAGGTGCGGCAGCTAGTGCTGCAGATGGTCTGTTGCCTAAAGATTCACTTGTGGTATCGATAGAAACTTCTTCCTCTGAGGGCGGGCGTGCCGAACAAGGCCAAGGTGCCATTATTCGTGTTGGCGACAAACAACACATTTTTTCTCCTAAAATGTCAATGTGGATGACATCGATTGCTAATCGATTGAAAACAACACACGATAATTTTCTTTATCAGCGAAAACTTATGGATGCAGGAGGTACAGAAGCTACTGCTTTCGATCTCTTAGGTTATGAGACAGGGGCAGCTTGTATTGCACTTGGTAATTGGCATAATGCAGGTAAAAATGGAAAAATCGAAGCAGAAACAGTACATATTGATGATGTCCAAAATTTAATTTCTTTATGTGAGGAACTTGCAAAAAATACCTCACATTTTTTGGAAGTTCACAAAGAAATGGTTAACTTTTGGAAAAAACGTGCTTCAGATGTAGCCCCTCGTTTAATCGATAGTGCTCAATCAAATTCTTGATTCTAAAGTCTTCCAAACGCTATCTTCTGTTTCTTGGTCAACCCTACCTTCTCTTAGTAGCCTCACTACTAATCGCCCGTCATAACCTCTTCTGCTTAAGGTTTTTTTGAGCAGATCAATTAAATCTTCCTTTTCTGTCAATATTGCGACCAATAATTCCCACTCTATTGGAGTGCATAGCGCTGTAGTATCATTACAATGCACACTAACCAAAGCATCCCACAATGATGGTATTTGAGTAGGTTTCAAGGAATCATACCTTCCGTATATGATGGGATCACCATGAATCGTGATTTTATTTCCTTTTGTATTTAACTGTAGTGTGTTGGGTGAATTATTATTTTTTACTATCGATGTATTAATTAACTTGTTGGATGCTTTATTTAGCGATTTTACGATATCTCTCCTGGTTGTAATTTCTATATTATCTGCTTTACAAGGAATATCTTGTAGTTCAAGCGAAGTCAATCCACTTACGCTCCAAAGAGCATGATCATCGATACTAAGAATTTCTTTAATTAGCATCGTGAGGACAATAATATTTGGATTGTCATTTATTTTCTCGTTCATATTTTTCTCCTAGATTATTGTAATTGTGTAGAGGTGGAACGGTCGATATTACAAATGTTATTTTTGATTTGTAATATGAAATTTCATTAGTTAGTGTTGAGATATATAGTGAAGGGTGCGTTATATGCCGAAGCAAGTGACAAATGTAGCTGCAGATGATGCATTAACTACAATTTACCGTCTATCAAATGACGAAGGTGAAGAAGTTAAAGCCTCTACTATGGCTGAACGTTTAGGTAATCGTCCAGCATCAGTTGCTGGTATGCTTTCACGCCTTAGTAGAGATAATTTAGTTAAAATCGATAATAAGAAAAGAATTACTCTTACTGAAGAGGGTTTTGAACGTGCTCAATTAGTTGTACGTAGGCATCGACTAGCTGAATGTATGCTTGTTGAAATAATGGGTTTAGATTGGGTTGATGCCTATCAAGAGGCACATCTCATGGAGCATGCAATTTCTGACGTGACGGAACCATTGATAGTTAAGTTGTTAAATGATCCGATAGTTTCACCTTTCGGATATCCTATTCCAGGTTCTGCGGTTGATGAAGAATTGTCCATGCGGAGGCTTATCGATCTTGATGAAGGACAACAAGGTGAAATTGATCGTGTTTTTGAAGAAGAAGAAGGGGTACTCAACTTTTATAACAAATATAATTTAAAACCTGGGGTGATAGTTAAGATCATCCATGTAGAGCATGCTGATGGTGAGGTTGATACGATTACAATTGTGATAGGAGATCAACCCCAAGAAGTGACCTTAGGCAAGCGACAGTCTTCAAAAATTTGGATGGTAGAATAACTAAAGAATTTAATCTTTATTAACTACAACCAGTAGTTGTTCCACACGCCATACATTTNAGACAAGTACCATTGCGAACCATCATTAGTTGTCCACACTCAGGACAAGGATCACCTTCGAACCCACTTTGTCTAGCTTGTTCTACTAGTACTAAATCCTCAGATTTAGTACTAGTGTGCGAGTTTAGTTCAATGACTGATGAGGCGGCAATTCCAGAAGATAATTGTTGTGTTAATTCATCTGNCTTGACTGCTTTTTCTTTTGCTATATCGATTGAATTTACAACATCAACTTTGGACCCTATATCTATCGGCATGTCATCGTCTGCACTAGGATCAGTGGTCAGTTCAACAGGTCCTAAATGTGCTAGTTCATCCCTACCAAGGTAGGTCACGGCTAGCTCTCTGAAAATATAATCTATAATTGAACTAGCGAATTGAATTCTATCATGACCTGTAACCATGCCATTAGGTTCAAATTTAGTAAATACAAANGTATCCACAAATTTTTCTAATGGAACTCCATATTGTAGTCCCATTGAAACAGCAATAGCGAAACAGTTCATAAGGCTTCTAAAAGCAGCTCCATCCTTTGCTGTATCAATGAAAAGTTCACCTACACGTGGTTTTTCACCAGGATCAGCTTCAAACTCTCCAGTGTGAATATAGATTGTGTGTCCACCAACCTTCGCTTTTTGTGCGTAGCCTGAACGTCTCGCAGGAAGCGATTCTCTTTGCCCACGCCCAATTGCATGTAGCATCTGTTCTGCTGCTATTACTGCGGGGTGTTGTTCAGAATCCAATAGTTCGTCATTGTCTTCATAATCATCAAAAATTGCTGCGGCTAATGGTTGAGAAAGTTTTGAACCGTCACGATAAAGTGCAAGCGCTTTAATCATTGAGTGTGATGCTTCCATATAAACTTCTTTTACATCATTAATCGTTGATTCAGCTGGCATATTGATAGTTTTACTAATTGCTCCAGCTATGAAGGGTTGTGCTGCTGCCATAATACGAACATGTGCAAGTGGTTCTATATAACGTTTTCCATATTTTCCACANTTGTTAGCNCAGTCGAAAACCGCGTAGTCTGATTCTCTAAGATGTGGNGCTCCTTCTACTGTCATACGGCCTAGAATATAATCGTTTGCTTCTTCAATCTGGCTAGGTGTAAAACCAAGGTTCTGTAACAAATTAAATGAGGGATCATTAAGATCTTCGTCACTTATTTGTAATGTTTCTTTACAAAAGTCATCTCCTAGTTGATATCTATTGAATACAAAACTGATGTGAAAGGCAGTACTTAGTGCTTGGTCTAGACTATCTAATAAGGGTTGTGTGAAACCATGTTCTGCCAAAGAAATCCTATTGATGAGGGGAGCGCCTTCAAGTCTTTGGGTCCCTACAGCATATTCAATGATGTCATTAATTTTATTTCGAGGATATCCCAGACGTTTAAGAGCAGTTGGAACTGATTCGTTAATAATGCGAAAATAACCTCCCCCTGCTAGTTTTTTAAATTTTACTAACGCGAAATCAGGNTCTACTCCTGTTGTATCACAGTCCATTAATAAGCCTATAGTGCCAGTAGGAGCTATTAGTGTTGTTTGCGCATTCCGATAGCCATGTTTTTCGCCCAACTCTAGTGCACGATCCCAAGATTCACATGCGACAGCATATAATTCTTTTGGAGTAAATCCAGATTCAATACCTTTAGGGTAAACAGTCAGTCCTTCGTAGTCAGATTGGGCAGAGTTATANGCTGCATGCCTGTGGTTACGGATGACTCGTAACATTTCATTACTGTTGTCGCTATATCTGGGGAAAGCTCCAAGTTCACTAGCCATTTCAGCAGAAGTAGCATAAGAGTCACCTGTCATAATCGCTGTTAGTGCTCCAGTCCATCCTAAAGCTTCATCAGAATCGTATGGAATACCTTGCAGCATTAGTAGTGCACCTAAGTTTGCGTACCCTAGTCCTAATGTTCTGTACTCGTAGGAAAGCAGAGCAATTTGATCGCTTGGATATTGTGCCATAAGTACAGAAATTTCAAGAACAATTGTCCATAATCTTATCGCGTGTCGATACCCTTCGATATCAAATTCACCAGTTTCAAGATTGGTAAAGGCGAGCAGATTTATTGATGCAAGATTGCAGGCAGTATCATCTAAGAACATGTATTCACTACATGGATTTGANCCGTTAATTTTCCCGCCAGCAGGAGAGGTATGCCATTCATTGATAGTTGTATCAAACTGAAGACCAGGATCGGCAGAATTCCAGGCTGCATGCCCTATTCGGTCCCAGAGGTCTTGTGCTTTAACTGTTTTATAGGTTGAGCCATCAGTCCGATTCGTGAGATCCCACGATTCATTTTTTTCCACGGCTTTTAGAAAATCTGCATTAACTCTTACGGAGTTATTTGAATTTTGCCCTGAGACAGACATGTATGCCTCACCTTGCCAATCACTGTCGAATTCATCAAATTCAAACGATTGTTCACCTTGTTCAATTAATTGCAAGACACGCTGGATATAACCCTCAGGAATTGCATCTTGCCGAGCAAGCCTTATAGCCTTACGTAGACTTTTATTTTCTTGCAAGACATTATTTTCTTTAGCGGTTTTGAATATTTCTTTTAAATGGCGCTTTGCTACACGTGATCCAGTGATTAATGATGCTACTTTTTGTTCTTCTTTTACTTTCCAATCTACGAACTCTTCAATGTCAGGATGATCTGCATCTACGATAACCATTTTTGCAGCACGCCGTGTTGTTCCTCCAGATTTAATTGCACCTGCTGCTCGATCTCCGATCTTAAGAAAAGACATTAAACCTGAAGATTTCCCTCCTCCAGAAAGACTTTCATTTGCTCCTCTGATATTAGAGAANTTCGAACCNGTACCTGATCCGTACTTAAAAATACGAGCTTCACGGGTCCACAGATCCATAATTCCGCCTTCGTTAACAAGATCNTCTGCAACGGACTGAATGAAACAAGCATGTGGTTGTGGGCGTTCATATGCACTTGTTGANTGAGTCATTTCTCCATTATCTGGATTAACGTAAGAATGCCCTTGTGCTGGTCCTTCAATGCCGTAAGACCAGTTAAGACCAGTGTTAAACCACTGGGGTGAATTAGGTGCTGATCGTTGACTTGCCATCATATGTACGAGTTCGTCATAGAATGCACGAGCATCNTCTTTACTATCAAAATAGTTGTATTTTGTACCCCAATATGCCCATGTACCAGCTAGTCGATGGAAGGTTTGTCTAGCATCTGTTTCGCATGTGAATTCAGTTTTGGTAGTTGGTTTGCGACGTCGCATCCAATTAGGGATTCCCTTTTCATTTATTGCGGTAGTCTCAACCGGGACTCCAGCNTTACGGAAGTATTTTTGTGCCATTATATCGACAGCAACCTGTGAAAATTGCTCAGGCATTTGAATATCTAAAGCCTCAAAAACAANTGATCCATCTGGATTTACAATCTTGGAAGATCTGTTTGTAAAGTTAATTCCTTCGTATGGGTCATGACCAGCTCTGGTAAAAAAACGGGGGATAAGCATTATGCAGGTCCTTTCTCTTGGTAAAATATAATTTTCGTATTGATTTAAACCTATAATTTTGTAACTAGTAAACTGTGTACCCGCATAAGCACTTTGCTACATGTGGGATCGGAATAATGGCGAAAAGTTACAAAAATGTCAAGACATTCGTTTATCTATATAAGCAAGTTAACATTTTTGAACTATTTTTACGAGTATTAATTAGTATTTTGTTATCAGTTCTCATTATGTGGCCAGTCTTCGTAATTAGTTAGCAGTAATGCCTATTAATTGCTCTAATTTTTCAGGTGAAGACGGAATATTTTTACTTAAGTTGACATAACTATTGTTTGTTATAAGAATATTATCTTCAATACGAATACCAATTCCACGAAATTCTTCAGGAATTTTATGATTTTCAGCCGATAAATAAAGTCCCGGCTCTACAGTAAAGCACATCCCCGTTTTCAAAGGGGTGGGATCTTTTTTATTGCGATAATTCCCAACATCGTGAACGTCCATTCCCAACCAATGTGAAGTAGAGTGCATATAAAAAGCTTGATATTTTCTCTCTTCAATTAATGTGTCGATGGATCCTGTAAGTATCTTATTTTCTACTAATCCTCTGACTAAAACTTCTAGAGTTGCATAATGGATTTCTTCTAGTGTTATACCAGGTTTTGCAAGTTCGATACCTACTCGTTGTGCTTCTAGGACTATGTCATAGATACAACGTTGTGACGCGGAAAAACGTCCATTGATGGGCCATGTTCTTGTTATATCAGCAGTGTAGTAATCGTATTCTGCACCAGCATCGATCAAAAGTAAATCGCCATCTTTAAGTTGTTCCTGGTTGGTTGTGTAATGAAGAATACAAGAATTATGGCCTGAAGCGACAATAGAAGGATACCCATTTCTTGATGAACCAAGGCGGCGGAATTCGCTTTCTAAAGCAGCTTGAATTTGGAATTCATATAANTCAGGTTTTGTCAGGTTTTGTGCAACTTGAAAGCCTTGTGCGGTAATATTTATAGCTTCCTTAAGCGCTTTTATCTCGTTATCTGATTTGAACATTCGTAAATGTTCAACCATAGGTCTTGGGTCTTTGAGTGCAGAGATACCTTTTAGTCCACGTTGACTATTTTTTTGTCTTGAAATTAAGTAATTTGNGATTACTTCATCAACTATTTGATCTGAACCAAATCCATAGTAGATATCTTCTACTTCACTAAGCAGTTCATTGATCTTTTCTGGAAAGGTATCAATCGAGAAAGCAGTATGGGCACCATAAAATTCTTGCACACCATCAATACCTGCCCTAGGCCCAACCCAAATTGCCATTTCTGGGTCATGTGGTCGAACGAACATGATGTATTCTTCAGGGTGATTAGGGCGAATAAGTATGATGGAATCAGGTTCGTCAAAGCCACTGAGGTAATAAAAATTGGATTCCTGTCGAAATTCATGTAATACATCTGAATTTCTTGTCATTTCTCTGTTGCTAACAAATATTGCCGCACATGAATTTGATTCTGTATTAAGCGATCTAACTAATTGTTTACGACGATCTACAAACATGATTTCTTCTTTCTGATTAAAGAATGTTACCAAGAAAAGAAGAATTGCAGAAACGGTCGGGATAGAATGGGGGATATTATATAATCCATCGAGCAAATATAGATCTAAGTATATTATTCTCCATTAAAAATAGAAAAATGGTGCCCCCGCCAGGATTCGAACCTGGGCACATGGCTTAGGAGGCCAATGCTCTGTCCACTGAGCTACGAGGGCAATTTGTACGATGATATCGATTATCAAATGTGCAATAAACTTACATAATGAATGAAACAGTTATTAGATTAAGATGCAATACCAGATAGTGAATTTATCATTCACTATCTGGTATTAATCCAGGTAAAACTTCAATAATCATTGTTCCATCTTCAGTGTTAACATCCTTGATAACTTCGGAAGTTGCAGGAATAAGGAAATCTTTTTTATTGTTTTTGCGTATTACATAAACGTCATTAGCTCCTGTGGTAAGGACGTCTACTAGTTTGCCAAGCATTATTCCTTCAGTAGTAGTGACACTCAACCCGAGTAGATCATGTATATAATATGTGTCTATTCCTAATTTAGGCAGTAAATTATTTTCGATAGAAATTAATTTCCCTAGTAATACTTCAGCGGATTGTCGATCTTCGTATCCTGCGAATTGAATAATTGGATACCCATGCGGGCTTTGTACATCTAAAATTTTGGTTAATTCAGAATCAATATAAACACTAGCTCCAGCAATTAGACGTTCAGGATTGTCCGTAAGCGGGGTTACCTTTACGTGTCCATTTATTCCCCATGGTTGATTGATTTTTCCAACAGTAACAAAATCTGTTGGAAACCCTTGATTTTTTTCCATTGTCTCGATGATTGTTATCAATCAATATCTAAGGAAACTCGAACGCCAGCTTGTACTGCAGCAACATGTAGTAAAGATCTAATAGCATTTGCACAACGGCCATCTCTACCAATGACACGACCTTTGTCTTCATCTGCAACCTGCAGGTGCATAATTACTCTGTCACCCCGATGCTCTTCAGTTACTACTACGCTATCTGGGTTACTGACTAATGATCGAGCAATGTACTCGACTAATGATTTCATATTTTGACTTTCTTATTCTGTTGATTCCTCAGACTCTTCTTCAGTTTCTTGGGAATCGATATCACTTGATGTGTCTTCAACATCACCACCACCGATAGGTTCTGCGATTTGCTCTTCAGTATCATCACTAGAAGGCTCCTGAGAAGCCTTGAGAGCTTCTTGTTCAGCTCTTGTTGGCTTGGTTATACGTGTGGGGGGAGGNGAAGTAATTAATCCTGCTTTGTGCAGAACACGATGAACTGTTTCTGATGGTTGAGCACCTATTTCAATCCAGTGCTTAACTCTTTCCTCATTTAAAACCACAGTACTAGGTTGTGTTCGTGGATTGTAATGTCCAACAACTTCTATAAAATCTCCATCTCGCGGTGCGCGTTGATCTGCTACAACCACTCTATAGTACGGATGTTTTTTCTTTCCATTACGTCGTAAACGAATTCTTAGCAATTTTTTCCTCTTCACTAAGTTTCTTTATAGTACTTTATGAACTAGATATCGTACTATAACCCGAGTATCCGAGATAGTCCGCCTTGTCCTTTTCCAGTAGTTAATGCTTGCATCATTTTTTTTGCATCTTTAAATTGATTCAGCAATCTGTTAACTTCTGCAGGTGAGGTTCCGGAACCCTGTGCTATTCTTCTTCTACGAGATCCGTTCAAGATATCAGGGTTTCGTCTTTCTTCTAAAGTCATTGATAACACTATAGCTTCACTACGTGCCATAAATTTATTATCTACCTCTACACCTGCAACCTGTTGTGCAAGTTGTTTCCCTCCTGGGATAAGATCCAAAATTCCTGTTAACGGACCCATATTCTTCATTTGTTGCATTTGTTGAAGAAAATCTTCCAGATTGAAATCTCCNGTTTTCATTTTAGTCACAGTGTTTTTAATATCGTTTTCGGAAGATAATGCCTGAGCCTTTTCTACTAGTGTTACAACATCTCCCATACCCAGAATTCTTGATGCGATGCGATCAGGATGAAAATCTTCAAGTGCGTCGAGTTTTTCTCCAGTTGTGATTAACTTTATCGGCAATCCTGTGACCTTTCTAACGGAAAGGATGGCCCCACCTCGAGTGTCAGAATCAACTTTGGTCACTACGATACCTGTTCCTTCAATTTCCTCATCAAATTGTTTAGCTAATGTGACAGAATCTTGCCCAGTCATTGCGTCAACAGTGATTAAAATTTCTGAGGGATCGAATGTATCTGCTAGTGCTGCTAAATCATCAGCTAGATCGTCGTCAAGCGATAATGTTCCTTGAGTATCAATAATGAGTACATTTGCATTAATCCTTTGAGCTTCTTCTAACGCTCGGATAGCTATTTTGGAAGAAGATGTTTGTTTTTCTTCTACCCAAACTGGCACTTCAATTTGTTCCCCGATAATCTGCAGTTGTTCACCAGCAGCAATTCTGTCAAAGTCTGTAGAAACTAAGAGTGGCCGTGCGCCTTCTTTTTTGTAACGAAGTGCTAAGCGTCCACAAAGTGTAGTTTTTCCTGCTCCCTTGGTTCCAACCACCATGATTTTTGTGGGGTTATTTTTTGGTGAAAATAATTTCTCTGATTTACCACCCAACATTTCTATTAATGCTTGATTGACAATTGCTATGATTTGTTGTCCGGGGGTAATCGATTGTGTAATTTCTTGCCCTAGTGCCTGCTCTCTTACATCAGAAATAAATTCTCGAACAACTTGAAAATTAACATCTGCATCTAGAAGTGCTACACGTACATCTTTTAGTGCAGTTTCAAGATCGGATTCAGTAATTTTTCCCGTAGCACCCAATCTTTTAAAGGTGTTTTGAAATTTAACTGTGAGTGAATCTAACATTACTATTTATTCCAAACCACGCTCTGCTATTAAGCTAACGACATCGGTCAAGCGGCAAGAATAGCCCCATTCATTGTCATACCATTCAAGGGTTTTGACTAAATGACCGTCAACCACCATTGTGGAAGGAGCATCGAAAATACAAGATGCNAAATTTCCTTTAAAATCTGTAGAAACCAATTCATCTTTTTCATAAGCAAGATAAGGTGCCAAAGAGCTTTCAGCTGCTGCTTCAAAAACTTCATTCACGTCTTTAATAGTGGGGGTGTCTTTCAGACTTGTTGTGAGATCGACTAATGAAACTGTGGGTGTAGGTACTCTTAAGGCTGTGCCATCAAATTTCCCTGCTAAATCTGGGATAACTTGACCAACTGCTTTAGAAGCTCCTGAGGAAGTAGGTACTATGTTGAGGGCAGCAGCTCTTGCACGTCTTAGATCTTTATGGGAGTTATCTACAAGGTTCTGATCGCCTGTATATGCGTGAACGGTAGTCATAAAACCATGATTAATAGTGAAAGCATCATGTAAAACTTTTACAGCTAACACAACACAGTTGGTCGTACAGGATCCCGCCGAAATAACGTGATGATTAGTTGGAGAATATTCATTGTGATTGATCCCCATTATTACGGTCCAATCTTCGTTTTTTGCAGGAGCAGAGATGATAACCTTTTTAACACTTTTGCCTAGATGAACCCTTGCATCATCTGCTGTCTTGAATTGACCTGTCGATTCTATCACCAAATCAACATTTTCCTCCGCCCAAGGAATTTCAGCAGGCTCATTGGAATTAAAGACTCGAACCTTATGATTATCGACTGTGAAATAGTCGTCTCCATCAATAATTTCAGCAGGGAATCGACCATAATCTGAGTCATAGCGTAGAAGGTGAGTACGAACGTTAACAGGACCTCGATTGATCGCCACAATTTCAAAGTCATCTCTTTTGTTTTCCCACCATGCTCTAAATGCTGCTCTACCGGTTCGGCCAAAGCCGTTGATACCTACCCTTATTGACATATGTACTCCCTAATACTTCGACGCCATAAGTTAATATATTATATGCACTATTCTAATCCCTAAAATAGTAATCGAGCTCTTTGATCACTTAATTGTCTCCGGAAATTGATCATCAAGTGACGTGGTCTTCCATCTTTATCTTCATATTCTTCTATTTTGCATTTTTGATCATCTGATAGATACTCTTCAATAATTTGAATATGTTCGATAACCTCTTGTTTGAATNCTTCATCTATAGGAAAGAAATTAGGGAGGTGCATACTTAGATGAAGTTGTTTCCGATTGAGTATCATAAGCCATCCGAATATTAATTCTGCCCAGCCAATATGAAACGCTTGGTCAGCAAAAACCAAAGGATATCTAATTCTATTTGCTCCATTTGCAACAAATAATGCACTAGGTCCAAAATTGGGTCTTCCAAAATCGCTAGCAGCCTTGTATATAATTCTTAAGTCTGTATCAGAAGCAATGCTTTCACCAGAGAAGTAGTGTCCTAATTTTTGTTCAATAGCTCGACTGTCACTTTCCTGATTGAATGCTTCATGTGTCCATCTTCGCCACATATCAATTTCATTAGTTAGTCCCTCTTGAGCTCCAATNAACTCAACGGCTTGGCGTATTAGTGGCATTGCACTTTGATATCCTCCGCGTCTGATAAGTGTCGTTATATCTGAACATGTNAGAAATGAACGCCCCCATAATGTTGTAAATCCAGCCATATCCATGTTTCGTGCGCTCAGTGTGTATGCACTTGCAGAAAACCTTGCTTCTAAATTGAGCCCATTTTCAATAAGTTTAATTTCTTCAGCAAAATTGAAATTTGTTTGCCTCCATGAATCTGCTGCGTCTGTTGATAAATCTGTAGGTTTTCCAGGTAGTTTCCATTGTTCTTTCAATACACGCATACCTGATATCCGTTGAGGGGATTTTGCAATCTGAAGTTCAAGATTTTCTGCGTCAGAGTAGTTGTCAGACATGATTATTGAAAACTGATATTCCTGGATATATACCTTTTTCAGCAAGGAGTTCTTCTATCCTCAATAGTTCATTATATTTTGCTGTCCTATCNGTTCTCGCAGGTGCTCCAGTTTTAATTTGACCAGCGTCTGCTCCTACAGCAAGGTGTGCAATTGTAGTGTCTTCAGTTTCCCCCGAACGGTGTGAAATAACAGCATTCCATCCAGATTTTTTTGCTAAAGTAATTGCATTCATTGTTTCTGATACAGACCCAATCTGATTAAGTTTGATTAGTATTGAATTAGCTGCATTCATTGCAATTCCCTGCTTCAACCTATCAATATTTGTCACAAATAAGTCGTCACCTACAATTTGAATTTTCTCTCCGATTGCAGACGTTAAACCTTGCCAACCGCTCCAATCGTCTTCTGCTAAACCATCTTCGATAGAGAAAATAGGAAATTCATTACACCATTCTGTCCAGAGGCTAATCATCTCCGTTGATGACATTGACCGTGACTCACTTGTAAGATTGTACTTGCCGTTTCCCCATAATTCAGTAGTTGCGGGGTCTAGAGCGATTGCTAAATCTTTTCCAGGGGTGTATCCCGCTATCTGTATTGCGTCGACTAAAAGATCTAGTGCACTGCGATTATTTTTCAAACTGGGAGCAAATCCTCCTTCATCACCGACAGAAGTATCATGTGCATTTTCTACAAGTAACGTCTTTAACTGTTGATAAGACTCTACGACCCAACGTAGTCCTTCACGGAAACTTTNTGCACCAACAGGGATGAGCATAAATTCTTGAAAATCAACAGAGTTAGAAGCATGTGCTCCTCCATTTAATACATTGCACATTGGAACAGGAAGAACATATGGATCATTATTATCAGTAGTACTTATGTGACGAAAATATTCGTAGAGTGGAATTTCCAAAGATTGAGCTGTCGCTTTAGCAACGCTTANTGAAACACCTAATATTGCATTTGCGCCTAATCGCTCCTTATTTTTGGTTCCATCTAAGTCGATCATTAGGTGGTCAATATTGTTTTGATCTTGTGGATCTTTATCAACCAATAATTGGTTTATTTCTGTATTTACATTTTCTACTGCCTGAAGCACTCCTTTTCCGTTGTAACGACTGCTATTGGAGTCTCTTAATTCAACAGCTTCATATGCACCAGTACTCGCTCCACTTGGGACAATTGATCTCCCGATAGATCCATCACCCAAAATAACATCGACCTCGATGGTTGGATTTCCACGTGAGTCCAANAATTCCCTAGCAAAAATTTTACGGATTATCAAAATACCTCTTATCTATGAAGGCAATTAAATTAACTAGCACGTGGGTGTACGTTTTCATAAACCTCACGTAAATGTTGATCTACTAATTGTGTATAGATCTGAGTAGTTGACACATTAGCGTGNCCTAATAACTCCTGAACATCTCTGATAGATGCACCACCACGTAATAAATGGGTAGCAAATGAATGGCGAAGTGTATGTGGTGTAACGTGTGATTCGATGCCAGCTGATTTTGCATAGTTTTTTAAAATGAGCCAGAAACCTTGCCTAGTCAGTCTTTCCCCTCGCCTATTTACAAATAAGGCTTTTTGTAACCTCGCTTTCAGGAGAATATTTCTTCCTTGATCAAGGTATGTATTTAATGCATCGACTGCTTTTTCATGTACAGGTATTGTTCGTTCTTTCGCACCTTTGCCTACACATCGAATATAGGCTGGATGAGGCTTAATATGTAAACTATCAAGGTTCAACGAGACTAATTCTGTCACTCGAACTCCGGTCGCATACATTAATTCCAACATTGCAGCATCGCGAATAGACTCAGGCGTTTCAAGTTTCAGCGGCTGAGAGAGAAGTAAGTCTACATGTTGCGGGCTAAGTGGTTTTGGGATTACTTTTTGTGGTCTGGGTGAGTTCAAATTTGTAGTTGGATTAGATTGCAGATCTCCAACATCAATTAGATACGTACAAAAAGATTTCAGTACGGCTATTTTTCTAGCAACTGTCGACTTGGCGTATTGCCTCTCATTAAGTTCAGTTAAGTAATTGATTATTAGTTCCCGAGAAATTGTGTTTTCATGGTCAACAGTAATGTTCGCTTTCTCAGCAAATTTAACCAAGCCATTTAAATCATTTCTATAAGCTTCAATTGTATTTCTTGGAGAACCTCTTTCCGCTGATAAGTAATGTAAAAACTCTTCAATTCGTTTTAGCATTATGTCAGTCCTAACCGATCTATTATATTGCACAAATATTTATGTCTCTCCAAATCGCAGTATACATGTAAGATTTGCAATGCACCCATTTTTTTAATTTATGTGAAAATTGTATGAATCTTGCATTATCAAAGATTTATCTTACAGCGATTTTAAAGGTATGTTTTTATGTTTTTTGCTAAATTAATTGAAAATCCCTCAGTTGCTGCCAAATCTTCTATTGTTGCTTCTCGCATCGCTTTCATGCTTCCAAATTTCTTATAGAGAGCTTTTTTACGTTTTGGCCCGATACCTTGTATTGAATCTAATAGTGATTTTTTCGAATTATTATTTCTCAAAGATCGGTGGTAATTAATTGCAAAACGATGTGCTTCATCACGTATACGTTGTATAAGGTACATCGCTTGAGAAGAANCGGGTAGTTCAATAGGTTCAGATTGATCTTTTATAAATAATTCTTCTTTTTTCTTAGCTAAACCACATACAGGTATGTCAGATAATCCAAGATCCCTCATTACATCAAGTACAACACTCAACTGACCCTTGCCTCCGTCAATGATGACTAGATCTGGTAATTTCACCCAAGAATCTCCATCATCACTTTGCACATTAAGCGTTAATTTTTTTTCTAGATTATCAGCAATTTTTGTGAATCTACGTTTGAGTAATTCTTGCATNGATGCGAAATCATTTTGGCCATCTACAGACTTGATCTTAAATCTTCTATATTCTGATTTCACTGGTTTGCCTTTATTGAATACAACCATTGAACCAACAGTATTTGTGCCTTGTATTGTAGAAATGTCATAGCATTCGATTCTTTGAGGTTCCTCAGGTAAATCTAAGCTTACCTGCAGTAGTTTAATTGCATCCTCTGTTTTTTGAGTATCAGATACCCACCTTGCATGATGCATGGCCATTGATTCTCGTGCATTTTTTTCTGCAGTTGTCACGAGTGAACGTCGGTGCCCACGTTTGGGAATGATTATGTTGACCTGTGTTTTTTTGTNTGTACGTAACATTGACTCAAGTTCTTCAATATCATCGGGCGTATAGGGAAGAATAATATTTTTTGGAATATAATTTGCATTTTCGTAAAACTGACCTAAAAAAGCAGTTAATATTTCGCTATTTGTAGCATTCTCAGTTCCCATTAGCATGAAGGAGTCAGTGTCAACTATCATGGTGCCTCGGGCAAAAAATACTTGGATACAGGTTTCATTATTTTCTCTAAACACTCCAAATACATCAGCATCTAAAGGTGTAGTCGTGACCATTTGTTGTTGATTTTCGTGTAATTTTTCTATTGCTTCTAATTGATCTCTAATGCGTGCAGCTTTTTC
Organism: Chloroflexota bacterium; assembly: GCA_002707835.1. Classification (GTDB taxonomy): domain Bacteria; phylum Chloroflexota; class Dehalococcoidia; order UBA2979; family UBA2979; genus UBA6955. Next base: position 39,001 of record PANZ01000009.1, read on the forward strand.
ATATTCAAGATTTTCAGATGCATTTTTCATTTCATCAATAAGTCGCGATTCAACCTCCTTTGATTTGCCATCTAGAAATAGGATCGTCGATTGAATAACTTCATCATATTCATCTTTGGTGCAGTAGGAAGTGCATGGTGCTATACAGCGATCAATAAAATAATCTAAGCAAGGCCTATCATCAGTACCGGTGATTTTTTTCGTACAAGATCTCCATGGAAAAAGTTTGTTTACAACGGCTAAAGATCTTCTTACAGATCCAGGGGATGCATAGGGACCAAAATATTTTGCCCCATCTGAATCGATTCTTCGCGTAATAGTTACTTGAGGCCATTCATTCTGAATATCAACTTTAAGATAAGGATAGTGCTTATCATCTTTTAACCTCACATTGTGATGAGGTTGATGTCGTTTTACGAGTGTGGCTTCTAAATGAAGTGCTTCGGTAGCAGTTTCTGTAATTATGTGTTCGATATCAGCAATTTGCTTGCTTAAAATTTGGACTCGTGGTTCCAANGATCTTGCTGATCCAAAATAAGAACGGACACGTGATCTTAACCTACTGGCTTTCCCTATATATATAATTTCACCAGCAGTATTTTTCATAATGTACACACCCGGAGAATTGGGNAGNGTACTGACTTGATGCCGTAGATTATTTATATTCACACTAATAGCATAACTCTTTATGGATAGGTCGAAAAAATAATGAGTAATAAAATCTCTTTTGAATGTCTAGAACTCANATCAGATAAAGGGGTGATTCATGCCAAATTTTCGAATCCCCCTTTAAATACTGCTGCTGTGTTGATGGTTGGTGGTGGTGATGGTGGTTTTGATGGACCTGCTTCAGCTATATATCCTTCTTTGGCAGAAAATTTGTACGGTAAAGGGGTTGCAGCTTTATTGTTGGATTATAGAATTCATAGTTTTCCAGGAAATCTCGAGGAAGCTATTCATGATGTACTTGTTGGTATTGATCATTTATTAAAGATGGGAATAGATAATATTGGTTTAGTTGGTCATTCTTTTGGTGGTGCAGTAGTTATTGAAGCCGCAGTACGTGAACCGATGATAAGTAGTATTATTTCTTTAGCATCTCAAACAGCTGGGGCATTAAATGTCAAACAAATTTCACCACGACCTATATTATTTGTACACGGTTTAGATGACATAAGATTACCTCCAGATTGTTCACGATATCTTCACAGTATTGCNGAAGAGCCAAAAGAATTGGTGCTTTTTGAGGGTGCTACTCATAGTTTAAGACAATGTCGTGAAGACTTATTAATTTTGTTATTGGAATGGTTTGAGAAAAAATTAATATCTTAAAAAAACAATATTAACTAACGAATCTGTCACACTTTGGTATTTTCTGGGGTGAATTAATCATTTGGACTAGGCATTGGATTTTGCTGATTCACGGACCTTGGAACTTTCATGCTTCAAGATAGGGATTAGTTCCTTACCGTAATCGATAGCATCTTGGTATGGATCCCAGCCGCGAATAAGTACAGTACCTACTCCCAGTTCATAATATTTTAGAAGTGAATCGGNTACTTGTTCTGCCGTGCCAACTAGCGCTGATGTGTTCCCCGATGCTCCAGTAGCTGCAGCGAGAGGCATCCATAAACGTTCGTCATGGAGGTCCGATTCATTAGCAAAGTCAAGAAGTCTTTTTGAACCAATTGAAGTTCTCTTACCAATAGGATTCACTGCCAAATTAGATTCAACTGAATTTAGGAATTCTCTCGCTTTATCCCATGCTAAGGCCTCAGTATCTTCAATTACTGGCCTAAATGAAACACTGAATTCAAGGTGTCTTCCATGATTTGCAGCACGCGTGTTCAGGTCTTCGATCTGTTGCTGGATGGCTATTCTTGGTTCACCCCAGAACATATATACATCAGCTTGGCGGGCTCCGATGTCGAGGGCAATGTCGGAACTGCCTCCAAAGTAGATAGGGATGGAAGGTACTTGATGTGATTGCACTGAGCTCGAAGCATTCTCAAATTGATAGTACGTACCACTATGATTGAATGATTCCTGCGAGAGTGCTTTACGGAATACGGTGAGATATTCGTCTGTACGACGGTAACGATCATCGTGTTCAAGGTAGTCACCGTCCCTTCTTTGTTCTGCATCGCTTCCACCGGTTATGAAATGTACCCCGATGCGCCCACCTGTGAAGATGTCAACTGTTGATGCTCTGCGAGCAGCCAGTGTTGGCGCTACAAAGCCAGGGCGGTGTGCAACTAGAAATTTTATGTGTTTAGTAGCCGCTGCAGCTGCCTGTGCTACAGCAAAACTATCTGCTGAATCTGATCTATATCCAACCAACACAGCATCAAAAGCACTCTTTTCATGAGCTTGAGTGAAGCGATTGAGGTAATCTACATCTATACCACCTCCTATGATGGATACAGGAGTCTCACCTTTGCTTGGGTTTGCTCCAATCATCCCGACGACATTGAGTGACATAATTTCTCCAGTCATGAGCTAATGTTGAGTTAGGCAACCATATTTAATGACAATTTGTGAACATCTTAGGTATTGACGATGAAAAAGTAAATGCCTTATAGCTCGATGGTATATTTGAGTTTCTAGTGGGATAGAAAACAAAGATTTCGCATTTTGATATAATTTACTTGTTGTAATGAAAGAAAATTTGAATTAGTTATTTGCAAGATTTTTATTTCATACGGGACNTATGGAACACTTAATGATTGGCTTGAAGAAGGATTTACTGAATATGTCCAGAAGTCAAACTGAGATACAAAATTTACAGTTCCACCGTCAAGGCGTTCCTCATATTTGGAGTAAAGGTGAGGGTGTTTGGCTGTTTAACGAAGCCGGCGAGCGATATTTAGATGCATCAGGTGGTCCNATGGTTATGAACATAGGCCACGGTCGATCCGAAGTGGCTGAAGCAGCGCATAAACAGATTAGTGAACTCGCTTACACGATGCCTGGTTATACTGTTGAGTCACGTTTGGAGCTCACAGATCGTATCCAGAAACTCACTCCGAATGGTATGGATAGGATTTGGTATGGAAGTGGAGGCTCAGAGGCAGTTGAGGCAGCACTGAAATTTTCAATACAGGCACAACATATTTTGGGTAATCTAGATAAATTCAAAATACTTGGTCGACGTAATGCATATCATGGAAGTACATTGTTCACTCTTTCAGTAGGAGACTTTCCTGAGCGCAGAGCTCCCTACCTTAAGCTTCTGCCGGACGTTGTCCAAAATATTGAACCAGTCGCTGACTGCAACTGCTATCACTGTCCGCTACAGCTTGAGTTTCCCAACTGCAAACTAGCTTGTGCAGATGATCTGGAAGCTCGAATTCTGGCCGAAGGTCCTGAGACCGTGGCAGCATTTATTGCTGAACCAATAGTCGCGGCTGCAGCTGGTGTAGTAGCTCCTCCGACAAACGAATATTTTTCCAAGATTAGACAAATTTGCGACAAATATGAAGTGATATTTATTGCTGACGAAGTAGTCACTGGTTTCGGCCGTACGGGACTTCCATTTGCGTTTCAACACTGGGATGTATTACCAGATATTGTAGTGTTTGCAAAAGGTGTGGCTTCTGGATATGCACCGTTAGCAGGCTTCATCGTGCAAGATGAGCTAGTTGATCAATTCGATGCAGTTGGAGAACGCTTCAACACTTTGTTTACCTATTCAGAGCATCCTGTTTCTTGTGCCATTGGCGCAAAAGTACAACAGATAGTTGCAGAAGAACATTTGATAGAGAGATCGGCTCAAATAGGAGATTATTTGGAGAACAGACTCGAAAGTTTGAGTTCGATTCCTATCGTCGGTGAATTAAGAGGTCAGGGAACTTTGAGAGGTATTGAGATAGTTGCCAATCAGGAGACTGGTGATCCATTTCCTGCCGATCTCAATATTGCAAACGATATTCAAAAACATCTCTACAAGCGGAATATTCTTCATTACTTGGGCTATTGGCGAGATGAATTGGGTCAGGGTGCACAATTGATTTTGGCACCACCTTTTATTATCGAGGAAGCCGAGGTAGATTTTCTTATCGATACTTTGGGTCAAGTACTTGACGAGCGCAGTAATGCCTACAAGAAGNTNGNNTAAATTACATCAGCAAGTAATGTAAGGAAGGTTGGTATATGGCGCGCTCGGGAGGATTCGAACCTCCGACCTCTGCCTCCGCAGGGCAGCGCTCTATCCACTGAGCTACGAGCGCACATCTTGGTGCCGAAGGTGAGACTCGAACTCACATGGGCAAAAAGCCCACTGCGACCTGAACGCAGCGCGTCTGCCAATTCCGCCACTTCGGCCNAACTCTTCGTAACAAAATCATACCAGCTAAATGTACCAAAAAAACATGTTACTTTTTTTCACATTGCTTTTATTAATAGTTAAGAATATTTGACAACATCAATAAAACTGCCAAGATACAATCGATTGATCTTAAATTCTTGTGGAAGGGATTTTTTATGGGTAAGACGTTAAATAGCTTTAGTTCACGGTCAACCATTTCTCTCGATGGTCAAGATCTGACAATTTACAAGTTAAGTATCTTGGCAGAATCTCTAGGCATTGATATAGATCGATTACCATTTACAATGCGCATTCTTTTAGAGAATTTATTACGATTTGAAGATGGTTCTAGTGTTACGGAAGATCAAATAAAAGCAATTGCNAATTGGGATCCTTCAGAAATTCCTAGTACAGAAATTGCTTTTAGAGTCTCTCGTGTTTTGTTGCAAGATTTCACAGGTGTTCCTGCGGTTGTAGATTTGGCATCAATGCGTGATGCAATTGCTGAAATGGGTGGTAATCCAGATAAAATTAATCCTTTACAACCAGTTGATTTGGTAATTGATCATTCCGTTCAGGTTGATGCCTTTGGTACAAGTGATGCATTTATTACCAATGTTCAAAGAGAATACGAACGAAATATTGAACGGTATCAATTGTTAAAATGGGGCCAACAGGCCTTTGATGGATTCCGAGTTGTNCCCCCTGGGACAGGCATAGTACATCAAGTGAATCTTGAATATTTGGGCCAAGTCGTGATGACTAATGANGAGGGNGAGCTTTTCCCAGATACTCTTGTTGGTACAGATTCGCATACCACCATGATCAATGGGCTTGGTGTTGTTGGATGGGGTGTTGGAGGAATTGAAGCAGAAGCTGCCATGCTTGGACAGCCTGTTTCGATGTTAATTCCTCAAGTTTTTGGTGTTCGTCTTGTAGGTGAATTACCTGAAGGTGCTACAGGAACCGATTTAGTGTTACGTGTTACTGAATTGCTACGTCAAAAAAATGTAGTTGGAAAGTTTGTAGAATTTTATGGTCCTGGACTTGGTAATTTGTCACTTGCTGCGCGCGCAACAATTGCCAATATGTGTCCAGAGTATGGTGCTACGGTCGGATTTTTTCCTGTTGACGAAGAAACGCTTAATTATTTACGGTTTACTGGAAGACCAGAAACGCTAATAAAAAGAGTTGAAACCTATACTAAAGAACAGTTTTTATTCAGAGGNGAAGATACTCCTGATCCAGAGTTTAGTGATTCTATCGAAATTGATCTTTCAACTATTGAACCAAGCATTTCAGGACCAAAACGGCCNCAAGATCGGATCTCTCTTCGAAGTGCAAAGGCTGCATCTGAGAGAGACATAGCAGNAGAAGTTGAAAATGGTGCAGGTACAGAACCTGTAGAAATTTCAGTTGATGGATCATCTTATGATTTGAAGAATGGTGCAGTTGTCATTGCAGCTATAACAAGTTGTACAAATACCTCTAACCCTGAAGTGATGGTTGGTGCCGGTTTATTGGCTAAAGCTGCTGTTGAAGCAGGATTACAAACTCCAGAATGGGTAAAAACTAGTCTTGCACCAGGATCNAAAGTTGTAACTGACTATTTGGAGCAAGCTGGACTGACTCCTTTTTTGAATAAATTGGGGTTTGATTTAGTTGGTTATGGATGTACTACTTGTATAGGAAATTCAGGGCCACTCCCTGAAGAGATCGAAACAGCTGTGGATGATGGACACCTTGCTGTTGCAGCTGTATTGTCAGGGAATCGTAATTTTGAAGCCCGCGTTCACAATAAAGTTAGATCTAACTATCTAGCCTCTCCACCACTAGTTGTCGCTTATGCTCTTGCAGGAACGACACAAATAGACTTGTTTAATGAGCCTATTGGTACTGGATCTAATGGTCCCGTGTACCTAAGCGATATTTGGCCTTCACAGCAACTTGTTCAGGAAACTGTTGCTTCTTCAGTACAACGTGAAATGTTTGAAACAGAATATTCAGACGTTTTCCGAGGTGACGATCAATGGTTTGAGTTGAGCGGTGCAGAAGGTAAATTATTTCAATGGGATCCAGATTCGACCTATGTTCGACGGCCTCCATTTTTCGAAGGTTTATCTCGTGAGCCAGGATCGTTAAGTAATATTCGCGAAGCACGAGTTCTTGCTGTCTTAGGTGACTCAGTCACTACAGATCATATCTCTCCAGCTGGTGCAATAGCGAGACAAAGCCCTGGTGCAGAATATTTGGATCATAATGAAGTTCCTCAAAGTGGCTATAATACTTATGGTTCTCGCAGAGGTAACCATGAAGTTATGATGCGAGGGACATTTGCGAATGTNCGCGTAAGAAATCACCTTGTCAGTCGTGAAGGGGGATGGACTCGATTTTTACCTGATGGCGATGAAATGACTATTTTTGATGCCTCCGCTCGATATCAAGCCGAAAATACCCCGCTTATTGTTATTGGAGGAAAAGAATACGGATCTGGTTCTTCTCGAGACTGGGCAGCGAAAGGACCAGCATTATTAGGTGTTAACGCTGTGATTGCTGAATCTTTTGAAAGAATTCACCGTAGTAATTTAGTTGGAATGGGAATATTACCGTTAGAATTCAGTGATGGAGAAAATCTTGCTTCGTTGAATCTAACTGGTTTGGAGAGGTTCGATATTTTAGGTATTTCNGATTCTATACAGCCAAAACAAATATTGGAAGTATTGGCTATTTCTGATGCAGGTGTTGAATCACGTTTTAGCGTACTATGCCGGATTGATACTCCTGTTGAAGTGGAATATTATCGCCACGGTGGGATATTACAATANGTGTTGAGACAACTTCTAGACTAAGGCCAAAGGTTTCTTTGGTGGCGTGGCAAGTAGGAAAAAAACAGAACCCATGCCTGCTGCTATTGCTAAAATTGTGAATCCCAAAGTATAACTACCCGTATAGTCTGCAAGTATTCCTGCAACTAAAGGTCCCAAGACCATTCCAATCATAACTATCATTGAAGAAAAACCCATAATGGTTCCGAAATTTGTTGGTCCAAAATAATCTGCTCGAATGGATTGAATTATTGGTCCTCGCGCACCCCATGCAATTCCGTGCATGGGTACAAATATCCATATCATGATAGAAAAATATGGGTAAGTGACTAGAAGTAGTCCTAACATATGCCCGATCATACATAGAATTAGAATTAATTTTTTGTCATATCTATCTCCAAGATATCCTCCAAAAAACTGACCAAATATTTGCATAGCGGGAACGGCACCAACTATGAAACTAGCTTTTTGTAAAGACATTCCTATTGCCGNACTTGTGAGGTGTAATGGAAGGTGTAACATTATCGACCCTACAACCAGAAGTGATGCAGCGTGGCCAGCAGATATCATCCAAAAGGCTCTTGTTTTCAAAGCTTCTTTAACACTGAAGTCATTGACCTGTGTTGATTTTTGAATAAAAAATTGCTCTTNAGAAGGATCTATTTCTGGTTTGATCCCATCAACGAATTCTCCAGGTTCACTTGGTCGATGTCTCATCATATTACTTACTGGTAATCCAACAACAAGTATTATNATNCCTGAGCCAACACTAGCTTCCCTCCATCCATAATTTTCAAGAACAAAGACGAGTGCAGGTAAAAACAAAGCACCTGCTGCAAAACCACCTTGTGAAATTGCTAAAGCAGAAGATCTGTATTTGTTGAACCAATTTACTATGGCAGTAGTAATTGATAGGAANCCTCCAAGACTAGATCCTAAGGCCATTAAGAAATAGAAAATAAAAAACTCAGTGAGTGTATTCATTGTTGCAAACAAGAAAAAACCTACTGCGAAAATTGTGGTTCCAATCATCATTATTGGTCGAGGACCAAACCGATCTAATAGCCAACCTTGTANAGGGCCCAGCAATCCACTTTCCATGCGAGTGAATGCGAAGGCAATAGACAATGTAGTGGCAGTCCAACCAAATTCACGCTGTAACAATACAGAATACGATCCGAAAGCTTGCATAAACAATCCACTATGGATTGCATGGATTGAAGCTCCAGCAAGTGCCAGACGCCACCCAAAGAACTTGAATATATGCTGGAATTTTTGCATGTTTTCCTAGTATTAGAGACAATCAGTATCAAATCATGCTCTTTGTCTAGAAGATACCCTTACGCTCGTTTGAGACTATGAACTAATAAGGGGCTGTTTTGGTGGCGTTGATAGTGAAAAGAAAATAGTTCCAAATCCTGCCGCCAAAGTAAGAATAATAAATCCAGTTTTATAGCTTCCAGTAATATCTGCAGATATACCAGCAATCAACGGCCCTATCACCATACCTATCATAATAATTAATGATGAAAATCCCATAATTGTTCCAAAATGTTTTGTGCCAAAATAATCGGCTCTCCAAGATTGCATTAAAGNCCCTCTTGCACCCCAAGCGATACCATGCGATATCGCAAATATCCATATCATGATTGGATGAACAGCAAAAGTTAAGAGAAACAATCCTAGTGTATGTCCAATCATGCAACATATTGCTATTAATCGCTTATTGAGTCTGTCCCCTAAATATCCACCAAGTAAGTGGCCGACTATTTGCATTGCAGGGATTGCCCCTACAATAAAGCTAGCTTCTTGCAGTGACATTCCTATCTCTTGACTGGTTAGATGTAATGGAAGATGTAACATTATTGCACCTACCACTAGAAGGGCAGATCCATGACCCAGAGAAATAGTCCAGAATGCTCTGGTTTTGAAAGCTTGTTTAGCAGTGAAATCTACTACCGTTAAACCTTCTGGAGGCTTATATGTATCATTTTTAGGTAACTCATCGAGGTTAATTCCATCCGGGAATTGTCCAGAATCACTTGGTCTGTGACGAATAATATTACAAAGTGGAATACCAATTATAAGAATCATTATTCCCGATCCAAATGCAGTAGTTCGCCAACCAAATTGTTCCAGAAAAAAAACAACTATTGGTATGCTTAAGCCTCCTAATGCACCACCCATTCCTGCAAAAGCAAGCGCACGAGATCTGTATCTTTGGAACCANTTGACAAGCGAAATTGTAATAGAGAAAAATCCACTTAAACTTGCACCTAATGACATTAGGAAATAGTAGATAAAAAACTGACTCAGCCCACTCATTGTTGCAAATAATAAAAAGCTAATACCTAAAATAGTTGTTCCCAGTAGCATGACAAAGCGTGGCCCTAAACGATCTAATATCCAACCTTGTATAGGTCCCAGAATACCGCTTTCTGCTCGAGTCATTGCAAATGCAATGGATAATGTTGTCGCAGTCCATCCAAATTCTTGCTGTAACAATACGGAATATGATCCAAATGCNGAAAATAATAAACCGCTATGCAGTGCTTGTATGATTGCCCCAGCAGCTACAATCCTCCACCCATAAAAATTTAGTGTCTTAAGGATTGAATGCATGAAAAAATTATTTACTTACCAATTCAGAATATAATTGACATTGAATAGCACGTTCCAAATCATCGCTTGCTTCTAATAACAACCGATAAAGTAAAGGNGAATTCTCATCAACTTTTTCTTGTAATTGTCGCGCGAGTATTAGAATTTTTTGATCTACCCAAGGAGGGAATAACATTTCAAAGAAGGTCCTTGAGAATTCATTTTCATTACTTTCAAATATAGCTTGTATTACTGTGAAAAATTTCGTATTGAAATCTGAAAGGGAATCTTCTTGTTGCCACCAGTAAAATCCACTCATGGCTGCTCTTGTTAAGTGAAGAGAACCATAGCCCTCTTCTAGGAATTTTTGCCAAGCATCCCGCTTAACAGCGATATTATCTTGTGATACCAAACCTCTGAGTTCTTGTCTTTGTCCTCTGTCTGATTTATCACGTAGCTTTTCCTCTTCTAATCTTTCCAATGCATTTGGTAAGTTATATGCGACAGCTTTTATGGAGACGTTCCATCTCATATCCTGGTCAATAGTTACCCCTTTAATCTTTTCAACTCCATCTGCAAGATCTATACAGAATTGAATAGTTGCAGGATCCATAGCAAAATTAATTAATGCTCGGGTCCAAATAATCCTGAGATCATTACTTAGATTGCTACTTAATAATTTGCAGCTTTCATCAAAGAGAAGATTTGCAATTTCACTTTTTTTTCTATTTGGTACATATCGAGATAAAGTAGCATTCATGGTTGCAAGAATAGATTGCACAAGTTCAAAATCTTTTTCTAGTGGAAGTTTAGAGGATCCGAGTTGAAGATATTCCACCGATGATAAATTTTGGTCTCTGACCATGTTCCAAAGTGACTGCCAAGTCAACTGCCTAAGTAGNGGGTCATCTATTGTTTCTAAATGATCTTTTGCAAAATTTAATGAATGATCATCGAGCGAAACTTTTACGAAATCATGATCATTGTAATTTGGGAAAATAAAATCAGGTTTCGCTAGGCCTTTTGCCTCTTCGATACTGTTTTTTGGTGTATCAAAATTTACAGGGATGCTTTCTATTATAAACTTCCCTTTCTCAGTATTGGCTAAAGCGATTTCTAAAAAATGTGGTCTTAGGGTTGGGTGAGAATCAGGTGCTGATTGTTGTATTTCCATTGATTTGATCTGGTTGTTTTCACTTTCCCAGTCTATTTTAATAGTATTAACTGAGGCAGTTTCTAACCATGCGCGAGACCATTCATGTAAGTCACGTTGTTCACCGTGAAGCATTAAACCATCTTGAAGTGCATCTAAAAATTCATGAAGAGTCGCATTTCCATATTCATGTTTTTTGAAATATAGCTGTATCCCAGATCTGAAACCTTCTATGCCCATAGTTGCAGCAAGCTGTTTTAGTGCCGCTGCGCCTTTTCCATATGTGATTCCATCAAAGTTCAACAATGTCTGGTCAGTATCTTCTACGACTCCTGCAATAGGATGCGTAGTAATAAGTTGATCTTGGCGATATGCCCAATTTTTCATACCTGAATTAAATGATTGCCATGCATTTGTAAAGCGTGTGGCACTGACGAGTGCTACATAAGCCATGTAAGTCGCAAAACTTTCATTTAACCAAAGATCATTCCACCATTTCATTGTGACCAAGTCACCGAACCACATATGTGCCATTTCATGGAGAATTACTTCTGCTCGCTGTGAGCGTTGATTTTCAGTAGGAGGATCACGAAAAATGAATGCCTCTGCGAAAGTGATTGCTGCAACATTTTCCATCGCGCCAGCATTAAATTCGGGAACAAATATTTGATCATATTTTCCAAAAGGATATGGATAATTGAAAAAATCAGCGAAAAAATCAAGTCCTTCTTTTGTAATTTGGAATAGTTCATCTGTATCTAAATATTTAGTCAATGACTGACGACAATAAAAACCCAAGTCTATGTCATAGTGCTTTTCTCTAAATTCCGCATAAGGACCGCAAATCAATGCAAATAAATAGGTAGAAAATTTTTCTGTTTTCAAAAATTCATGATGCAGGCGTTGGTCTGGTAATGAGGAAGTTTTATTAATTGGACTGTTATGAATAACCTTCCATTTACTTGGTGCAGAGACCTCAAGATGATACGTAGCTTTAATATCTGGTTGATCGAAACATGGGAAAAGTTTGTGTGCGCCATAAGGCTCAAAATTTGAATAAAGGTATTCTTCGTTATCTTCAGGGTCAATAAATTGGTGAAATCCATCTCCTGTATGATCATATTGATTTATATATGTGACTTCGACAGTATTGTTTTTTTGTATAAGATTCTGGGGAAGATTGAGTTTGTGTCCATCCCAGTCAGGGTTCTCAACAAAGGTTTCATTTAGGACTAATGTAACGATTTCAGATCCCGTAAAATCTACAATGACATTATCATCATCGCTAACTTCAAAAATGATCGTTATTTTCCCTTGATAAGTTTCTTTTCCTGAATGCATATCAATAGAAAGATTGTAACTAACGTTGCGAATGGTCTCTGCTCGTTTTTGAGCATCTTTATGTGTTAATACATTTTTTGCAGTATCTAAATTCATTTTGAGAAACTAATCCTTGTACTTTACAAATTATTGATTTTTTTTTTGAAAATTCCCTTTGTGATCTGTAAATATAAATATACTGCCATGGCTTTAGATTACTAGGTAGCTAAATTATAAAAATACTTAGGGGGTAATTATGTCTGTAATTGAAGAAATAAATAATCAGATTCAAATAGGAAGATCATCATTTCGAGAAACCTTAGAAAGTTTAGATGATAATAAGTGGGATAGTTCTCCATCTTCTGATGAATGGTCTCCTAGACAAATTGCTGAACATGCAGTTGGTGCAGAACGTAGTTTTGCTACTCGTATCGCTGATGCAATGTCTGGGCGTGCACCAGAAAAAGTTGAATTATCACTTAATAATTCGCAAGAAGCATTGGAAGCATTTAATTTGGCTGTTGAGGAATGCGATAAAGTAATTCGTTACGTAGAAGAACGAGATCTTGATAAGACAGTTGATGTTCCAGAATCTTCACCGCTAAAAACGATTAAAGATAATATGGAAAGGATCGCTTCACATAGCGAAGAGCACGCTAATCAGATTGCTGAGACTGCGTCGAATTCCTAGGTCGTTGTTTTTTTATGAATCTTGCTATTGTGACAATTAACAAAACTATGGCTAAACCGAACCAAGTCAATGCATATTCTATGTGGGGTGTTGTACTTGTGTACACCACCCACCCTTGAATGGGGTATGCAGAGTTATCTTTGTAGTTAGTTTTTTCTTTTCCTTCAAATACTACCCACTCTTTTATATCGTAGGGTAGTTCTTTTCCTATAGATTCACGATCGAATGCAGTCCAAACTCCATTTGATGTTTTTTTACCCGTATATTCAGTAACTCTAATTAATCCTTCCAGTGTTCCTGACTGATTTTCCTTCAACTTTTCGATTATCTTTTGTCTTTCAGACACTGGATACCATCCTCGATTAGTGAGGATTGCTCCACTATTATCAGCCAAGAGGAAGGGAATAATGATTTCTTCACCAAGATTATTTTTTCTGACTTTGTTACCCAAGAAAAATGGATATGAAAAATCCCATTTACCTTCCACGCTAATTCGACGGTAGTCCAATAAATTTTTATCTATGCTGTCAATGGTTGAAGGATTAAGAGGTTCGAGAGAGGTGTTGATGTTTTTTTCATCAATAAGGTTTTGTTTCCATTCGTTTCGTTCAATTTGCCAAAACCCTAAAATACACAAAAAAATAATAACTAATGCTATTGAACTAAAAAGAATAGGTTTGGGCACTTGAAATTTCATAGTTGATGGATATTTCTATTGAGACTTTTTTAGATTGAAACACATTTGAAACCTTCTAGTCTTATCTTTCAATCCCTAGATCATTATGGAACTGTTTGTTCATATGGTCTGGATTAGAAATAGAAAAGAGGTGCTTTATGTCCTACAAGGCTGAATATATTTGGATAGATGGTACAGAACCAAGTCCATTATTACGTTCCAAGACAAAGATAATTGCTGACGGAACTGCGGAATTACCCATTTGGGGTTTCGATGGATCGAGTACTAACCAGGCCCCTGGAGCAAATTCAGACTGTGTTCTGAGGCCAGTTTTCACTTGCCCTGATCCTATTCGTGGTGGTGATGATGTACTTGTCCTCTGTGAAGTTTTATTACCTGATATGACTCCACATCCCACTAATACCAGAGCTGCATGTAAAGAAGTGGCAGACAAGTATGCTGATCAAGAGTCTTGGTATGGGATAGAACAAGAATATACTTTATTCGAAGCAGATGCTCGTCAACCTCTAGGTTTTCCTGAAGGTGGATTTCCTGAAGCACAAGGTCCTTACTACTGTGGTGTAGGAGCAAATTTGATTTTTGGTAGAGAAATTTCTGAAATACATGCAAGTGCATGTATGGAAGCTGGCTTAGAAATTGCCGGAACTAATGCTGAAGTGATGCCTGGGCAATGGGAGTTTCAAATTGGACCTATTGGCCCTGTTGAGGTTGCAGATCATTTATGGATAGCACGTTGGTTATTACACCGTGTGGCTGAAGATTTTGAAGTCGTGGTTTCAATAGATCCTAAACCTGTCCAAGGTGATTGGAATGGTGCAGGTTGTCACACTAATTTCTCCACTAAAGCGATGCGTGAGTCATATCAACCGATTGTTGATGCCTGTGAAGCACTAGGGAAAAATATTCAAGAACATATTTCAAACTACGGTGCCGATAACGATAAAAGGTTGACTGGTTTACATGAAACACAGCGTATAGATCAATTTAGCTATGGTGTCTCAGATAGAGGTGCATCTATACGTATTCCTTGGCAGGTAGAAGTTGATCAAAAGGGATACCTTGAAGATCGACGTCCTGCATCGAATATGGATCCTTATGTTGTGACTCGTTTGATCACTAACACTGTTTGTTCTGCATAAATAAATATATTTGGTTGGGCTAATTAGCCCAACCAAATATATTGTCTATCCTATTGCTAGAGGTATTGTCATTTCATCTACTGACAAACCTGAATGTTGTGATTCTTGTTTCATGAAATAATCATTAACATCACTGTCTATATATCGCAGTACAGCTTCTCCTAGAGAGATTGCTGTAAAAGTACCCACTCTACTTAGAGTTTCTTTTGACAATTCATTTGGGCCAAATAACCTTAGATTATTTAGTTGAATAGAGGGGATTAGTACAAAATCTTTTCCAAAACGAGCTGAGAATTCTTTTTTAAAATCATCTTCAAATTCTTTACGGACGTGGTAGAAAGAAATACGAAGATCCCCTGAAGGTGGGCTGGATAGATACCAATTTATAGGGTCTTTTTTATTGATTGTGTATTTTGTTTTTGCTTTGCGATGGCCATGATCTGATGAAAAAACAATTTTTGTAGTATCAGCATTCAATTTTGATCTTAATCCAGTAATGGCTTTATCAATGTCACGGATAGTCATTTGTGTTTGTAAACTATCCGTACCAGTTTTATGTGCTTGGTGGTCAGCTTCACTGATATACCAGTAAGTATAGCTCGTGCTATGAGTTTTTAATACGTTGGAAGTTATGAGGTCAATCGCTTCATTCAAGTTGTGGTATGGCAGATGTGTAGCTCCTGCACCAATAAAATTTGAATACATTGAACTATGGATTGAGTGCGGTTGGACAACAAAAGTTTGACGAGACATTTTACTCATAAGGCTTTCATGCATGATTACATCAGCAAAATTTAAATCTTTTTGCAATGATCTTTTGTTGTCTAAAGTTCTGAATGGAAGAACAGTGATTGGACTTCCTAAAATTGGTATAAAATTCCACCAGCCTGTGATCGAATGTTCACTTGGCCATAGCCCTGTACCTAATGAAGTTAATGCTGCACTAGTAGTTGATGGATAGATACTTTCCAATGTTTGAACATGATGCTTAAGTAGCCAATTGCTTGAATCAAGGGCACCCTCTAAAGATGAATTGCCTACACCGTCAGCAAGAATAAATATCAAATGCTGTGGGTCGCCAATTTCCTTTTTAATTTTCATGCCATTAGCTGATAGTTTGTTGTTATTTGCACCTGTAATGACAGAGATTGCGTCTACCAAATTCATAAAATTTGGTCTAGAAAAATCTGGTTTTAGTAATGTTTTATTTTGAAATGCATCTAATAATCGTTCTAAATCATCCATAAGTTTTCCATTTTAGATACCCATTAAATTGTCTAACTGACGAGTAAATTCAGAAATTGATGTTGCTGGTAGCTGGCAGATAAAATCACTACAAACATATGCTGTAGCTATGTCTGTAGATTCTAAAGTGTTTTCAATTGGTAAATATGCATTGTAGTCACCTACAGCAATTGTAACATTCGGAAAAAAATATTTAGATAGTTTACGCTCAAAATCATTACGCGAACTTTTTCCTCCAGTAATTGATATTTCTTTTCTAGGTGCAAGTAAAAATTCAGCAGACTGAAGTACAGTACTAACTCCATAATTTACATGCTGTGTGTTATTCAATGTGATATTTATAACTTCTTCTGCTAACGTTTCCCATTCAGGTTTGTTGAAGTAGCGTGAGAGATAAATGGCAACAATAGCAGCTGAACCATTACCACTTGGTGTTGGAGAATCGGTAATTGATTTTTGGCGCAGAACAAAATTTTCGCCATCCTTAGGTGTGTCAAAAAAAGCTCCATTTTCATCATCATGAAAAAGATTTATTGTCTGTTCAAAAATCTGTTTTGCCCATTGTAGATGTTTATTATTCCCTGTTGCCTTATACAATTCAATAAGTCCGATTGTGAAGAAAGTATAATCTTCAAGTAATCCATCTACTGAAGCTTTATTATCTTTATAAGTGTGAAAAAAACGATTATTTTTCCACATATACTCTCGAAAAAAAGTCACATTTTTTTCTGCTACTTCAATGTAAAATCTATTGTCGAATCCTCTCCCTGCCTCTGCTACTGCTGCTAACATGAGGCCGTTCCATGAAGTTAGGATTTTGTCATCAATTTTTGGTGCGACGCGTTTTTTGCGCTTTTCTAATAATGTTTTCTTAATTTTACTCAGTTTAGTGTTTAATTCTTTGACAGTTAGCTCAAGTTTCAGTGCAAGAGTTTCTAATTCATATTTTCTGCTGAGAACACTTCGTCCAGTAAGTTTAGGGTGATGAGGGTCAAAAAAATTCCCCTCTTTTTGAATGTTATATAAAGCTTTTGCAATTTGACTTTCTTTTACATCAAAAATTTCATTCAACTCTTCGTTTGTCCAAACAAAAAACTTTCCTTCTACTCCTTCACTATCTGCATCTTGTGATGCAAAAAAGGCACCATTTTCATCGTATAAATCTGCCAGTACATATTCGATAGTTTCTGTAGCAATCTCTTTATAGAATATATCTTCTGTAATTTGATATGCATGTGTATAGAGTTTAGCTAATTGAGCATTGTCATAAAGCATTTTTTCAAAGTGTGGGATTAACCATTTTTCATCAACACTATATCTCGAGAACCCCCCCGCTAAATGATCATATATACCGCCACTCCACATTTTTTTAAGTGTGGTAAGTACCATTGAAGTTGCTGATTTTGGATCATCTTGATTTTTTTTGTGGCTACCATATGTTAGAAGAAATTCTAAATTTGTCGGGCTAGGAAATTTTGGCGAATTTCCAAACCCGCCATTGGTTTCATCATAAGAATTTCTGAATATTTCAAACCTGTCAGAAAGCGAAGTAGAAGTCAGCGGGATTGATGCTGTCGGCAGTTTTTTCTGGACAGTTTTTTGCATTTGCGAAGTTATGTTGTTTGCAGAATCTAAGATATTTTCTTGGTCATTATTCCAAGCTGTACTAATCGCGTTCAAGAGTTTTGGGAATCCCGGTCTTCCATGCGAATCATTAGGGGGGTAATAGGTGCCTGCATAGAATGGCTTTAATTCTGGCGTAAGGAAAATGGTCATGGGCCATCCACCTTGACCAGTAAGTGCTTGTGTGAATGTCATATAAACGGAATCAACGTCTGGCCTTTCTTCTCGATCAACTTTTATATTAATAAAGTGATCATTCATCAATCTTGCAATTTGAACGTTTTCGAAAGATTCATGTGCCATTACATGACACCAATGGCATGAAGAATATCCTACTGAAAGTAGGATGGGTTTATTGATTTTTTGTGATTTCTCAAATGCTTCTTGTCCCCACGGATACCAATCTACAGGATTAAACTGGTGTTGAAGGAGGTACGGGCTTGTTTCACGTGATAAACGATTTTTAGGTGTTCGATCTATGTTATCCAAATTCTTCAAGGTTCCATTCTAGTAATAAATCGATACGTAATTATTTAATTTTACTATCTACATTTTTTTCTTTAATGGGTGACCAGCGTTTCATATCTGACATTCTCTTGGCTGGATGTTCATAAGAAGTTTGTTTGATTATTGAATTACGAAATCTGTCACGTACGAATCTAACACCAGGAGCAACTGCAGCAATTAGGGGAATCCATATGTGAACTGGGCAACCCATTTTTGCTCCTTAGGTTTTTATTATTTTATCAAATGCGAGCGAATATTCAGCAGCAAGTTTGTGTATTTCCTCTTCAGAAGAATTTTCTGGAGGGAGACTGTCTCTTACAGCTCTTAATGCAAGTTCTTGCACAGCTTTATTATACGGTGTTGGGATATTATGCATAGTGCCAAGTAATACAATTTCGCCGTTCAGATAATCTACTTCAATACCTTTTCCTCTTGCTAAACTTTGCCAAGCAGAGGTTCCTCTTCTTGGATGGTTAGGAACTTTGCCAATTTTAAAGTTTTCTGGTCGGATAGCATCGAATTCTTCTTCGGAAGCTATATCTATTAATGCTGCTGTAAAACAAGCCTCGGCTTCAGAATTAAGTTCTTTATGTACTTCACCACCCCTTCCTGAATTACCGACTAAAGCATCCAAGGCGTTGTTTAGATTATGTTTTAATTTTGTGTATTTCAGACGCATGATCTGAGAATTTTCATTTGAACTCATCTGGCTATGACTTATGACGGAGGATACCTTTTTTGTAATTGAATCAAGCCCATATGGATATCTTCCAACATTAAGCCATCCTCGTATGGGAGTACTATGTAAAGTTACTTCACCAGGATCAAGGAATGTTGCTGACATCATGACTACCATTCCGTAAACATTTAAGAATTTTCTTGCAATCATTCTTTCCGCTTCGACACCATTTTGAGCGGAAATAATCGGTGTGTTTGTATTTGTGTATTTCAATAATTCTTCAAGAGCAGATTCTGTATCTTGTAGTTTCATGGTCAGAAATACTACATCTCCATCTTTCCAATCAATTGCTTTTGGGTGTGAAACAGTATGTGGCTTTACATTAAATGTTGAATCAGGGGTATGAACAGTGAGTCCATTTATTTTTATCTGCTTTTCGTGTTCACCTCGTGCGATCAAAACCACATCATGCCCATGTTGATGCAAAAGTGCACCAATTCCACTACCGATTGCACCAGCTCCATATATGATGTAACGCACTGTAACCTCACTAACTTCTTTACATTAGTACATACCAATTCGAACAACAATGAATTGAAGTTAATATCAAAAGTACGTAGGTATCCGATTCTTAAGAAATGAATTTTATATAGGGGCTAATATTCTTGATAGAGTATCTAGATGAAGGCACAAGAAAATTCATGGATTCGTATACTAAAAAATGGAACTCCTGAAGTAATTTATTCAAAAGAAATGGTTGCTTTTCAGCAAGCAACTATCTTTGTTGCACATGTATCATTTGGTCACGAAGTTGCTATTTCGTGGATGAGACAACTAGATGAAACTGAAATGTTAGCAACTAAAGGTGTAGTTGGTGAGTGGATTGGTGGGACACTTACTACACGTATGGATAGACATCGTACTTGGTTTAAAGATGGAGGTTTAAGCACCGATGAAGCTATTCAGTTGATGGAAGAGTATATTTTTTGTTTTTTCTTGCGATCGTTAGGTGTAAACACTATTTGTGATGTATGGGATGACGATCAATTGGAAGAAGATGCTCAAGATGCCGCTGTGATGTCTGAAGAAATGGTTCGTACGGGTGCTGATATTGAATTTGATAGCATCAAAGCTGAAATGCAATTTGCAAATGTAATTTCCAATAGGCAATTCGAACTAGCTCAAGAATGGGTATTGCGCGATGATATATTGGAGAAAATCAATCTCATTGCAAAACTGTTCATTGAAACGCCAAGTATATCTGAAGATGGTACGCATACTCTAGATGTTCCAAAAGCACTTAAAGTACTTAAGGAGTGGGAAGAGGAGTGGCTAGGCAGTGTTTGCTAATACATATGAGGTGCGATGTATGGATTGGCGATTCACACAAATATAAATCTTCATAATCTCTGACTGCACCCAGTTCCAGAATGAAACTTATATGATTAGCCATATTTCCATAAAATACGCTGGATAATTACAAATTTCCCTCAAATAAAAAAAAATTAATATAGCCCATTTTATTATTGATACTAAGTCTTATTTCGATATTATATTTTGGATACAAATGATACTTAGTCTCAATAATAAAAAAATAGTACCCTTTTGTGTTTGAGAAAAATTTAACAATCACTTGCATGAGAATAACAATATGCTTATAGTTATTCAAAAGTTAGTCATTAATAAAAAAATATTGTTCATTAATTGTTCAATATCTAGGAGGCGAAATGGTTTCTCAAGCTCAACCTCAAGAATATCCTTTAGTGGATGAATCCTTCGATACTCAAAGTGATTCTTTTGTGCAAAGTGGCATTAACGAAAATGCTCTAAAAAAATATGTCAAGGACATTTCTAAGCATCCTCTATTAAAACGCGCTGACGAACAAAATTTGGGTTTAAAAATTGAATTAGGTCGCTATATCAAAAAATTATATGACGAGTTTGATGGTACTAATGAATCTCAAATTTCTCTAAAAATTTTAGTGAAATTATTCTCCGATCTTACTTCTAGCGCTCCCTTGATTAAATCAGTAGCTCTTCGCCTTGGTTTTTCATTACAGCCTTTAGCTACTTTAGTATTTGATACGCAATTTAAGGAAGCAGTTGATAGTAAATTTAATGAAGAATTAGTTAAGGATTTAATGAGTTTATATGAGTGCTCTGAAACAGAAGCTCAACAGAAAATTATCGAAATTTCACTATTAACTAATATTATTTTGCCTAAACATTACAATTGGCTTAGTGAGATTTCTGGTTCAGATGAAGAAGAATCGTATGTACCAGAGTTGTTTATTGATCACTTAGATAATTCTAAAATTATCGACTTTGATAGTCATCTTCAACAATTGGTTAAGGAATCTGAAAAAGCCTTTTCGCTTATGGTTGAATCCAATTTGCGTTTAGTTGTTTCGATTGCTAAACGATATGATGCACCGTCTATGACCTTATTAGATTTAATTCAAGAAGGTAATATTGGACTCATAAAATCTGTTGAAAAATTTGAATATCGCCGAGGTTTTAAATTTTCTACTTATGCCACATGGTGGATACGACAGGCAGTAAGAAGAGCGTTAGATGAACAAGCTAGAATGATTAGATTGCCTGGTCACATGATAACTCGTCGAAGTAAAATTATTCGAGCACAAAAACAGTTGACTGAAAAAAGTCAACAAGCTCCTTCAGTAGAGGAGATAGCTGAAGACACACAGATATCGCCCAAATTAGTTTCTCGTGCACTTTCTGTTCCGTCTGAGCCACTTTCTCTTGAGCAACCTCTATCTTCTTCTGAAGAAGATTTTGAACTCAGTGATATTGTGCCTGATGAAGTTGAAGAAGAACCTTTAGCACGAGTAAGTTGGTCGCTATTGCGCGATAGTGTCAGAGATGCTCTTTCCACTTTGACTGTTCGTGAAAGGCAATTGCTTGAATTGCGATTTGGATTAGCTGATGGTCGTGCCAGAGGTTTGCAAGAACTTGGTGAATTATTTGATCTGACTAAGGAAAGAGTTCGACAAATAGAGATTGCTGCTTTAAAAAAGTTGAAGCATTCTCCTCGAGTTAATTCTTTAGCTGAATTTCTGGACTGACTCTAAACCAGTCATAATATCTTGCTATTGTGACTGGTTTATTTTTGTTGGCCACCAGTTCCATTTTCCGAATTGTGAAATTAAAGCAGGCACAATTAACGTGCGTGTAATAAAAGTATCCATTAGGACGCCAATTGCTACGGCAAATCCTAATTGGAACAAATCTTGGAGGGGTAATAACATTAGTGCTGAGAAAGTTCCAGCAAGAATTAATCCAGCCGAAGTAATTACCCCTCCTGTTCGACTCAAAGCTTCACGTATCGCATCATTGAGTGTAGATCTCTTAGCTTCCTCTTTGACTCTTGACATCAGATAAATGTTGTAATCCACACTCAATGCATTAAGAAAAACAAACAAATAAAAGGCTACACCTGTACCAATACCTTCATGATCTAGTATGAATTTAAAGATTGTCATAGATAGACCTAAGGTCGCAAAGTAGGTAATTGCAATTGTAGCGATTAGGTAGATTGGTGCTATAAGCGATCGAAGTAGTATTGATAAAATGAAACCTATGGCAAGTAATATCAATGGTAGAACAACTATCGAATCACGATTATTTGCATTGCGCGTATCATGTATTTCAGCAGTTTCACCTCCTATCAGTATACTTTCATTAGCTATGCCCACATTTGATGCAGCAACTTTGGCTTGATTACGTAGAATAGGTATAGTATCAATTGCTTGCTGTGAGTATGGATTTGTATTGAGTACGACATCTAGTCTTACAACACTTTTATCTATCGAGACAAATCTATTACTTTGATTTTCATTCCATACCATCTTGTCTTCTGTATTTAGAACTCCAAATGGTCTAGTAGGGCCTTTGATACCAGCAATTGATGGTTGATTAGATAAGTCTAAAGTTATTGAATCTATCTGCTGGAGGGTATTTTCATTGGTAATAGGATTCTCATTATTAAGTTGTACGTATATTCGAGTTGGTGATAAATCACCAGCAGGAAAACCTTTTCGCAACAATTCGAAGCTTCGTACTGATTCGGTATTACTGGGTAAACTTGCCAAAGGATCATAATTTGGTTGATAAAAAGTCATTCCACCAATCATTATGAAAAGAGTAATTGTACATATTCCTAATATTGTCCTTGGTCGTCGTAGAACGTATTTTCCTATCCACCAGTAAATATTATTGGCTGTGTGTTCAGAATTATTTGAAGCTAAGAACTTGGGCTGTAATGGCCAGAAAGCGTTTCTACCGAAAATAGTTAATGCTGCAGGAATGAGGGTTAATGATGCTAAGATCATTAAGATAATCGCAATTGCAATAATGGGCCCTAATGACTGATAAGATCTCAGAGTTGCTAGTAGTAGTGCTCCCGTCGCTATTAATATCGTTGCCCCAGCTGAAGCAACCGCCCCTCCCACTCCTCTCATTGTACGATGCATAGCGATGTGTTTATCTTGATTTTTTGACAGTTCCTCACGAAAACGTGCTGTAATGAACAAAATATAATCAGTACCAGTTCCAAAGAGTACAACTGTCATAATTCCAGTTGTTTGACCACTAATAGGGAAGCTAAATTGGTCTACCACCCAAGCACCTATTCCACCAGCTACTTGGAAAACTATGGCTACTCCAATTAAAGGAATTACAGCAACAATAGGCGATCTATATATAACAATGAGTAATGTAAGAACTAAGAGGATAGTGACGATCAATAAGAATCCATCTATTTGTGTAAAAACTTTAACAAGATCTACGATTAGTCCTCCAGGACCTCCCACAGCAATATCGACATCCAGTGAATCAAATCGCATCAATTGTTCACGAATGATTGTGATACTTTCAGAAAAGTCACTCTCTGCTGGTTCGCCAGTTATTTCAACAACAATGTTCATTGTTGTTTTGTCTTGGGAAATAAGACTGGTTGCCAAATTAGGAGAAAGCGATGGAGATAATACCTGTTGGATATTGTCAGGAGCTTCAGTACTCATAAGCCATTGTGTTAGATAGCGTTCAGCTAAAAATACTTCATTTGATAATCCTTCATCGTTATGGAATACAATTATTGTTGGTGTTCCATCACTTGGAAATTTTTCTTGAGCTAACTCAAAAGCATTTGTCGATTCAGCATCAGCAGGAAGGAAAAGTGCTTGATTATTTTCTTGAACTTGGTCCAATCTTGGTAAGGAGGAAATTAGTATACCTGCGCCTATTAACCAGATAACTAACGTAATCCATTTTCCCTTTTTACTACACGCAAAGTCTGTAAGAATATTTATCATTTAGTTATTTTACGTTGAGTTTTGGAGAGATTCTTCTCGGATTTCTACATATGTTAACAAAAAATCTCGTGCTAATCGGATAAATTGCCCAGTAGTGTCTGCGATGGCTACTATTATTTCTTCTGACAGATTTATCGGCATGGTAATTTGTTCGCTATTTCGAGAGTAATTAAGAAGATGAATAGTTGTTGGCGAAGAATTATCGATAAATACATTAGGATTACCGTTGCCATGCAATTGAATTAATTTCTTGTGTCGAGGGAGATCAACAATTGCTGATAATTCTGATGCACTTTCAATTGCTCTTTCATCGATACCCATTTTTCGGATTAGTGTTTCCGGAGAAGTCTCAATCACATCTACACAAAACGCATCCCATTTATCGGATTCAGGCAACGAGTAAGTCAAAGCTTTGGCTACATTAACGGTTCTTTTTGTTAATGCATTGAATACTGCCACTAGTCTTTGTGCAGATTCACTGAAGTCGGACAATAATCTTAAGCCAAGAAGAGTTCTTTGGCTCGTTTCAGCGAGGAATAATCTTTCAAGTAGAGCGTCTGAAGAGACCTCAATGCTTCGAAGCGTTAAATCGCAATATTGGCGTAAAAAAATGATTTCATTTTTGCCACTGTCGAAATCATTTAGCATTATAATTCCAAATTTTCATTTAAAGCATGTCCAGTATTCAGATTAATTTGAATTTCCGATTAATTCTCATAGTCGATTACTTGATTCACTAAACTTCCTAAACCAGTTATTTCTATACGTACAGTATCTCCTGGCGATAGCCATTCTTGAGGATCTCGCGCTTGCCCTACTCCTGCTGGAGTGCCTGTAAAAATTACGTCACCAGGCTCTAATGTAAAGGCAGTTGACAGGTATTCGATGAGCGTTTCGACATCAAAAAGCAAGTCACTAACCGGCGCAGATTGTTTTTCAACATCATTGATGTATGTTTTCAGATGTAGAGATTTATAGGATGGAACTTCATCACTTGTGAGTATCCAAGGTCCTGTGGGACCATGGGTATCCCAACTTTTCCCCATCATCCATGTAGGGGTATGCCTTTGCCAGTCTCGGACAGTTATATCTCCACCATTCATAAAACCTGCAACATAATCCATAGCATTTTCGGCTTTGATATTTCTAGCCTTCTTTCCCATTACAACACATAACTCACCTTCCCAATCCAACATATTACTCACTTTTGGATGGTGGATTGGATGGCCAGTGCCAACGATACACGAGGAAACTTTAGTAAATACAGTTGGATGTTCAGGGAGTTCTCTTTCCATTTCTGCTGCATGTGCTCGATAATTGACACCTATGGCCATTACTTTTCCTGGTCGAGGGACTGGTGCATCGAGAATAAAATTATCAGGTGGCATAATTATGCCATCATTAATCATTTTTTCTCTAGGGACAGGGTTGCTTTGAATCCAACTTATCAGCTCACTTATTTTTGCCAGCGTTTCTTTCCCTTGTGCTAGCAGATCTAACATGTTGGAAGGGATTTCTCGTTCTGCACGACGAAGAGGTTGCACAAAATTATTTTCTGAAAACTGGAGTGCTAGAGCACGCGTCGGATCAATAATTTCTTCGTTATTTAACACTCCGATACGACTTGTTCCTAAAGATTTGTAAGTAACTAACCTCATGGCATAGACCTTTCTTGTAGATATATATTGATCCTCGATAGAAATTGTTCTAAAAGATTAAGCTGATCGATTGTAATATATTCGTCTGGTCCATGCGCTTGCTCTATAGAGCCCGGACCACAGATTACAGTCGGAAATCCTGCTTTTTGAAACAATCCTGCCTCAGTAGCATAACTTACCTTGCCATACGCATTTGAGCCAATATCTGTAGTTAAATTTTTAATTTCGCTAACTATCATCTCTGTGGGACTAGTGTCTAAACCAGGCGTATTCGAAATTAAGTCTAATTCTATGGATGCATTTTTGTAGACTGATTTCATTTCTGGAACTAATCGATTATTAGTAAAATCATGTATTTCCTCAATTATTGCCTTGCTATTTTCTTTAGGGATTGCTCTAATTTCAAATTCAAAATTTGCATGTTTAGGTACTATATTTACTGCCGTTCCACCTCTTACGATTCCTGTATGTAATGTGGTGTAAGGAATATGAAACTCACTGTCATAAGGACCTGAATCTGCTTTTCTTCTCGCGATCTCTGTAATTTTTGTGATTAAGCGTGATGCATACTCCACAGCATTAACAGCTTCAGGTGCTAATGAAGAATGATTTTCTATGCCTGTAACCGTACAGCGAAAAGTAAAATGTTCTTTGTGTGACAATACAATCTGTAAGGAAGTCGGTTCACCAACGATGACATAATCAGGTTTATTCGGTGAATCTATTAGATTATCTATCAGGGGAATAATTCCCAAGCATCCTATTTCTTCGTCTGGTGAGAAAATTAAATGGAGTGGTTTTACTAAATTTGCTGCACTAAACTCAGGTATCATTGCTAAAGTGCCTGCTATAAATCCTTTCATGTCAGCAGTACCTCTACCAAATAATTTGTTTTCTCTTTGTGTGAGGACCCATGGGTCACTTGTCCAATTTTGTCCGTCTACAGGGACAACATCTGTGTGTGCAGACAAAGCCAAACCACGTTTCTCTGGAGGGCCAATTATTGCGTGAAGATTTGCTTTATTGTTTTCTTCGTACCAAACTCTTTTGGAATCTATATGATACTTATCAAGGTAATTTTCAATATATTCTATGACCGGTAAATTAGAATTTCTACTTGTGGTATCCAGTGCTACCAAATCTTTTAGTATTTTTAAGGTGTTATTGTTAATTTCCATTGTTTTCTAGTGTATCTGCAGTTTGACTTCTAGTGTAATTTCTTCTTAACATGATTACTCCGCTGGGGGAGCCTGTGAGGCTGAGAGAGTAAAGTCTACCCTGGGAACCTGAACTCGGTAATTCGAGCGTAGGGAAGCGGTAGTAAAATGTTGTATATTTAGATCTACACTTCTCTTTAGCAAATTACCGTTTACAAATTTTGTGACTCTAGAAATTAGGTAATTATGCTTGCTGAAATTCAATGTCTTCCTAACCCTCCAGGAACAAATAATGACCAATATTTGCATATTAACAATGCAATTGATGTGATAGTTTCTAGCGGCCTAACTTATGAAGTTGGCGCTCTTGGTACAACTATTCAAGGTACCTCAGATGAGATTTGGAATATATGCCGCCTTGTACATGAGTCTACGATTAATTCAGGATCGGATAGTGTGGTTACTGTAATTAAGATTGCTGAAACTCATGACAATAACTCTGACTTTACTATTGAATCTTTAGTAGGTGATTATCGTGAATAATTTTCGCCAGAAGATTAAAGAATATTTTCCAAGTTTGTTATTTCTAATTTTCAGCATTTTTTTCTGGGAATGGTATGTAAAGTCTGGATATGTATCTGACTATCTTATTCCTGCTCCTAGTGCTATTGGATTATCTTTTTTGGAGCATATTTCAATTTTACCCGATCACATATTTACTACCATGCTGGAAGCCTTAGTTGGTCTTTTTTTTGCAGTGGTTATTGGTGTATTGATAGCAGTTTTAATTGCCGGTATACCGTTTATCCGTCGTGTTTTGTATCCGATCATCGTAGTTAGTCAAAATATCCCTATTTTGGCGTTAGCTCCATTACTTGCAGTATGGTTTGGGTTTGGTCTGGCACCTAAAGTAATTATTGTTGTACTCATAGGTTTTTTCCCAATTGTTGTAAATACTACAGATGGATTAATGAATGCAGATAAAGATATGGTCTCTTTAGTTCGTGGCCTTGGTGCGAATCGTTGGCAAGTTTTCCGATTAGTACTTTTTCCTTCAGCTGTTCCAGCTTTCTTTTCCGGGTTAAGAATTGCTTCAGCGTATGCTGTCATAGGTGCTGTGATTGCAGAATGGATGGGAGCTAGTTCGGGATTAGGGTTATTCTTAATTAGATCTCAAAGATCTTTCCAAACGGATCAGATTTTTATGGCAATTGTTGTAATTGCAATGCTTAGCATCTCTCTATTTCTATCAATACAAGTTTTATCGAATGTTGCTATGCCTTGGAGGAAAACATTAGTTGATCTTGGGGAAAAATAAATTTAAAGGAGAAAAAAAATGAAAGATATTATTACTAATTATTTTAAAGTGATTGTTATTAAATTTATTGCAATCCTTACTTTAATTATTGTGAGCATTGGTTGTCTAAATGGTAATGATAGCGACGAATTATATACTACAACGTTGATGTTAGATTGGACTCCCAACACAAATCATACAGGTATTTATGTAGCTTTGGATCAAGGCTGGTATGAAGAAATGGGGATAGATCTTCAAATTATTGAACCTGCAGCAGCGGGAGTAGAATCTGTTTTAGGTCAAGGTCAGGCTGATTTTGGTATATCCTATGCTGAGTATATGATTCCTGCACGATTAGCTGAAATTCCTATTACGTCGATCGCAACTATCTTGCCACATAATGATTCAAGTCTCATGAGTCTTTCTTCTACAGGAATAGAAAGTCCAAAGGATCTTGAAGGGAAAACGTATGGTGGATGGGGTGGACCCTTGGAAAAAAGTTTAATTGATAAACTTGTTGCTTGTGCAGGCGGAGATCCTGAAAAAGTTGAGTACGTTGAAGTTGGAAATATTGATTATGTTCCAGGCATGCAACAAGGCAGATTTGACTTTGTTTGGGTTTTTGAAGGATGGGATGTTATCAGGGCAAAAAATATGGATGGTGTGGGAATCAATACACTTAAATTCATTGATTACACTAATTGTATTCCCGATTGGTATACACCATTAATCGCAAGTAACGATAAATTAATTTCTGAAAATCCTGACTTAGTTAGAAGTTTTCTTGATGCCACAAACCGTGGTTATGAATATGCAATGAGTAATCCTGATGAGGCAGCCACTATTTTGTTAAAGTCTGTTCCTGAATTAGATGAACAATTAGTTAAAAATAGTGCTCAACATTTATCTACACGGTATAAAAGTGAGGATAATCAGTGGGGATATCAAGAACTGAACATTTGGGAAGATTTTGAACTTTTTCTATTACAATCTGGGATTACAGAAAATTCTTTAGCAGTGGAAAATGTATATTCCAATGAATTTTTGCCCTCAAGTGATTAGAGGCAGTGATTATGGACGATATTGCAGTAGAAGTTGAAGGTGTTGACTACACATATTCTCAATCACAAAAAGTACATGCATTACGAAATGTATCGTTTAAAGTTAATACTAGTGAGTTTGTTAGCTTTATCGGTCCTAGTGGATGTGGCAAAAGTACTCTACTTCACTTAATTTCCGGGTTGCTGAATCCTTCTAAAGGGGTGATTCATGTTAATGGAAAAAAAAGTTCTAGTGGTTTGGGACGTGTGGCATTTATGCCTCAAAGGGATACTCTATTTCCTTGGCGTACAGTCGAGAAAAATGCTGTACTTGGAGCAGAAATTCTTGGTATTCCTCGTCAAGAAGCCCTTCAAAAAGCATCATCATTATTTGATTTGTTTGGTCTTTCAGGTTTTGAAAAAGCTTGGCCTAGTGAACTTTCTGGAGGTATGCGCCAGAGGTTAGCACTCCTTAGGACTTTTATAATTCCTCGAGATACGATATTGCTTGATGAGCCATTTGGTTCACTTGATGCATTAACACGTCATGAAATGCAACAATGGCTTCAGCAGATATGGGATCAAGATCGTCGAACAATAATTTTAGTTACTCACGATGTGGATGAGGCTATTTTACTATCTGATACTATCTACGTCTTGTCAGAACGCCCAGGATCGATTGTGCAGCGTGTTGAGATAAATCTTGAAAGGCCTCGAAAAAAGAAAGTAATAAATTCTACCGAATTTACAAAAATCAAAAGTGAAATTTTTCAAATTTTGAGCAGTGGAATTTAGCATAGTAAGTTATAAGCGTTATAGTTGATTTGTCTATTGTAAAAATACATTTAGGGAGTAGCAATGCCAAAAGTAGTTGTGGTTGGCGCAGGTAATGCAGCTTTATGTGCCGCATTAGCTGCAAGTGAACATAATGTTGAAGTTACCGTGTTAGAAAAAGCAGATCAAGGTGAACGTGGCGGGAATACTTTTTTTACTGGAGGGGGATTTCGTTTTCCTTACAATGGAATTGAGGACATCCTCGAATTAATTCCCGATCTTTCAGATGAAGAACTTGCAAAAATCGAAGTTGGTAGTTACCCAGAATCAGCTATGAGATCAGATTTATTTAGAGTTACAGAAGGTCAAGCTGATGATGGTATGGTCGAACACCTAGTACGTAATGCATACGATACAGTTAGATGGATGAGAGAGCACCATAATCAACGCTGGGTTCTTATGTATGGTCGTCAAGCCTATGAAGTGGATGGAAAATTAAAATTTTGGGGTGGCATGATTACTGAGGCCGTCGGGGGAGGAGAAGGCCTTTCTGACAGGCTTTTTTCTGCTACTGAAGAAGCAGGGATTGAAATCCGATATGGTTGTCGTGCTTTAGGCTTAGTCGTTAATGAACAAAACAATGCCGTAATTGGCGTCAAAGTCAAAACACGCGAATCTACAGAGACAATCTCTGCCGATGCGATAATTCTTGCAGCAGGTGGATTTGAGTCTAATGTTGAGATGCGAACTCGATATTTAGGTGCGGGATGGGAATTTGCTAAAATTCGAGGTACTAGACATAATATGGGTGACATGATTCGTGCAGCAATTGATATTGGCGCTCAACCTTATGGTCATTGGTCTAGTGGGCATGCAGTTGCTTGGGATGTAAATGCTCCACCAACAGGTAACCGCCGAATTGGTGATTTGTACCAAAAACATTCATATCCTCTTGGGATGATAGTCAATGTTAATGGTGAAAGGTTTGTAGATGAAGGAGCTGACTTTCGAAATTATACATATGCAAAGTATGGTCGAGAAATTCTTAAGCAACCTTTAGGTATTGCATTTCAATTGTTTGATCAGCAAACAGTTTCTATGCTTCGTGATGAATATCGAATTCGTGAAATTACGAAAGCTGAAGGAAATACCATTGAAGAACTTGCAGATGCTTTGGGTATAGATGTTGGTGGATTGAAGCAGACTGTTGAACAATTTAATGATGCATGCCAATCAGGTGATTATAACCCTGCAATTCTTGATGGAGTAAAAACTGAAGGTATTGAGCCTCCAAAATCAAATTGGGCTCTACCATTAAACCAGCCACCTTATTTCGGAGTTGCGGTTACTACAGGTCTCACTTTCACATTTGGTGGTTTAAAAATTAATCCTAAAACTGCGCAAGTTTTAGATACGGACGATATACCAATTCGAGGTTTATATGCTACTGGTGAATTAGTAGGTGGGTTATTCTTTCATAATTATGCTGGTGGAACAGGTTTGATGTCTGGAGCCGTTTTTGGACGTACTGCAGGTGCTAGTGCAGCTCAGCAAGTAACACTCTGATTGAGTATTTAGTTTGAACAATTTCGTTAGTACTAAATTAATATTTGGCGAAACACAATTTTCACAACGTGGTCTTGTTTTACTTTTGCCTTCTGCACTTAATTTAACACTAGTTATAAT
The DNA here is from genome assembly GCA_002707835.1 of Chloroflexota bacterium. Classification (GTDB taxonomy): domain Bacteria; phylum Chloroflexota; class Dehalococcoidia; order UBA2979; family UBA2979; genus UBA6955. Next base: position 70,732 of record PANZ01000009.1, read on the forward strand.
TATGGAGCCAATACTAAATGCAATATTAGCCCGAACAGATAATCCAGAAATTGCTATAGGAGGTTTTGCAATATCGTTTGGTTTAATTGGTTTGATTGGGTTGCCTCAATTACGTGTTCAACACTTAACCTTAATTTTTTTGCAAGATAATTACTCCTTAAGGGCTTTAAGGATTTTTGTTATACGACTTGCCATAATTGCATCGCTAATAACATTAATTATTGGAATTACACCTTTATCTACTCTGATTTTCGGAGCTATTTTTTCTACTGATGCTAATCTTCAAAATGAGGCAGAAATTTCTTTTTTATGGATGACACCTGTTCCTGCATTAATGATTATAAAAATGTATCTTTATGGAATCGCATTGAGAATCGAAAGGCCACTAATTGTATGGATTGGATTAACAACTAGTGTTGTTAGTATTTGTGCGATTGCAAGTGCTTTACTGTTTTTAGATATTCAGGGATCTCAAATTGCTGCAATATCAGTTACGTTTGGTAATTTTATAGAATTAGGGTTAATGTTGTTTTCATTAGCAATAATTTCCCTAAATTTTGAAAAATCAGGCAAACATATTAAGGTGACACAATTTGAATTAACAAAATTTTTTGCTCCATTATTGATAGTGGCTTTTCTTCCTGCGTTTAGTAAACCTTTTATTCTAGCTCTTGTTTCGCACACCTCCGAATCAACGCTGTCACTAGCAGCTTTTCCACTTGCTATGGGGATATTTACATTTTTTACATTCCTAGTTGGTGGATTAACTCCTACAATTTTGGCACTAATGAATCAAGGAGAAGATTTGAAAAAGATCAGCAGATTTTCTATTCGTATTGGTCTTGTTAGTTGGCTTTTTATTGCGTTGATCGTGTGGATACCTTCATTATCTAATTTCTTGATTGGTGATCTTATTGGAGTTTCTGGCAGGCTACATCAACTGACTTTAGTTGCTTTGAAAATTTTGTCAGTTTTGCCTTTGATAATGGTTATTGAACAAATTTTTGCTGCAACACTATTACAACATAAACAAGTGAAAAAGCTTGTATTTATAAATATTGGTCGTTTAGCTAGTCTAATTATTTTTGCATTATTAATTAATCTTTTTACTGCTTTGAACGGTGCAACCATTGGGGCAATTGCTGTTTTGGTTACCTTATCGGTTGAGTCATTTCTTGCTATTATTTTTGGATATCAACATTTTTTCAAGCCTCAAATACAAGGGTCGCAAGTTTAACCTATTACATTTTCTTGCTTTAGAATTGCTATTTCACTCTCAGAGAATCCATTATTTTTTAGAACATCATCAGTATCTCTTCCGAGGGGAGGAGATGCCGTCGAAGGATTTAAAACTGAAGCGCTCATTTTCCATGGCGGTGCAGCCATACGTTGTGGCCCACTTAAGTCGTGATCAAGGTCGATCATGTATTTATTTGCTTGAATCTGTGGATGATCTGCAAGTTCTTGTACCCAGTGAACGCTGCTAACAGGAACCCCTGCTTTCTCAAATATTTTTTCCCAATGATCGGATGTATTTTCTTTGATCATTGATTCTACTAATTCAGTAATATTTTCATCTATTTTAATTTGGTCAGGATCTTTTGCGTCGTAATCTGGATCTTCGCGATTATGCTCTATATTTAGTGCACTTCGGACTTTTTCTCTAAGAGAAGCAGATAGAGCACCTATCGCAATGGCACCATTTTTTGTTACATAAGCACGATAGTATATTTGACGCACTCTTTGATGGTTTTTTATGAATTGAGCATAATCGATACCATCTTTTTCACGATCAGATAAATCTTGTAATAAAGCTGAACGTTCAATCGAATCTGCCGCAGGTAATTCCATAGATTGGCCTTGAATATTTAGTGCATTAATCAGTAATGAAGTTTCAATTTTTTGTCCTTTTCCTGTTTGTTGTCTAAAGAAAAGTGCAGCACAAACACCAAGCGCTATTGAATACCCAGTTGTATAATCAGCCACTGCGCCACCAACAGATGGGTGTCCTCTTTCATCAATTTTTTCTGACTGAGCCATTAAACCTGATGCAGCTTGCACCACAATATCGTATCCAGGACGATCAGCCCAAGGACCTTCTCGACCGAAGGCCGTATTGTCAGCATAAATAATATCGGGTTTGATTTTTTTTAACTCTTCGTAATCAATACCTAGTCGAGAAGGCACATCTGGCCGGTAATTAATGACCACTACATCTATATCTGCAATTAATCGATAAATAATTGCTTTTGCGTCAGGATGTCCTAAGTCAATAGCTAAAGATCTTTTGCCTCTATTAAGCGCTTGATATGTTTTTGATTCTTGAGGAATAAATTGTTGTGCTAAACGCCATGGCTCACCTTGAAGAGGTTCAATCTTGACAACATCAGCACCTAAATCGGCTAGTAATTGGCATGATAATGGCCCAGCTATAATTTGTGTAAACTCAAGAACTTTAATCCCACTTAATGGACCTGTATTTGCCATATAATTCTCTTTTCTTTCAGGGGAGTAGCATACTCAAAGTAATACAAAATGTCAGTTCTAAAGAAATTTAGTTAATTATGCCTATTTTGCTTGCTTGAGTAAGAATTGACGTCCATACTCAGATCCCAGTTAAAAAAGGTTAAATAGATGGCTAAAAAGTCAAAAATTGCTAGAAATACAAAGCGTCAACATCTCATATCACGAGATGCTGAGAGGCGTACCGAGTTGCGCTCTATAATCAATGATCCTGCAATTGACCTTACTGAAAAACAGAAAGCATACGCTACTCTTAATAAGATGCCACGAGATGGAAGTCGAGTTCGATATGTGAATCGATGCGGCGTTACAGGTCGTCCCCGTGCTTATATGCGTAAGTTTGGTGTTTCGCGAATTGTTTTTCGTGAATTGGCGAACCAAGGATTTTTACCTGGCGTAAGAAAATCTAGTTGGTAATTTTCTAATTTCTGAATATATTGAAAAGAATCTAAATCAATAGAGTGTTACTTAATTGAGTAGTATTTTGTTTAAAATTTTTCTGAACGTAACGATTTAAATTGGGGGAACTATGCATACCGAATACGATGTTGGTGAAATTATCGAAGATGATGGTGCTATATACACGCCTTTTTATGAAGTAATTAATGTCTTAGCAAATCGTCAAGGTGCTGTGCAAAGTGATGAAACCGCACGTAAGGTTGGTTTTCAAGGTGGAGTCGTTCGAGGCACTACACATGTGCAGCAATTCCCAAGAGTATTATTAGCTGGTTTTGGTCAGCGATGGTTTGAAGTTGGCGGTTTTTCCGCTATGTTCATCAAACCTACCATGCATGGCGATATCGTTCGTATAGGACTTCAAGCACCTGAATTAAGTGGCGATGATGAACAAGTACAGATATGGGTGGAACGTGAAGATGGTCTACATTTAGTTAATGGAACTGCCCAGCTTGGAGATCCGAAGAGCTCTTCATTAGCTCATCAAATGGTTTTAAATACACATGGTGCGGATGAAGTCCGTATTCTCGCTGATCACAAAATTGGGACAGTCACAGATGCTATCCCAGTGCGTTTGGAGGAATCAGAAGCATATATGCCTACTGCTCCCAATGACTGGTACACCAGTATTTCACCATGGGGAAAGCCTGTTGCTAACCCAGCAAGTGTACCGAATATCGCTGGAGAATCTTCAGGAGGATTAGGTTTAAGAACTGAAGGTGTAATTAGTATGTTAGGTGCTCAGGAATTAAAATATGTTGAAGGGCCAATATTCCTAAATCAAGATTATCTTTCAGAAAGTGAATTAGTTGCTATTGGCTCTTCAAATAAATCAGAATATTCGTGGCATGAGTCAAGACTTATTACACCTGATGGTACTTTGGTTGCAAAAACATTGACGCAGATGCGCCATCTCAAGAAGTCTTCTCCACTCTGGGCCGACGAATTTCCTGAAGAAAAATAGTTTAGGTATTAATCTTTTTTAGAGGTTTGAGCAGCAACGGCTGCTGCTGCTGCTGCTGCTGCGGCTGCTCCACCTAAATAATAATGATTTTGTGCACTCATATTTTCATCGAATTCATATATAAGAGGCATTCCAGTTGGGATGTTGACTTCACTTATATCAGCATCAGTAATATTATCAAAATGTTTTACTAGTGCTCGGATACTATTGCCGTGTGCAGAAATAAGAACGCGTTCACCATTTTTTACACGAGGTACGATTTCACTGTTCCAAAATGGGATGACCCTTGCCATTGTGTCTTTTAGAGACTCTGATGATGGTATAGCAGCCGATAGTCCAATTGAGGAGTATCGTTTTTCAAATCTAGGATGATTAGGATCATTTTCTTCTAAGGCCGGGGGCCTTGTATCGAAACTTCTTCTCCAAATGAAAACTTGTTCTTCTCCATGTCGTTCTACTGTTTCAACTTTATTTAACCCAGCAAGTGCTCCATAGTGCCGTTCATTGAGTTGCCATGATTTTTCGGAAGGTATCCATAGTTGGTCTAACTCATCTAAAATAATCCATAAAGTCCTAATTGCACGCTTTAAGACAGAAGAGAATGCAATGTCAAATTCAAAACCAGATTCCTTTAGTTGCTTTGCAGCAGAAAGTGCCTCTTCTTTTCCAGTATCAGATAGATCAATATCTACCCATCCTGCAAATCTATTTTCCTTATTCCAAGTACTTTCTCCATGTCTTAAGAGTACGACCTGATGTGTCATCTATTTTCTCCATAAAACACTATGATATTTAAAATCAATTGGCGATGCTTGCATTACCAATTAAGACTATGGTTCCATCATCTTTTTCGATCCAAGTAAAAATACCTCTTCGTTTGTTATTATCTTTGAGGATACCAATGTCTATTCCCTTAATAAATAATTTATCATTTGGCCATACAGGATTAGTGAATTTTATATCTAATTCTCCGCTATTCCACCAATCTTCACCAAGGTGCTGCTCTACTAAATGACCTACATAAGACATTGTCATTCTTCCACCAACCACGACATTATTAAAACCAAGTTTTTGAGAAGATTTTAAGTCAGTATGGTAGCTTTTATTCCCATGGAAAAATTCTCCGCACATTTCAAGAGTGATGTTGGATTCCAATGAAGGAATAGCGATTCCATCCGGAATTAAGAATTTCCGCATGCCTTCTTTTTTTGCTGGATCTCTAAATTCTACTTTTTCTATAGGTTCATCTAGAAGGAAAGATTGATGGTGATTAGATTTAATTACTACTGTGCCTTCTAGATTTCTAAGGGCCATTTCTGTGTTCACTACAGTGCGATCTCTTTTTTTATAGATGTCAATAATTTTTCCATTAGCAATATAAGCTTCATTAAGATTAAGTGGTTTAAATAACTGCCATTCCTGTCTCATCCATAAATGCCCTCGATCTTGTTCAAATGCTGACCATTTATGAAAATTATCGGCAGCGCCAGCTATCATAGAAGGCAAGGGCAGAGTTTTTTGATATTGAAGGTTGAGTCCCTCATTGTAATCATTTAAAATTTCTTGTGTGACCATGAATTCAATTTGAGGAAGGTTTTTACCTATATATGGTTCGGTATCGTTTTGTAAACTGGATTGCATAAAGCCACCTATGAATATTAAAAATTTCGCAGTTAGTATTTTTCGAATTGCGCAACATTTCGTGAACAGGTTTATCATTTCTAAATCTACTCCTATTACTTATCAAATATCAATTATATTTTCACTGGTCTTTTTTGCCACAATCTGTATTGCGTGTAGTAGTGAAGATAGAATGTTTAAAGAAGATTCATTAGAAAAGGATCGATTATCTGGTATCAAAGTGGATGGCGTTGTGCAGCGTCCTGATTTTATTTTGCAAGATACGAAAGGTAATAGCTTTGATTTTCAACAGAAAACTTCGGGCAAGGTGACTTTGTTATATTTTGGCTATACTAATTGTCCAGATATTTGCCCGGTACATTTTTCAAACATCGCTGCTGCATTAGATCAAAGTCCGTATGAAGTTAGAAATGGAGTTGAAGTCGTTTTTGTCTCAGTTGATCCAAAACGTGATTCTCCTCAAAAAATAAGAGAATGGTTAGACTTTTTTGATACAGATTTTATAGGTCTTACAGGCACTTATAGTGATCTTGAAATTGCCCAAAATGCAGCAGGCACGCCTGCTGCATTTGTTTCAGAAGTATATGAAAATGGATATTCGATTGCTCATGCTGCATGGATCTTTTTATATACACAGGATGATTTGTTGTATCTAAAATATCCGACAGGAACTCGTCAGTCAGAATGGGCACATGATTTAGAAGCTTTAGTCTTGCAGAACTAGTCTTGCGGAAGTAAAGGAAGTAAGAATAATGGAGGTTAGTTGGTGGTGTTCTGCGAGACCAGTATCTTGGTCGTGGGATCCGCAATTTTTTCCTGGAATTTGGATAGTGATGCTATGCATAATTGGCAGTTATATTTTTGTATATATAAAGAGTTCGAAAAAAAATTCATCGCTTGATAGAGAAATAGCAACTAATAAAGAAAAGCTCTCATTTATTTCAGGATGGCTATTGCTTTGGATTATGACTGATTGGCCAATCGGGGTGTTGGGATCAGGATATCTATTATCCGCACACATGTTGCAATATGTAATTTATTCTTTAGTTGTTGCTCCATTGTTGGTGGGTGGGATTTCCAAACCTATGATTTCTTATTATAAAGATCTGTGGATTTTCATTCCGATCCGGTTTTTGATATCTCGTCCATTTATATGTTTTGTAGTGTTTAATATTGTATTGGCGATCACACATATACCGTATTTCACTGACATCTTGAAGCCGTTGCAGTTAGGACAAATGCTAATTGATGTATTGTGGATTTCTGCTGCGATGTTGTTTTGGTCTGCAATTGGTTCTTTTGATGACCAAAGTGATGTCAGTTTAGCGAGAGCTCAAAAATTACTTTACATAATTGGTATTACATTACTACCAACTATACCAGGAGCTTTTTTTGTATTTTCTGATTTTCCTTTATATACAACATATGAATTTGCCACACGGGTATTTAATGGACTTTCAGCTCGTGAAGATCAAATGTATGCAGGGCTAATTATGTGGATGGGAATGACTCCTATATTATTAATCCGCCTTGCAATGGCATTCTTTTCATGGTCAGAGTCAGAATCTAGGCGAGCAGGAACAATAGACTAGTGTTTAATTTAAACTTATAGTCGAAACGAATTATATTAGATGTTAATAGCCTGCACTCATTCTGTGAGATGTGTACAGGCTATTAATGAATTATCCAACCTGATCTTTTAGAGCTTTTGCTGCTTTAAAGGCTGCGACTCTCCTAGCAGGTATGCTGATCTCGGCTCCAGTTTGAGGATTGCGTCCTGTACGGGCATTTCTAGTGCGAGTTTCAAATTTTCCAAACCCAGCAATTGAAACTTCGCCTCCAGCACTTAACTCTGATGCTATTGCGCCAAATAGTGCATCAATTGCACGACCAGCATCAGCTTTGGTCAAATCTACTTCTCCAGCAATTTTTTCTGCCATTTCATTTTTATTCATATACCACCCCTCAAATGCTTGGGATAACCCCATATAACCACATATATGTGGTTCTTATATGCTTTAATTTAGCTGATTACACGCCCCAAGTCGAGGGAAAATGATAAAAAGCTCAGCTTTTTCTCATATATTTTTTAGATCTATATAACTTGCTTAGAATGTCTAAAGTAGTGATAGACTGCAATTCTATGGAAAATAATCAACTTACTGCATTGATTTCTGATCTTTCACAAAAGATCGATAGTTCCAAAATATTAGATGCCCCTGAAGATCTTTTAGTTTACGAGTATGATACTTCAATTGATCGCGCTGTTCCTGAGGTTGTAATTCTTCCTACAACTGTTGATGAAGTATCTCATGCAGTAAAAGTGGCTGAACAATATAACCTTCCTGTGATACCTCGAGGATCTGGAACAGGATTTGCAGGTGGTGCACTTCCTGTGAAAGGTGGGATTCTAATTGTTCTTACTGCTATGAATGAAATAAGAGAAATTGACGCTGAAAATCGTATAGCTATCGTTGAACCAGGAGTTATCAACCTTCATCTTCATGAAGCACTCGAACCATTTAATCTGATTTATGCTCCGGACCCTTCATCTCAACGGATATGCACTATTGGTGGCAATGTGGGTACTAATTCAGGTGGTCCTCATACTTTGGCACATGGATCCACAGTTAACCACATTCTAGGAATCGAAGTGGTTTTACCTGGAGGAAGAATTGTTTGGTTGGGTGGTAAACAGTTAGACACTCCTGGGATAGATTTGCGAGGAGTATTTGTAGGTTCCGAAGGAACCTTGGGGATAGTTACGGCTATATGTGTAAATCTAATTCCAACTAATGAAACTATTAGAACAATGCTTGCCATTTTCGATAGCATTGATTCAGCTTCAGAAGCTGTGTCGGCAATTATTCGAAGTGGTGTCATTCCTATGGCTATGGAAATGATGGATCAAGAAACTATTAAGGTAGTAGAGCCTCGAGTGCAGGCTGGTTATCCAATTGATGCCGGTGCAGTTTTATTAATTGAAGTTGAGGGGGTAGCAGAATCTGTTGAACATGATTCTGCAGTTGTTGTTAGTGCATGTAACGATCTAGGTGCGCGTGAGGTTAGAATAGCAAAAAGTACTTTAGAAAGAGAATCTCTTTGGGAAGGCCGTAAGTCCGCAATAGGTGCATTGGGCCAAACAGCACCAGCAATTTATTTACTTGATGGCGTAGTTCCACGAACAAAATTACCAGAAATATTAAATAAAGTTCTTTCAGCGAGTAGTGAAGCTGGATTTAAGTGTGCAAATATGTTCCATGCTGGTGACGGAAATCTTCATCCGACAGTTCTTTTCGATCCTTTAGAGCCTGGTGCTACAGATCGTGTGTTAGAACTTGGAGGAGCGATTATGAAACTTTGTGTTGATGCAGGCGGTTCGATTACAGGAGAACATGGTATCGGTTTAGAAAAACGATCGTATATGGAATGGGTATTCACAGAGTCAGATCTTGCTGCTATGGAGAAAGTACGTTTTTCCTTTGATCCTGTAGGGAATTTTAATCCCTGCAAAATCCTTCCTACAGGACATGGCTGTGCACAAGGTCATATGCAAATTACAGATCAACATTTTTCTGCACCAGGTGTTTATGTCTGATATTCGACCACTCCCTCTATCTATGGAAGATTTTATTAAGACTTTACCTTCTGAAATCTGTAGCCAACCAGAATTATATGTAATTGATGGTAAAACTCCTCTCTCTGCATTTCGTCCGTTACATATTGATCAGATATCTAAAATTATTCAATTTGCTAATCAGTACAATTTTGCTGTTAGTCCGCAAGGAAGTCGTACTGCACTTACTTTAGGTAGAAAATTAGAGAGATATGACATTGCATTAGATACATCTGGGATATCCAAACTGGTTGAATATACTCCTGAAGATCTTACAGTCACAATTGAAGCAGGAGCGACATTACAGGACCTTCAATCTGTTCTTGCAGAGTTTGGGCAATATCTCCCAGCCGATCCTAACCCAAGTAATGCTGTAACAATAGGTGGTTTGCTTGCTACAGCACGCTCGGGTGCTTGGCGCGGAAATGTACCATCTACTCGAGATCTTATTTTAGGAATGACAGTAGTTATGGCCGATGGATCTATTGCAACAAGTGGAGGCCGAGTCGTAAAGAATGTGAGTGGATTTGATATGCATCGCCTCCATACAGGTGCCTTGGGTTCACTTGGTATTATATCGAGTGCTTCATTTAAAGTTCTTCCTATCCCAGAAAGAAGTGTTTCATTAATTTTGTATTGTTCAAATATTAATGAAGCTGACGAGTTGGCATTTATCCTTCGTAACAGTAATCTGCCTATTCGTGGATTGACTATTTTAGGTTCCAACACATCCCTTAAATTAGGATTTTCTCGAACTCCTAAGGTGCTGGTAGAATTTGCAGGAATTGAGGTATCAATTAATCGTTCTATCAAAGATACTGAGCAGATAATGAGTAGATTTGGAGAAATTGATCAATTAAAAGATTCTCAAATTTGGCATCAAATACGATCTTTTGCTAATGAACAAAAAGAACAAATTGTTGTTCGATGTGGAGTACAGGCAAAAAATGTTGCTGAGGTAATTGAACTTGCTGAATCAAATACAGCTGCATGCGCTTGGGGCAATTTGACCTCCGGATCTGTTTGGGTAGTTTTTGAGGATATTAATGTTGTCACATTATCTAAATTCCGTTCGCAGATTTTAAGTTTGGAGGGATTTATGCAAGTCGAAGCAGCACCGATGGGTATTCGCGATATCTTTGATCCGTTTGGTGATATAGAAACAGATCTTGTACGTGCATTAAAACATCGATTTGATCCCTCAGGAATTTTGAATCCCGGTCGATGGATGGTTGGTGTGTAAATGTCTTTTGTACCAATTAAATTTGCGGGTAGTGATATTCCAACGGTAGAAGATCTTCGCAATTGTATACATTGTGGTTTTTGCCTGCCATCATGTCCCACATATATAGCTACTGGTCATGAATTGGAATCCCCCCGAGGTAGGTTGCACCTTATTGATTCTGTTCGTTCAGGTCGTGTCGATATAAATGATCGATTGCTAGGGCATCTAGATCTATGTCTTCAATGTCGTGCTTGTGAAACTGCATGTCCTTCTGGTGTGCCATATGGACGAATTATGGAAGATGCGCGTGCGTCGATTATGGCTAATCCCAAATCGTTACAACCCCGACAATGGAGATTGCGTACTTTTTTACTCCGTTATGTGATTACTAAGCCAATGATTTTACGATTTGCAATATTTCCATTACGTATTTACTCAAGGATAAAATTGCAAAGTTTATTTAGAAATCATATTTCTAAGTGGTTTCCAAAACGCCTTGCTAATTTAGAGGCATTGATTCCTGAGATCAGTTCAAAAAGTTTTCGTCGAAGAGGAATTTTAGCTTCTCCCGAAAAAGCTTCTGCTCGTGTCGCATTGATTATGGGATGTGTGCAAGGTGAAATGTTTCCTCAAACACATGAGGCAACAATCGGTGTGCTAGAAGAATTGAATTGTGAAGTAATAGCACCACCATCTCAGGTGTGTTGTGGGGCACTCCACCTGCACGCAGGTGATATGCAAAAAAGTCGTGAATTAGCAAAGAAAAATATTGAAGTATTTGAAGAATATCAAGTTGATGCGATTTTAGTAAATGCTGCAGGTTGTGGTTCTACTTTGAAAGAATATGGTCATTTGCTTCGCGAAGATGATAAATGGGCGAAACGCGCAACTGCTTTCTCTAATCAAGTTCAAGATATTTTAGAATTTGTAGAACCGCGCATGCAAAATAATAATTTACAAAAAAATCTTTCAACCCTTAATATTAATGTCACTTTACAAGACTCGTGCCATCTTGCTCATGCACAAGGAATTAGAGAAGCTCCAAGGAAAATTTTGAATCAAATTCCTGGTCTGAGTCTCCATGAAATGCGTAATCCTGATCGATGTTGTGGTTCTGCAGGGATTTATTCTTTGGTGCAACCAGAGATGTCGAACAACATTCTTGCGACTAAAATGGAAGATATTGTTGCCACTGAAAGTTCAATTATTTGCACCGCTAACCCAGGCTGTACATTGCAATTACAATCTGGTGTGAGGCAAAGCGAGCTTGATGCAGAAGTTCTACATGTAATAGATCTACTTTACAGATCTTTATCGCAAAAATAGTACTTACAATTACTTACCTAATAGTATTTTGCATCCTTGTAAGTACGACTCTTTAGCTCGTTCACGTAATTCATCTTCATTTCTACTGCCAATAGGGTGATCTATAAGCGCAAACTTAAAATCAGGTAGACCTAGAGTTTTTGCTGTAGCCTCTCCAGTTGGCTGAAAAGGGTGTGTACATAAGGTTAAGGCTGGGATGTTTAATTTTTCTAAAGTAATACCATCGTGCACACTGCACGTTGAGCACGATCCTCAGTCACCAACGGCTGTAATCATGAAATCAACATTGGCTCGTACTATTGTGTCAATAATATCTTGAGGGCAAGGGCGTGAAGCACTGTGTTTATTCAGATCTAAAATAATCTGACTTTGGTGGTTTTCTTCGAAAAATTCTGCGGTGTACCTAAGAAGAACATCAGCATTAAATTTTCCATTTGAGAGAAGGGCAATTTTTGTGTTGCTGAGATCTTTTAATCTTGGTGCAAGATTGAAAGATCGATCCTTAGTTTGATCATTTATTTTTGGATTATATAGTTCTAATGTCATGATTATCCTTACTTCGGTTATTAAATTACCTCAATTTGCATTAAAGAATTTCTTGCTCTACTCCATGAAGGCAAGAACGAAGAATGAGCTCCTGCATCACCACCTCCAACAAGTAGCAAAATATCTTCAGGCGCTATTCCTCGATGATATTGCTTGGGATCTGTTTTGCGGATAATTTGTTGATCTATTTCGAATTGTGTTTCTCCAGGAGAATAGTTTTCTGATTGTTCTGGAGCTTGGATTGTTTGATCCATGGGAGGACGTCCTATCCGTTCTAAATCTTCTACACTGCGCCACGCATTATTAAATAGATATTCCTGCACTTTTTCTCGAGTCCAGTTTTTATCAGAACCTATAATTTCAGCAGTTTCAGGTGAGAGCACAACTACTGATTGTCCATGTGTAAGGGAGTCTAGACAGCTCATTGAATCAGCAACAGTTAATAAAGCTTCTTCTGGAGTGGAGGCAAAATGATTCTCAATATTATGAAAACCTCCAGCTGCAAAAACTACAACTATTGATTCATCTGAATATCCAAAATGCTCATTTAAGCTAGGCCAAGGACTTTTTTCAGCCCTTTCAGCTATACATAGCGAATATTTCCCAGGGTTCCCTTGTGTTGATCGATCTGTGATGTTGGGTTCCATATGGAATACGTTCATATGAATTAATCTTATTGCACGTCCAATTGACGCATTGGCTCTGTTACCAGAGCCAAATAAATTTCCACTTGAATTCATTTCTAATTGATCAACGATTGGGCCACTGACTATGACCATATGAGCTGATCCACCTGTGCTGGCAGTAGAGCCATGATAATTGAAATCTGGCTTGGACATAGCTCGTAACGCTGCTATCACAACAGGGAAATGCGAGGGCAAGCATCCTGCCATTACTGCATTAGTAGCAGCTGCGTGTGCACTGCATTTTTTTTGTGTTGTAATGTGTTCTGCAATTGTCTCAAAGGGATCGAGCTTTACTTCATCCAACATTGCATCTACTAGTTCAATTGCAGGAGGAATAACTGGTAATCCATCAGTCCAGCCGGATTTGTAACATAACTCAATCGCGTTATTTAAGTTATCGACTTTAATTGGTGAATTTCTCGAATCTGATGTCGATGTCATATCAATCCTTCAATAAATTAATTAGAAAAAGTTTCAATTATCGATGCGTATTGATCTAATACTGGCAGTATTTGTTCTTTTTCTGCTGATTTCAGGCGCAATATTGCTCTGTCTACACCCGCACTTGCTAACTCTATAATACTTTTTTCATCGCTGCTAGCACCAAAGACAGAGATTGGTATTGTGTTGCGACCAGATTCCAGTGCAAGTTCTTGTAATTCAGGTATTCTATTTAAATATTCTCCTCGATTACCAATAGGCATCCATTCATCACCGTATCGTATAACTCTCTTCAGTGTATTTGCACCATTCCCACCTACAATTATTGGAGGATGAGGTTTTTGTAATGGTTTAGGCCATTGCCAGAGAGGATCAAAATTAACAAATTCTCCGTGATATTCTGCAACATTTTGGGTCCAGATATTTTTCATTGCTTCAATACGTTCGCGCATGAGCTTCCATCGTCTTTCAGGTGACGTGCCATGATTTCTCATTTCTTCACGGTTCCATCCTCCTCCAACACCTAGCAGAACTCGTCCATTTGAGATGATGTCTAAAGTAGAAATTTCTTTGGCTAGAATAATTGGATCTCTTTCAACTATTAGTGCAATTCCTGTTGCTAATTTTATATTTTTGGTTGAAGCTGCGATTGCCCCTAAAGTTATGAATGGATCAAAAGTATGTGCGTATTCTTTAGGTAAGTCGCCTCCTCCAGGGAATGGAGTTTCTCTATTAACTGGTATATGTGTATGTTCTGGAAGAAAAATTGATTCAAATCCTCTAGCTTCTGCTTCTTGCGCTAGAATGATTGGGTTGATTGCATAATCAGTTGGGAAAATTGTGAGTCCGAATTTCATAAGTTTTTCCTTATACTATAATCAAAAAAAATCGATCTTAATCAAGATCACTCAAAAGTTGCTCTAAAGAGTATTCTTACATTAGCTAAGATAAAAGGAGAGAGCATGAATTACGAACAATTATTTGAGAGTAAACTTTGTTCAGCCGCTGATGCAGCCAGTTTGATCCCTGATCATTCGTTTATCGTTCAAGGAATGGCTACTGGTGAACCACCTGGACTACTTGAAGCTATTGCTAATCGTGCTCGAAATGGTGGTTTTTCAGATCTCCGTATGACAGCATTACTTCCAATGGCAGCAAGTGCGCGTACTATTTTTTCAGAAGATGTTACAGATGTCATTCATTGGGAATCATTGTTTGCCACAGGAGCAGATCGAAATCTTATTGCTGAGGGGATTGCGTCCTTTAGCCCGGCATTTTTTCATCAAATTCCAAGATTGATTACAGAATTTATGGACGTGAATGTCGCAATTGTGTGTGTGTCTCGAATCGATCGTCATGGATACATGAGCTTAGGTACTAGCGTCGATGTTAATAAGGCAGCTATTGCGAAAGCTGATGTGGTGCTTGCTGAAGTTAATGAAAATATGCCACGTGTACATGGCGATTCGTGGGTTCATATCTCTGAAGTAGATGCTGTGATACAAAATAACGTTCCTCTCACAGTACTACCTACACCACCTGAAAAAGAAGAAGATAGTGCGATGGGTGAAATTATCGCTGAAATGATTCCAAATGGTGCATGTATTCAATTGGGTATTGGTGGTGTACCTAATGCAGTTGCAAAAAGTTTGATGAGACACCAAAATTTAGGTATTCACACAGAAATGTTTGTTGATTCTATGGTGGATTTGGTTGAATCAGGTGTAGCGAACGGATCACAAAAGACATTTCATGCAGGTAAGGCATTATATGCATTTGCCGCTGGCTCACAGCGGATGTATGAATTTTTAGATGATAATCCATATATTGAAGCGCATCCGGTTTCTTATACGAACTATCCACCAAATATTGCCAAAAATGATAATCAAATTTCAGTTAATTCAACAATTGAAGTAGATCTAACGGGCCAATGTTGCTCTGAATCAATTGGAGTTCAGCAATTCAGTGGTACAGGCGGGCAACATGATTATGCGAGAGGGGCTTTTGACTCTAAAGGTGGTAAATCGATAATTGCATTCTATTCCACTGCAAAAAATGGTACCGTGTCTCGTGTAGTTCCAACCCTAACGCCGGGAGCAGTTGTAACAACACCTCGTAATGATGTGCATTGGGTCGTATCTGAATTCGGAGCAGAAAATTTAAAGGGAAAAACAACTGCTGCAAGAGCTGAAGCACTGATTCGTCTTGCCCATCCCAAATTTCGAGATGAGTTAACAGCAGAAGCAAAGAAACTTCGTTATTTGTAGTTTTTATTGGCCTAGATTCGGCATATTTTCAAGACTTAAAGATTGAATTAATTCTAATAATTCAGTTGTATCTTGAGGGATTTCTGGGATGGGGAGCCTTCTTGCCCCAATATGTTCGACATCATGTGCATCACTGCCAACAGTAACGGGTTTAGTTAAAAGTTGGCTAACTTCTAAAGCCAGAGAGTTTTCACGTTCAGTACATCCAGCATTTTCAATCTCAATTGCATCAACAAGCGAAAAGGTAGGATGTGCTGCGAGCTCTTCCAGAGTTGCATCCATGGCAAATGGAGGGCGCGACGCTCCGACTGCATCAAAAAAATGTCTGAAGGGATGAGCCCAAATTACAAAGTATTGATTATTTTTTGTGTATTCTAAAAGTTTTGATGCAGTCGATGGTAAAGTTTCACCAGATTGTGGCCCGATAACTATGAAATGTCCTTCATCAGTAGTTTGTTCTAATGCAGCAAAAAGTTTAACCCCCCACTGTGCCTCAAACCCTGACTGTTCCCATTCGGTCCATACACGCCAATGTTCTGCCACCAATATCGCGCCAGTACCTTGTTCTGATGCATGTTTTCCCAGAGCATCGACAGAGATGCTTGAGTCGGCAGAACCTGCTTTAGTATGTACATGTAGTTCAATAAATGGCATAGGTCTCCAAAACACAAATTTGTTATATAACTGATTTGAGCATTCTTGTTCGTTATCATCTATTATAACGTGCTGAAGAGATAGTTTTTTTGATTTATTGATAGGAAGATTATGCGTGTTGTTGAAATAAGCGACAGCGAAAACGCAGCCGCTTATGCCGGAAAACTTTTTGCTCGCTGGGGTGCAGAAGTTATAAAAATAGAAACTCCTCATCGACAGCAAGTAACAGTGGCTGATGACTTATATTTGAATGCAGGTAAGCGTCATATAAATATTGATTATTTTGACAGTTCAGATCATGACTTATTTTCTTCAATATTAAGTGAAGCCGATATCATACTTACTGATTTGTCTCCCAAAATTCTGGATGAGTATAGAATATTTGAATTTGCTAATAACAATTCAGTGAAAGTTTCAATCACTCCATTTGGTCTCTCGGGTCCTTATCGTGACTACGAAGCTACAGAAACTACAATACTTGCCCAAGGTGGGTATACCTTTTTGTCAGGTGATATTGGACGGACTCCATTAACTTTGCCTGGGCGGTATCCATATTATCAGGCTGGGACTTTCGCATATATTGCTGCAATAGCTCAGTATTTATCTGGCATTGTAATTTCTGAAGAAGAAACGATTGAAATTTCTGTATTTGAAACGGTAGTTGGATTGCATCAATTTACAGATGTTATGTGGTCACAACATAAAGATATTAGAAGTCGTCATGGTAATCAATGGCAAAATCTTTGTCCGACCACGATGGTCAGATGTGCTGATGGGTGGATAGGAGTCAATATACTTCCACGATTTTGGGAACCATTCGCTTTTATGTTAGGAATTGGAGAAAAAGCACATGATGCCGCATATGCGGAAAATTCAGAAAGAATGAAAAGAGTAGATGAAATAACTTCTATTATCGAAGATGCATTTTCAGATCTAGATCGGGCAACATTATTTAAAATTGGTCAAGAAACGTGGAGAGTGCCAATAGGAATTCAACAAAGTTTACAAGAGGTGTTAAGTGATGAACATCTTGTATTTCGTAACTTCTGGAAAAAAATTAATAATGGTGATACTGAAATATTGACAGCAGGATCACCATTTAAATTTGCTGGTGAAGAAGCTCCTAAGGAAAATCCACCTCAGCGATATCGATTTGAAGATATTAAGTGGGAAATTCAAAAAAACGAATTTGCGAATGCATCCATCAATAGAATGCAGCCATTAAAAGGATTACGTGTACTTGACCTCACTCGAATATGGTCTGGCCCTCTAGCAACACGAATACTTGGTGATATGGGTGCAGAAATTATAAAAATTGAAGCTCAAGATGGTAGAGGTCCTAGAAAAGTGACAAGTTCTGGTGATAAATCTGGTTATTATCCTGATAACAATCCTGGTGATATTCCTTGGAATCGTCAGGGGCTCAATAATAAACTTAATAGAAATAAAAAAAGCTTGGCTATAAACCTTAAAGCAGAGCGTGGGCGTGAAATTTTTCTAGAACTAGTAGAAAAAAGCGATGTTGTTATCGAAAATTTTAGTGCACGTGCAATGCCTTCACTTGGTCTTGATTACGCTCAGTTAAAGAAACGTAATCCGCAAATTATTTATGTGGCTATGCCAGCATTTGGGTTAAGTGGTCCCTATCGTGAATATATAGGCTTGGGCCCCAGTATTGAGCCTCTAACGGGTGTTTGTGCACTTTTGGGTTATAGCTCAGAAGAGCCGCGCATGTCAGTACAGGCTTTGACAGATGCGATGTCCGGGACAGCAGCAACCGCAGCCGTGATGACTGCTTTAGAAAGACGTTACCGTACAAATGAAGGAAGTTTCGTTGAACTTTCTCAACATGAATGCGGAGTAGGATATTTCGGTGAATATTTTATTGACTCACAATTAAATCAAAGTGAACCTCAAATGGCACCCAATCAGCATAACGATTTTGCTCCCAATGGCGTATATCGTTGTTTAGGAAAAGATGAGTGGATTGCTATTTCAATTCGTTCAGATAGTGAATGGTATGAATTATGTACTTTTGCTGGAAAAAATTGGGAGAATGACGAACGATTTAATTCTAGTATCAATAGAAAAATTAATAAAAAACTTTTGGATGAATCAATAGAGAATTGGACAAAAGATCTGGATAAAGTTGAATTAATGAAGCAATTACAAAAAATATCTATTCCTGCTGGTGTTGTTAATTCGTCTCCTGAATGGCTAACTGATGAGCATTTATTACAACGTGGTTATTTTTTTGGTGTAGAAGAGATGGATGCAGGTTATCAATCATATGATGGATCACCAGTGAAATTTTATAATGATCGTGGTTATGATTCTTGGGTACGCTCACCTGGTCTGGGGGAGCATTATGCTCAGGTATTGGGTGGAATTCTCGAATATTCTTCTTTCGATATTGCCGAGCTGTTTGAACAGGGGATAATTGTTGATTCTCCCCCAGTCTAAATTATGTACCTGTAAATTCTGGAGGGCGATTGTCAAGGAAGCTTTGAAAACCTTCTTTTGAGTCATTAGATTTCAATAGTTGAGCTTGGATAGACCACTCTCTGTCTAGGAAGAGATTTCTCTCAATAGTATCTGTTGATTCTAACACGAGTCTTCTAATGGCAGTGAGTGCCATTGGTGCACCTGCAGCGAGATTTTTTGCAAAACTTAAGGTTTCAGATAATAGAGATTCAGAGGGGAAAATTTTATTCGTCAATCCAATTTGTAGTGCTTCTTCAGCGCTAATTAGGTCTCCACTGTATAGCATTTCAAACGCTTTGGCTGGACCTACTAATCGTGGTAACCAGTAGGCAGCTCCATAGTCTGAAGCGAGACCTCTTTTACTGAATATGGAGCCAATCCGTGTTTGTTCACTGAAAAAACGAATGTCACAACAAAGTGCAATACCGAATCCAGCACCTGCAGTAACACCATTTATTGCACCTATTATTGGTACATCACATGCAGCAAAAGCTTGGACAGTTTCCGAAGAACCTGCTTGTATATTCATTCGATCATATCGCGAACGTAGCTCTTCCGTAGTTGATCCATTGATTGCTGGAGACTTTTCACGAGTTACTTCGGCACCTGCACAAAATGCCCTGCCTGTACCAGTAAGTACTAATACTTTAACCTCATCATTTTGGGAGGCTTCTGCAAGTGCATTTCTTAACCCAATCCTAATGTTGTTATTAAGTGCGTTTAATTTCTCTGGTCTGTTAAATGTCGCAGTCATTACGCCATCAGCTATTTCAATTTCAAGATCACTCATAATTACCTCATTTTGCATGCCTATTTTTAATAATCTAAATGGATACCTTTTAAGACTTCAATTAATGTTTTACCACTCTCATACCATTCGTTGCTGCATGCTTTCCCCACATAGCGTAAATGCCATGGTTCATAAATATAACCTGTTATTTCTTCTTTATCACGAGGGTAACTTAATGCAAAACCGAATTTATGTAAATTTTGATCGACCCAAATACCTTCTGGTGTGCTGCCAAATGCTTCCTGTAAATCCCAATTAACAGACTCACTAGTGAGATCAATCGCTTGCCCTAGCTGGTGTTCGCTATGCCCTGGTACTGCACTTTCTCGTTTAGCCTGTTCTAAACCAAGCTCTTTTACCCAATAAGCAAATGTCCATTCTTGTTCTTGGAAAGATCGATAAGATGATCGTATTACTATGTCATGGCCTTCTTTTTTTGCCGCATCTATTAATTCCATAGCNGCATTTGCTGTTTCNGGTATCAAATATTGTTCTGTCCATCCTTGAAGTATGTATTCTAAAGGNAATTTGANNACTTCAGGTTCATAACCATCNGGNAAAGCCATTTCCTTGTCAGCTCTTAGNAATAATTTTTTTGTTTCATCATTAACNANNGCATAAACACATGCTGANGTGANACGTTTNGGNGTTGAACTTACTGTAGGAANTGGNATCGNAGTTTCTGTCGGANAGAGGTTTTNGNGTAANAGTTNNTGANGNNGTNNTNGTGANTNTTNCANTAGNTNNTGGAANNGGNANNGGATCTGAATTTTG
>PANZ01000009.1:91129-171781 GCA_002707835.1 Chloroflexota bacterium
TTTGATAGCNNANGAATATTNNANTAANNNTGCATAAAATTAAGATNCTTAGTATNGTGATNNACTTTTTTNNAAAAAGNTTNTTCATGNGCAAAAATATTGCCTCCACNTAAATTATATCAAGCAGCAATAATTTNCGATATNAANAGANAAACAGAATAAAAAGTGGCGACCCCGAGCGGATTCGAACCGCCGATCTCAACCGTGACAGGGTTGCGTGTTAGACCGCTACACTACGGGGCCACATGCTGTAACGAAGTTAAACACTTTTATCCCTCGCGGTCAATCTTAATGGAATATATTTTCAATGTTGATTAGTATTTATGTAACAAATATTCAAGAGGTCGTATGAAAGAAAAATCAAAGTCCAGTCGTCCTGCCCGCTATGTTGAAAGACAATCGCCCTATTTAATGCAAGAACTCAAAAGNGTTTTCTTTGTTTCAGTCGTTTGTTTTGCCTTGTTGGCCTTCCTTGTCGTGGTTGAACGTTTTTAATCTAATCGCTGCCAGGCATATATGCAGGCGATAAAGCTTGCTAGCGGTGAGATAAAATCAGTTTCTATTANTCTTTGATCAAAATCTACTAATAAATACCTAACGAAAACAGTGCCTAAAATGAAAACTACTGCGATTAGCTGTAGTGATTTTCCTTTTTTGCCTCTGGTAACTTTGCTGATTATGGTTGCATTTAAAGTCCCTATTGCTACCCCAAGGAGAAAAGCAATGATCATACTGATGAAACTGATTCCCAAAATTGGTACGAAAAGGTACATTGCATAACCAATGATTGGTGCTATCAAGATATTTGAACCAATTGCTGCTAAATAATGGGATAACTTTAGTTCATATACCGGCGATTTTCTCATTTCTGCACATGTTCTACATCTTGTTCCACCTGGTGTATGTATTAAACAANCGGGGCAGATCTTTTTTTCACANCGTCCACATAATAGCTGGCTTGAGATGTGCCATTNGGAGTTACATTGNTTATGAAATATTTTTAGCATATNTATCTTATTTTTAATGAAATGATATTTATCTGGCAACAGTCGANGTGCGAGTTTCCCTTATTACAGTAACTTTTATCTCNCCAGGGTAAACAAGNGTTTCTTCTATTTTTGTGGAGATATCTCTTGCNAAGCGTGTAGCTTCNATGTCGGTAATANCTCCTGGGTTAACAAGTACTCTCACTTCTCTACCTGCTTGTATAGCGAAAGTTTCATTAACTCCATCATAAGAATTTGCTATTGCTTCCAATGCTTCNAGACGTTTAATGTATTGCTCTGCAGATTCACGCCTTGCACCTGGACGACTACCAGATATTGCATCAGCACAGATAACAATAAGAGATTCAATACTTTCTGGAGTAATTTCTTCATGGTGCGCTGCTATGCAATGTACAATTTCATCAGCAACTCCAAATCTTTTTGCGAGGTCCGCTCCAATAAGTGCATGAGTTCCTTCCATTTCTCGATCAATTGCTTTACCTATGTCATGTAATAATCCACCTGCCCTTGCCACTTCAACGTCGGCTCCTATTTCAAAGGCAATTGCTGCAGCTAACCAAGAGGTTTCTAATACATGTCTTAATTGGTTTTGCCCATATGAATAACGAAATTTTAATTTCCCTAATGTTTTAATTAGTTCTGGATGCAGATTTGGGATGCCAGCATCTTGAATTAATTGTTCACCGGCTTCATTAACAATTTTTTCTATTTCAGCTTTTACTTTGGTAACTACACTTTCTATACGGACGGGTTGTATCCGACCATCTTCAACAAGTTTTGTAAGAGATCTTGTTGCTATTTCTCTTCTCACCGGATCGAAGCCTGAAACTGTAACTAAAGCTGGAGTATCATCAATAATTAAATCGCACCCAGTTGCTGCTTCGAAGGCACGGATATTTCTACCTTCTCGCCCAATTATTCTTCCTTTTAAGTCGTCTGAAGGNAGTACTACAGTACTAACTGTATTTTCTGATGTAATATCTGCTGTNATCCTTTGCATTACCGTTGTTANTATTTTCTGTGACTTTTTTTCAGCTTCTGCATGAACTGCNGCCTCCATTATCTTTACTCTGCGCGTTGATTCTTCTTCAAGTTCTTTTTCAATTTCTTGTAATAAAAGNGTCCGTGCCTGTTCTGCAGTAAGNGATGAAACATGCTCTAGTTTTTTAGAAANCTCTGAGAATAATTTTTCTATTTCTTCCTCGTTCNGAGCTATATTTTGTATTCGATCTTTTATCGATTGTTCTAATCGATCGAGTTTTTCTGTACGTTGCTGTAGATTTTCTTCTCGTTGGTCTACTCTATTTTCTGCACGAGAAACTTCACGCCTTAATTCTCGGATTTCGGATTCTGTTTTTTTTCGNTAATCTAGNGCTGAATTTTCTGCCCGTAATAANAGTTCNCGTGTCTCATGTTCAGTGTTNGATAATAATTTTTTAGCTTGTTCTTCTGATTTTCNTAAAAGACTCTTACTATTATTTTTAATTATTAAGTATGCAAAAATTATTCCAAGGGCAAATGCACCCACGGAAATAATTCCTAAGGAAAGTAATTCCATTATGTTCTCCAAAGCTGAGAAATCCGCGCCAAATTTGTCGCGTTCAGCAGTTAATAGTTGTTTATATATTTTTAGTGGTTGAGATTAATAACTTGAATCTCAACTTTATTATTCTAGCATCTAGATTAATAACCATGTGCTATGTGGATCTATTTATTAATTTTCTGATATTAGTTGGCGTGCGATAGATATTATAAGTTCGTTATTAAATCCTCTTCGTTGAAGATAGGAATATAGCTTTGTTTTTTGTTTTTCGAACGGTAGTTTATCTAAGGTTCTGACTTTCTTGCGTGCTAGCCATAATGCCTCTGTTTCATCATTATGTATATTGAGAGCCTTTTCCTGTATTTCTGGGTGGATGTTCTTCTTTTTAAGTTCATTCGCTAAATATCTTTTACTCTTGCCACGAGCTTTGTAGCTTTTTTGATAATCCATTGCCCATGACTCATCATTCAGATACTTAAGTTCCTGCATTCTTTCTGTGGCATGTNATGTTTCATTATTTGAAAATGATTTTTGTAGCCATTGCTCTAATTCGCTAGTTGTTCTTCTTTTCTTTGATAAAAATTTTAATGCTTCTCGAATGGCTAATCTATTTCTACTTGCCTTACAAATTTCATGCCATTTTGTGTTNGAGATTGATAAGCCTTCTGTGATTTTATATTCCAGAATAGACTCGNCTAATATATCTACATTATTTTCGCTATTAAAAACGACTCGAACTTTACCGTGTCTGAGTTTTTCGATGGAATTAATAATCGCCATTAAATTANTGGTCAACTGTGAGTAATGATGATTGATTTTCAGNGTTTAGCNAAAAATCTTCTTTTTGTTTATCCTCTATNGGATTNTTTAATAGTCCTGTTGCTAAACGCACTTTATCTTCAACTTCATTNGCAATGTTTTCGTTTTCTCGTAGAAATGTTGACGCATTCATTTTCCCTTGTCCTAATCGTAAATCACCATAGGAATAGAATGACCCCATCTTTTTAATAATTTCGTTGTCGACAGCAAGATCTAATATATCTCCGTACTTATTAATTCCGTGCTGATCTCCTGAGAACATGATGTCAAATTCTGCTTGTCGAAAAGGGGGTGCTATTTTGTTTTTAACGATTTTGCAACGTACACGATTTCCTATAAAAGTTTGTCCATTTTTTAATGATTCTACACGTCTGATATCAATTCGTACGGATGAGTAAAATTTCAATGCTCGTCCTCCTGGTGTTGTTTCCGGGCTACCGAACATTACACCGATTTTTTCACGTAACTGATTAATAAAAATCAGTGCCGTGTTGTTGCGTGCAACTGCAGTAGTTAATTTTCGCATTGCTTGTGACATAAGCCTTGCCTGTAGCCCTGGCAATGAATCTCCCATGTCCNCTTCAATTTCTGCGCGTGGGACTAAAGCAGCAACTGAATCGATTACAACTAGATCAATAGCACCAGATCTAATCAATGCCTCACATATTTCTAAAGCTTGTTCTCCAGTATCTGGCTGCGATATCAACAGGTCATCAATATTAATGCCACATGCAGCTGCATATTCAGGATCTAATGCATGTTCTACATCTATGTACGCTGCGGTTCCTCCCAATTTTTGTGATTCTGCTAGTATGTGCTGCGCTAAAGTTGATTTTCCTGCTGATTCTGGTCCAAATATTTCTGTTATACGTCCTCGTGGAATTCCTCCAATGCCGAGTGCAACATCAAGTGATAGAGCGCCGGTGGGTATTGCAGAGACGCTTATAGCTGCCTCAGGATCTCCCAATCTCATCACAGCACCTTTACCGAAGTCTTTTGTGATTTGATCGATAGCGCGATTAAGGCTCTCTTGCCGGTTTTCAGGATTTTCTTTTTTCTCAGATTTCGCCATGTTTTCTATCTCCTGTAATGTAAATTAAGCTGTAGAAGTTATTAAGTACATTAGTAGAACAGACGTTCTAAGTCAATAAATTATAAAAAAATTGTTGAAAGCAATTAACCGCCGGTAAGTGCTCCACCAATAACTAAAAGTAAGAACATAGCAATCATAGGAGTGAGGTCAATCGTCCCAAGTGGTGGAATGACTTTTCTTAAAGGATCTAATATCGGGCTCGTAATCGAATTAAGTGCTTGCGGTATGGTTCCATTTTGATCAATTGGGAACCAACTTAATATTGCTCTTGCAAAGATTGCAAAACCGAGAAATTGAATAAACACACCTACCAACTGAATTATACCGTCCACTTTTGCTCCTTATTTAATTCTTGTGATTATTTTTTGCTAAATCATTTGCTTTTATGAATGCAGCTTGAATTGCTTCACTCAATGCATTTCGGAAACCTAAAGCGTCCAGTTTAGCCACAGCAGCTTCGGTAGTTCCACCTGGTGATGTTACAGCATTTCTGAGTTCCTGTGGCAAAACGTTACTCTCAGTCGCATAAAGTGCAGAACCTTTTACGGTGGCTCTAACCAGTGCTAATGCATTATCCCGAGACATGCCGAGTGTAACTGCTGCTTCGATCATAGATTCCATTAGTAGAAATACATATGCAGGACCTGAACCATGTACTGCTGTTGCTAAGTTAATTTCAGATTCATTTTTTACTTCTATAGCTATAGTTGCTACAGCTTCAAAAATTACTTTTGCAATATTTTTTTGCTCTACAGTAATTTTATCACTTACCAGATATGCGATGGCACCTTCTCCAATTGCGGCTGGTAGGTTCGGCATGACTCTGATGACATTTTGATGTTTTGTAATGTGTTGAATAGTCGGTATAGAAATCCCTGCAGCTATTGATATCAGGATAGCTTCATCTTTAATGTATTTTGCTAGATCTGATAAATGATCAATATCTTGAGGTTTAATTGCGATTAGAACGACTGAGGCTGAAGAGCAAGCTTGAAAGGTATTTTCTGTAACAGTATATCCTTGATTTGATAGTTCTTCTCTTCGTTCCTTCTTAACTTCTGCGATAATAATGTC
Organism: Chloroflexota bacterium; assembly: GCA_002707835.1. GTDB lineage: Bacteria > Chloroflexota > Dehalococcoidia > UBA2979 > UBA2979 > UBA6955. The sequence continues at coordinate 96,666 of PANZ01000009.1, forward strand.
CGATATAGATATTTTACCTTTTTTGATTAATCCTCTTGCAAAGGCTTCACCCATGAAACCTCCACCTATAATTGATATTTTCATTGCTATTATCCCCTTTGCATTTTACTCAAAAAATGCACGACCAATTCTGACAATCGTAGCACCTTCTTCAATAGCTACTCTATAATCATCACTCATTCCCATTGATAGGTGCTTTAATCCGTGAATACTTGCTAATTCATGTAGCTCTCTAAATATCGGCCGAACTTGTTCAGCAGTTTCTGTTTTTGGGGGCACTGTCATTAAACCTAATATTTCTAGTACTGAATTATTACGTGCATAATTAAGAAAATTTTGTAGTTCTTCTTTTTTTATTCCATATTTTTGCTGCTCACCTGAAATATTTACCTCTATAAACGTTTGAAGTGGTTTCCTCGATTCATTGGCTATATCAGATTCCCATGATTTCGTTAGTTGATTTAATAGCTCAATAGAATCTAATGAGTGCAATGTGCTTATAAAAGGAAGGATTTGTCGAACTTTATTTCTTTGTAGATGACCAATAAAGTGCCAATTTACATTCAAATGAGTGTCAATAGCAGACTTTGCTTTTGGTACCAATTCTTGTACACGATTTTCTCCAAAATCAACAAATCCCATATTATGGATAGGGACTATTTCTGATAAGTCATGAGTTTTTGAAACGCATATTATTTGAACTTCTTTAGGATTTCTACCCACATTTTCACATGCTTTATCAATAGACGTGCGAATGGAATTAACTCGTATTTGCACGTTATTTGGGTTAGTTGCTTGATTCAGAATTAACTCGATTCAGGCAGGTTTTACTTTTCTGTGATCGCTTAATTTTACTGGAGGAACGAGTGTTTCTTCAGTGATCTCTTCAAGTATATCAAACAGCCTTGGTTGCTCATGAATAGCAGCACTTGGATTAGAAGTTATGCGTTCTAATTCTTCTAACATTTGCTCTACGGAAATGAACTGATGATAAATCGATGCAAAACGAATATATGCAATCGGATCGAGCCTCTTTAAACGTGTTATTGCCATTTCACCAATAATACGACTAGAGATTTCTCCGTGTTCATTTCCCATGACGCGTATTTCAATGTCACTAACTATGGCACGTAGAGATCCCACGGGTAATTTTCTTTTACGTGCAGCTATTTTGAGACTGGACAATAACTTTTCTGATTGAAAGTCTTCTCGCCTTCCATCTTTCTTAACTACAACAATTACTGTGTTTTGAATTTGTTCAGATGTAGTAAAAGTTTTATCGCAAGAAAGGCAGGAACGACGGCGAAAAATTGTGGAATCAGAATTATAAGTTTCAGTAATATTCTCATTTATGTTTGCATTTTTTCCACAAGAAGGACAATTCATTGCTAGATAGCCTTTACATTTGTAGGAGAGGATTGGTTGAACTGGGATAAAGAGAGTAAAACACGATTGAGAGATCAATACAATGCGATGTTCCACATGCTATCAGTGAGTTATCCCCATTCTTTATTTTTCTACGTGGATGAACGTGGAAGATTTAGAATGCATGACAAATTTTATAGCAGGCGAGTTATCTTTCAGGAAATGTACGCCGTAAGAAAGTTGGTAGATCAGCTTCATCCAAAGTATCTAATCCAGAATCAGCAGTTAGATCTCCTAATTTAATCGGTGGAGGTTCTTCACCGGTTAGTTCAAGTTCATTAATTGTTTTCTGAATTGAAGGAGGACGATTACCTACGAACCCAGTTGCAATTAGTGTCATGCGGACTTCGTCATTAAGCGATTCATCAACTGTAGTCCCAAATATAATTTCAGCATCTGGATCAACTACTTCAGCAATACATCTAGCAGCTGCATCTAATTCTCGTAACGTCATATTTTTGGAACCTGCAACATTGAACAGTACACCTGTAGCTCCAGTAATATCTATCTCAAGCAAAGGGCTCGATATAGCTTGTCGTGCAGCATCTACAGCTCTTTGTTGACCTGTTCCGCGACCAATAGCCATAAGTGCAGGTCCTGCATCAGTCATAATTTTACGGACGTCAGCAAAATCTAAATTAACGGTTCCTGGAATAGTTATTAATTCGCTAATACCTTGTATTCCTTGTCTCAAAATATCATCAGCCGCTTTAAATGCGTCTTCTACAGGCAAATCTTCATCATTCATTTGCATTAATCGATCGTTTGGAATGACAATTAATGTATCAACTTTTTCTTGAAGATCTCGAATTCCCTCTTCAGCTTGTTGTCGTCTTTTTGCACCTTCGAAACTAAAAGGTTTTGTGACTACACCAATAGTTAGTGCTCCTAATTCACGGGCAATCTCAGCGACAATGGGAGCTGCACCTGTTCCAGTACCTCCACCTAAAGTTGCTGTTACAAAAGCCATTTCTGCTCCTTGAAGAGCATCTGCAATTAATTCTCGTGATTCTTCTGCTGCACGGTGTCCTCGTAGAGGATCGCTACCTGCACCAAGTCCACGAGTTAATCGATCTCCTATCCTGACTTTAATATCAGCATTTGCGTTTTCAAGTGCCTGGAGATCAGTATTCATAGCTAAGTATTGGACGCCTGGCAATGAAGAATCCATCATTCTGCTTACCGCATTAGAGCCACCGCCGCCCACACCGACTACCTTGATTGGTGGTAACCCTTCAAGATCACCTTCTCCCCAAGCTTCTTTGGAAGGTTCGTTTGTCATTGTGACCTCTTTCTCAGGTACTTCTAAATTTGATGTATTGTTGGATTTAGATTCTTCATTTAATTCTAAGTCTTTTTTAGCTATTTTGCCTGTTTCTACCTCATCGATCATTGCATTTTCTTCGCGTGCAGCCGCTAAGTAATCAAATAAAGAACCAGCAGTTAATTTTTGTTCATTAGCTTGAGCGCTGTCTTCTTTTTTGTCTTTTGATGTATTCATAGATCGCTCCTTGCTCGTTAATCAAAGTTATTTTATTGCGGTAATATAATTCGCATTAGATGTGCTAGTTTTGATATCAATCCACCGATAGGAGTATTAGGTTTAGGGCTTATATTGATGGATTGCTCTTTTAGTGCCCATTGTAATAAACCTACAGATGTCGCGTATGCAGGATCATTTAGGATGTCTGAAAGGCCGGCTAGGTGATGTGGTCTACCTACCCTTGCTGGCAGTTCGAGAACTTCTTCTGCAAGAAGCTCAATACCTTTTAATGATGCAGCGCCACCAGTCAGTATCACTCCCGCCGAAAGTAAAGCAGCATCTCCATTTCTTGAAATTTCAGCTGCGACCATTTCCATTAACTCTTCGGTTCTTGCTTGTAAAACTTCAGCAAGCTGTCTTCGCTTAACAATTTTATTGTCATCAGATCCAAAAGAAGAGATTTCAATTTCTTCAGTTTCATCTACTAATGAAGGAATGGCATGGCCATAATCTCTCTTTGCCTCTTCGGCTGAAGGTTGAGGTACTCGTAATGCTACGACAAGATCTCTTGTCATATGTGCTCCACCTACAGGTAATACGGCCGTATGTGCTACAGCTCCATCACGATATATGCATACATCTGTAGTTCCTCCCCCGATGTCAACCAGTACACACCCATGTAGTCTTTCTTCGGGTGTAGTGACTGCCTCTGCAGATGCAAATGGCTGTAAAACTAAAGATTCAACTTGGACCCCTGTTCCTTCGACGCACGTCATGAGATTTTGCATTGCTGGTAGAGAACAAGTGACCACATGAGTTTCTACATCAAGACGTGAACCAAACATCCCAACAGGATCGGAAATGTTATCACTGCCATCAACAATATAGTGGCGTGGTACTACGTGTATAACCTGACGATTATTAGGCACATTGAAAATTCGGGCACTTTCTAAGGCTCTTTCAACATCATTATTCGAAATAGCTTGTTGCTGATCAGTGATTGCGATAATTCCCTGTGAATTATTACCGGAGATATGTGGACCTGATATACCAACGTGTGCAGAGCTAATCTTTTCACCTGATGCACGCTCTGCTCGCTCTACTGAAGAATAGATCGCTTCAGTAGCAATTTGAACACCATCTACCATACCTTTATTTAGCCCAGCTGATGGCCCAATACCTACTCCAAGAATACGTAGTTCATTTTCTGGAGTCACCTCAGCTACAACAGTGCAAATTTTTGTTGTACCTACGTCAATAGCGGTTATTTTCGTAGTTGCCATTTATAACTCCTAATTAATTGTACTCTTAAATATCACCGTATGACTACGTTTGATCCAAAACGTAAATCAATCTCATTGATTTCTGAAGTTGTCTTATTTAATCGTGAAATTAATTCTTGCAGTGTTGCAATCTTATAGAAATAGTTTGATGCATCTCCTATCACAATATTAGGTGCATCTTCTAGAAGAATTGTAAGTCCACGATTATCTTCAAAGACATATGAAATCGGTTTTAATCCCATTTTCAGGAACCTTTTCTCAGACTCCAATCGTGCTACTAACTTAACTGAATTTTGGTCTACCTTAATCTCTTTTTGATTATTTTTTTGGATGCTGAAGTCAATGATAGTGGGTGCATTTGAAGGGGCTGGACGCGCAAAGCTTAAAATTTTCCCTGACGCATCTACAAGTACTCTTTGTTCATTATGCTGCCAGTAACCCCAGCCTTGAGCTTCGGAAATTATAATTTCAATTCCATTTACATTTTTCCGGCTTATTGTGACTTTCTCAATACCATTTATGTTTGCAATATTTTGTCGGGCTTGATTTAAGTTTGTTGAGAAAATAGATTGTCCATTTAAATTACTTATTTTAATAATGTCATGCGAATCAATTATTTGTGTACCTATAACATCAATATTTTGAATACGTGCAATATCGCTTTCAGATATTTTTATGATTCCAAACAGTATTAAACTTATAGCTGGGAGAGAAAGTACTGTAAGTAATATTTTCTGATTTAATAGAATACCTTTTGTTAGAGATAATTGTTTTTTACAAAAAACGATCCACGGTTTATTTTTTTGTAATCGTTTAACAGCTAGATTAGAAGTTCTATCTATTTGCTTCTTTTTATTGATTATATTTCTGCGACCGAACAACTTAATTTTCCAATCTTTCAGAAGAGTGCTTTTCAAGTGCAAAATCGATTAATTGTGTGATTAATTCCGAGTAAGTAAGTCCTTGAGCTTCCCATAACCTCGGGAACATAGATTGTGGAGTAAATCCTGGTAATGTGTTGATCTCTATCACTTTTGGTTCTGAAATTTCATCTGCAATAAAATCTACCCTTGCTAAACCACTGCAATCTATGGCTTGGAATGCATCAATTGCGTAGCTTTGGATTTTTTGTATTGTTTCTAATTTGATATCAGCTGGGAGTATTAGCTCAGTTTTTGCATCAGAATACTTAGCACTATAAGTATAAAATTCTTCTGAAGTTCTGATTTCTGCAACTCCAGAAACTAAAAGAGAATCATTGCCAATCACAGCACATTCTAATTCTCGTCCTAGCATAATTTCTTCAATAATTATTTTTTGATCATATTTTTTTGCTAATTCCCATGCTGACTCCAAATCTTCACGTGAAAGTACTTTGCTTACACCTATTGAAGATCCACCATTACACGGCTTTATGAAACAGGGGTATCCAATATTTTTTTCAATTTGGTCGGTTAAATTCCTATTTAAATGTTCTTGATGTGTATTGTTGAAAATTAGATATTTTGGTTGAGGTATTCCTGCACTTTCAAAGTTCATACGCATTAGTCCCTTATCCATACCTAAAGCACTTGCTGCTACACCAGCACCAACATAGGGGATGTTAGCTAAGTCTAAGAATCCTTGAAGTTTTCCATCTTCTCCGTAAGTACCGTGGATAATTGGGAAAATTACATCCATTTCTCCTAAAGCAGATAGGGTTTCATGACTATTTAATAAATGTGTTCCCGTGCCTCTACCTAAGGAATCTCGCTCACCGAGCTCGAATTCTTTGAGGCGTTGAGTGGTCTCCTCGATACTTAACCACAATCCTTCTAGGTTGATACCAAATGGCGTGATCTCATATGTGTTGCTATCAATGGCATCGATAATGCAATTGCCAGAAGTTAAGGAGACAGTGTGTTCACTGGATTGACCACCAATAATAATCCCAATTTTCATAGGTTTTCGGTTCATTTTCTTCTCTCCAAAAGTTTCATTACTGCTGGTCCTAAATTGGTGACATCACCTGCTCCCAAAGTTAGAAAAACATCACCTGGTTGAAGACTCTCAACAATTATTTTTGCTGCGCTATCTAGTGATTCCAAATCAATTGGTTTTGGTGAGCTAATTGCAGAAGATAATTGCTTTGCATCGATACCATCCTCGGGCGTTTCTCTAGCGGCGTAGGTACTAAGCATGAATAATTTATCGATTCTTTCAAAGCAATGCCGCCATTGTGCTAGCAAATATTCTGATCTTGAAAAAGTATGAGGTTGAAAACATGCTACGAGACGTCTTTTCCCATATTTTTGTTTTGCAGCAGATACTGTTGCCCGAACTTCAGTGGGATGATGAGCATAATCATCGACAATGGTTATAGGTTTTTCAAAAATTAATGATTCCCCAATAACTTCAAAATGCCTCGTGATACCTGAAAAATTTTGTATCACTGACGCTGCTCTGTTGAAATCAACACCTGCACGCATCGCTACTGCAAGTGCACCAATTGCATTGGACATATTATGGCGCCCTGGGATGGGAAGTGAAATTTCACCTAGATAGCGGCCCTCTAAAAATATATTACTACTGAGACCGCCAATTTCATTGGCGCGAAGATTGCGTGCTGACCAAGTAGCATCATTTTTTTCAATACTATAAGTTTCAACAGTCTTACCCAAAGATTCATATTCACTTTTTAAATCAGATGCTAGAGGGGAATCGATCGAAATAATCAAGAGGCCACTTGATATGATTTGCTCAGAGAATTGCTTAAAAGCTTTGTATAAATTTTCCTGAGATTTGTAATAGTCAAGGTGATCAATTTCTATATTGGTAATCAATGCAATTTTTGCTCTGTATTGTAGAAAAGCTTCGGCATATTCATCCGCTTCGATAACTGCATATTTTCCAAATCCAATTTTCAAGTTTCCCCCAAGATCTGGGGCATTCCCTCCAAGCAAGACCAGTGGATCTAATTGGCTTTTTTCTAGCATTAAGGCTGTCAATCCGGTTGTTGTGGTTTTCCCATGACTGCCAGCAATTGCGATAAGTTCATATTCCTTCGTAAGTAATTGGATCATTTCTGCACGTAACATAATCGGGATAGATTTTTTATTGGCGGCAATTAGTTCAGGATTATCGGTTTTTATAGCAGCTGTGGCGACCAGTAGTTCTGCCTGCCCAATATTATCTGAATTATGACCTAAGAAAATTTTTGCACCAAGCTCTTTAAGTTTTTCAGTATATCCGGAACTAGCTAGGTCTGAACCAGATAATATATGACCTTTTGATATTAAGATTTGACCAATAGCCGACATGTGCACACCACCTGCGCCTACTAAGTGAATATGTTTGGGAAGTGATAAATTTTCTTTTAATTGATTATTTTTGAGCACTTCTTTCATGCGACCTCCATTAGCATCTTAATTATTTTTGCGGTTGCATTTGGCATATGTAAGTTGTGCATATTGTTAGCCATGTATTGTTGTCGTTCTGGATTTGACAATATTTCATTAACTAAATTTGGCAAATTATCGAGTTCATTTTCGGTGATCATGGCTGCTGCACTCTTTTCAACAAGTAAATTTGCGTTATTTAGTTGATCGGAGAAATTTCCAGGCACGATTACTGCTGGCAGCCCTGATGCAGGTAATTCACCCAGGATAGAGGCACCAGCTCTAGTAACCGTAAGATCAGATGCAGCCATTGCATTAGCGATGTCATTCGTGTATCCGACTATGTGGTACCTACTTTGCTCAATTGGAGAGAGTTTTTTCTTAAGTATAGATATTTTTTCAAAATCAGTGGTGCCAGTGATATGTATAATCTGCATATTGCCTAAAAGTTGGTGTAGTGACTTTGAAATAGTTGCATTAATAGAATGAGATCCTAGTGATCCACCAAAAACCAATAATGTCGGTAGGCTTTCAATCAATGTAAAGTTTGATTTACCTTTATTTTTAGTTGCTTCAAAAAATTGTTTTCGAATTGGGTACCCTGTCACCTTGGTTTTAAAGGTAGGGAGATACTCTAATGATTTTTCAGATGTACATGCTATAGAAGTTGCATACCGTGTTAAGAACTTTATAGCCCAACCTGGGTATATGTCAGGTTGGAAGACTATTAGAGGTATTCCGCAGATTTTTGCAGCACGTCCCACTGGAGCAGCAACATAGCCACCAGTTGCAAAAACTACGTCAGGTAGATCTTTTTTAAAGTTTTTTTGTGCTTCCTGAGTGCCTCGCCAAAGATTCCATAATCCAGTAATTATTCTTTTTGGTGATTTTCCTCGTACTTGTGAAGCAGGAATTGCACGATAGACATAGTTATTTTGCTCAGCTATTGCTCTTTCAGGTCCATGTTCAGTGCCGTAATAAAATATTTTAGCGTCGATTTCGTCTAATATTTGCTCAGCCACAGCTAATGCAGGATATACATGCCCTCCTGTACCGCCACCAGTGAGTACAATTTTCATCATCAAGTATCCCTGCTGACTGTTTGTCTACTGACTGAAAGCATAATTCCTATAGCTAGTAGCGAGACTATCAATGAAGATCCACCTGCTGACAGGAAAGGAAGAGGGATACCTGTAAGTGGTATTAATCGCGTGACTCCTCCTATATTAATAAGTAATTGGAAACTGAACCAAGTTAGTATTCCTGCCACTAGCAAAGAGCCAAATGGGTCTCTTGCATTTGCCATAATGACCCAACCTCGCCAGAAAAGAATTATGAAAAGAATTAAGACCGCCATAACACCGATAAGACCCATTTCTTCTCCAATTATCGCTAGAACACCGTCAGTATGTGATCCGGGTATGTAGAAAAATTTTTGTCTTGATACTCCCAGACCCAATCCTGAAAGACCTCCTGAACCAAAAGCAATTAATAGCTGTAAGGTCTGGAAACCCATTCCTGTGGGATCTGATTCTGCGGATGTAAAAGATAGAATACGGTTAATTCTGTAACCACCAGCTAGAACTAATATACTTCCAGCAACTATGCCACTTCCTGCTAATGCTATTACATGGATCAATTTTGCTCCTGCAACAAAGAAAAGAATGCCAGTGACTATTGCTATGAGCATAGTTGTTCCTAGGTCTGGCTGTAACATTATTAGTGCTGCAACTACTCCAACTATTCCACCAAAAGGAATTGCACCTAAAACAAAATCACGAAGAGAATCACCTTTTGAAGGTAACCATGCTGCCATGTAAATGAGTATTGCTAATTTTGCGAATTCACTAGGTTGTATTGCCGGTAGAGGTCCTATTTTCAACCATCTTAATGCACCGTTCGATTCGACACCAAAATTTGGCACTAAGATTGCTACTAAAGCAACCAATACCAGAAGCATAAAGAAAGGGCTCCAATCTTTCAGATGCTGATAGTCTAATTTCATAATTAAGAGCATTCCGACTATGCCGATTACACAAAAAATCAATTGTCTTTTTATAAAGTGTAGAGAATCTCCATACTCTAGATCTGCAAAAACATACGACGATGAGTAAACGAAAATCGATCCTAAAAATACTAGTGCGAGAACACAGATTAGTAGTCCGTAATCAGGTGCATGACTTATGTGTGTTCGACTTTTCAAAATGCCTCGCCTATCTGTAATACGGCGTTTGTGAAGGCAAATCCTCTTTCTTCAAAAGTATGAAAAGCATCGAAAGATGTTCCAGCTGGAGAAAATAGAACCACATCACCGGACTGTGCTCTTTTCTGGGCAGTAAAAACCGCTTCAGATACATTCTCTACTTGATCGATTGTAGGTGGATTTTGATGATTAATAGCACCTATTGATTTTGCATAAAGTTCTGAAGCTTCTCCAAATGTGATAACTGAACGACACCGTTGATTGATTAAATGCGACATTTCATAAAGGGGGAGATTTTTATCTCTACCGCCTAAAATTATGACGATGGGCTGTGTAAATGAATTGATTCCAGCAATTGTACGTTCTGGAGTTGTGGCAATTGAATCATTTACGTAAAGGACTTCAGATTTAATGGCAATGGACTCTAACCTATGTGGAACTCCCTCGAAATTCATGATTGCATCATTGATTTCTTTGTTTGAAACACCCATTTGAAGGGCTAAAGCGGTAGCAGCTAAAACATTTTCGATATTATGCACGCCAGGTAGAGGTATATTACCTATGTTCATAATAGGTAATTTTTCTTGTTGAAGTAGTGCGTATATATTTTGATTTTCTAGGTAAACTCCATCTTTATTTAAATTTTGTTTTCTAGATGTATAGACTACGTTTCCGATCGCTTCGTTAGAAAATTCTCTACACATTTTGTTATCAAAATTAAAAATGACAGTATCTTCTTTATTTTGGAATTCAAATATACGTCGTTTCAAATCTACATAAGAATTCCAAGAGAACCTGTCTAAGTGATTGGGGGTTACATTAGTTACACAAGATAATTGAGGACTTATATCAATGGTTTCTAATTGTGTATGAGATAATTCTATGAGTACTTTGGAATCAGACGTTATATCGTCTAGTAAGCTTAATAAACCAATGCCAATATTTCCCCCCATCAGATGATTGATTTTTGATTTTGTAAGAATGCTATCCAATAAAGAGGTGGTTGTAGTCTTACCTGATGATCCTGTAATTGCAGTGATACCAACAGGACATGTTTGTAAAAATAATTTCGACATGGAAGAAATTTCTATTCCATTTTTTCTGGCAGCACTTAAGAATTGTGCATTTTGATCAACTCCTTGTGACACAAAGATAACTTCTGAAGACAGCATGGCTTCACTTCGATTTCCACCGAGTGATAAAGTGGGCGAACAATCAGAAATTGACTGAATTTGCTCGGCCAAATCTTTTTCTTTTCGTGTGTCAGAAACTAATACTTTGGCACCTTGTTTAGTTAAATATCGCACAAGATCTATGCCTTCTATTCCTAGTCCTACTACAGTTACATTTTTTCCAGAAAACCTAGATTCTATTTGCATTCTTATCTTCTTTTTTCTTCATATTGATAACGCTAATGTAATTCCAATGAGCGCTCCGATAATTCCGACTAGCCATAGTCGAAGCACAACCTGAGGTTCGCTCCAACCAATTAATTCAAAATGGTGGTGGAGCGGTGTCATTCGAAACAGACGATTACCGCCTGTGGTTTGGAAATAAATAATTTGGAGGATTGTTGAAACAGCTTCTACCACAAATACAATTCCTATTATTGGCAGGATCAGCCAGTGTCCTGTCATTAGTGCAACTGTGGCTAAAGCAGCACCGAGGGGGAGAGCACCTGTATCTCCCATAAATACCTGTGCAGGATGAGCATTGTGCCATAAAAAACCAAGCAAAGCTCCTACTACAGTGAAAGAGAAAACTGCTAGATAATCTTGTCCTTGTGCAAGTGCTATAACAGCATAAGCAGCAAAAGCTATAGCTGCTGTTCCACCCAACAGACCATCGAGCCCATCTGTTATCGATACCGCACTAGTTGTGGAAAATAATATTATAGCTGCTACAAATATGTATAAATAACCTAATTCGAATTGGCCAAAAACTGGCAAATTAGCACTTTTTGCTTCAAGTTGAAAATACAATATAAATGATACTGTAATAGAGAGTATTGATATTAAGAAAAACTTTATTTTCCAACTTAAAGCCTTTCTCCCTTTTATATTTACGAGCGTTCCAAGATCATCCCAGAAACCGATTGCCATGGTTATTATTATTACGATCAAGGGCAGAAGAATTGAGGCACGTTCAATGGAGAATTTGCCCTCTTGAATCGCAAAAATATTTGTGAAAATTGTAATTATAGCTACCGTTCCGAAAATAATTAAGCCACCCATAGTAGGAGTGCCTTCTTTTGCGTGATGGGAAGTTGGGCCGTGTTGTGATATCTCCTTGCCGATTTTAAAATTCCTTAAAATATTAACCACATAATGTCCTCCGACTAGAGCAATTAAGAACGAAAGTCCACCAACCAATAACGGATAAATCATCAGGAGTTCACCTCATCGTTTCTGAATGACTCATTTGGGTAAATTTCTCTTAATATTTTCGACAAGTCGGAAGCTATATTTTCAAGCCTTAAACCTCGAGATCCTTTAATTAAAATTGCATCTCCTGGTTTTAATCGGTTAGCTATAAGTTGTGCGGCTAGATTTTTTTCAGTTATATGTGTTGCCTCAAAATCTCCAGACTTAGAGGCGAATTTATTAATTATTAATCCCAAATCACCGATAGTAAATAGGACATCGATATCTTGAGCAGCACGTTTTCCAATTTCTTCGTGAGCATTTTGGCTTTCACTTCCTAGTTCAAGCATGTCACCTAATAATGCAAAATGTCTTCCGGGTAATTCAGATAGTAGGTTAATAGCTGCATGCATCGAGGCTGGGCTAGCGTTATATGTATCATCGAGTAGTAATATATTCCCTGGCAGGGTAGAAATTTTTGTTCTCAATGTGCTATCCAAAGTAGAAATTTTTTCTGCTATTTCATCTATATCCATCCCTAAAATATGTGCTACAGCTGAAGCAGCTAATAAATTGGTCATCAGGTGCGTTCCGGGTAAAGGAACGTGGATTTTCCTTTTCTGGTTTTCAATTTCTAAGTTAAAATTAAATCCCTCCTGCCCGATACTCTTAATTTCTGTTCCACGTATCATCGCAGATGGATTTTGCCCTATGAAAATTACATTTGCAGAAGTATGCTCTGCCATTTTGCGGACAGAAGGATCATCGATATTGAGAACAGCTACGCCATTTTCTGGCAATGCCTCAACTAATTCCTGTTTAGCTTTAATGATGTTTTCTATTGATCCAGCTCGTTCTAAGTGGACGGGACCAACGTTCAAAACAATACCTATTTTAGGCTTACTCCACTGGCATAACAATGATATTTCATTTGTGGTATACATGCCCATTTCAATTACTGAAAAATCAATATTTGGTTTTATTTCAAGCAAACAAAGAGGGACACCAATTTCATTATTGTAATTTGCTTTGCTGTATTCGACATTATATTTTGATGCAATTAGTTCTGCAGTGAGTATTTTAGTAGTTGTTTTTCCTACATTACCTGTAACACCAATGATATTTAAATTATTAAGAGATTGTCTCCAAAAAGCTGCAATTTTTTGTAATGCATTGAGAGTGTTATTCACAAAGAAAAGCGTACCTGTTTCTGTTCCTTCGACATGCTTTTCTAATAGACATCCATTAGCACCTGCAGCGATGGCCGAAGCAGCGTGTAAATGTCCATCAGTAGTGTCACCTGGAAGCGCTACAAAAAGATCACCTGGCTTAACTTCACGGGAGTCGATTACAGCCCTATTGAATGTTCGTATGTCTCCATGCTGTGACTGAAGATCTTTTCCTAAAGCATTAAAAATAAGATTAGAGTCGAGTATAGGTGTTTTATTAATTTTCATTAGTTGCTACCAAATCATAGGAGGATGGGATTTGTTTGTAATTCATTATTTCCTTTGCAACTTTTGCAAATACAGGAGCTGCAACTTGACCGCCTAAACGAAGGTCTCCTTCCGGGGTATCGATTTTTACTAGAATCGATACAATGGGGAGCTCATAAGGGACAAAACCAGCAAAAGAAGCGATGGTAGTATTGAAATCATAACCTGAATCAGAAGAGACAATGGTAGTCCCAGTTTTACCTGCTACCGTATGTTCTTTTAATCTTGCACCATGATAGGTTGTTCCATGCACTACATCACGCATTAGCCTTCCCATTGTTTTTGCAGTTTTTTCCTTAACTACTTGTCTTACTAAAACTGGCTGGTATTCACGAATTTCATTTTCTGTAATAATTTTTGAAACTATATAAGGGCGCATTAATTTTCCATCGTTGGCAAAGGAATTGATAGCTGTTAAGACTTGGAGTGGTGTTGCTGACAACCCTTGACCGTATGAATTTGCTGCTAAATCCACACGATACCAATCTTTTTTGGAAGGTGTTCGCATCAATCCTGACGCTTCACCACTTAAACCTAAATGTGTTGGACTGCCTAACCCAAAATTTTCGAAATACGAATAAAAAGAATCTTTTCCTATTTCTGTAGCTAACCACACTGCGCCCGTATTCAAAGATTTTTGAAGATATTCACGAACTGTAACTTTCCCATGTGATTGAAAATCCCAATTTCGTATAATGGTTCCATCTATATTTACAGATCCTGTGTCTTCATAAGTTGTATCGATATTAACTAGGTCAAGATCGATAGCTGTAGCTGTAGTCAATGTTTTCAACACTGATCCTGGCTCGTATAAATCTGTAATCGTTCGATTTTTAATATAATTTGGTAAAGATTCTTTACGATCTGAATTATCAATTTCATTAACATGTGCTGAAGCCATCGCTAGGATAGCACCTGTCCGAGGATTCATTACTAGTATAGAGCCTCCAGAAGCCTTGTATCGTTCTAATGCATTTTCTAATTCTTTTTCGGCGATTGATTGTATAAATCGATCGATGGTGAGTTGTATTTCACTTCCAGGGACAGGACTAATATCTAGTGAAGTCGATGTGAAAGCTATTGGTCGTCCTAGTGCATCATTTTCAAACGTTAGTAACCCTGGTTGGCCACGTAATATATGATCAAAATCGGATTCGACTCCCCATAATCCATGTTTATCAGTTCCTATTTCACCAATAATTTGTTTTCCTAGTATACCTTCAGGGTATTGTCGAACTGTTGAAGGTATTAATCGTATCCCCCACAAATCTTGCTCTATGATGAATTGTCCAGCTTTATAATCTAAATCACGATAGATCAAATAGTCTCCAAATGTTGATATTGTTCCGTTTTGGAATATCTCATCATGATCCAAACCTAGGAAAGTACTGATTTTATAAGCTGATTCATTGGCTTTTTCTCTGTCTGACCATTGATACCTATCTATATAAACATCCCATGTATCTTTTGAAATAGCTAAAGGGTATCCAGTAGCGTCAGTGATAAGACCTCTTGGTGCACTGACTGTACTACTAGTGAAACGATTATTAAAAGCCTCATTCAAATATCTCTCATTTTCTAAAATTTGTAATTGGTATAATCTTCCGACAATCGTAAGCAAACCAGCTATTACTAGTATTGCCACCACCCAATGACGCCAACTTAAGTGCTTGATTGGGTGCTCTGCCATCACTGCTGACTCTCTTGATTTCTTGAAAAGAAGTTGAAAGTAAAATCCAATAATGATTCCCACCATTTTTTCTGTGGCAATGGATTATCACTTGATTCACTTGTGAATCTGAGAGGGACTTGAATGGGTGCTGCTTGCCTTTGATCTATAGATATACGCATAGTTTTTTCAGCAGGAACCATCCCCAAACGTGTAGTTGCCTGCTGACGGATCTCACGAAGTTTTACATTGCTGGCGATGGATGCTTCAAGTGTGCGGATGTTTGCTTCAAGCGCATTGCGTTCTTTGATTAATTGGTTTACTGCTAAGCCATTTTGAGCTAATTGATTTGTTTGTAAAACTTGTAGGATGCCAATTAATGGCAACGCAAGTAATAGAGCTGTTACAAAAATTCTCTTCATCATGAGAGAAACACTTGTCGTTTCTTTTGCAAAATAGGTGCCCTCATTTTTTTGAGACTTTCCCCATGAAGCTGAATTTTTCGAGGTAGCTGAATTCTTTTGGTCAATTCTTATCATTCAATCTCCTCCATAATCGGAAGAGCTTCTGCAACTCTTAGACGAGCAGATCTGGCCCGAGGATTATTATGGATTTCATTTGCTGAGGGTTTGATCACTTTTTTACTAATTTGTAGCCAAAGTGGCGAAGTGCGCTCTTCTAGCTCCCAACGATTCCTAGGTTTTTGTGAACTATTGTCTCTTATGTGGTTCTTAACAATCCTGTCTTCTAACGAATGAAAAGAAATAATAGCCAATCTGCCAGATTTTGGTTCGAGTAAATGATGAACGATGTTGAGTGTCTTTTTTAGTTGTTCTAATTCATCATTTACTGCAATACGTATTGCTTGGAAAGTTAATGTTGCAGGGTGTATTTTTTGCCTTGAAGGTCTTCTGCGGTGGATCACCTTTTCAACAAGTGTGGCTAATTCTCCAGTAGTACTGATTGGCCGATGATTTATAATTGCCTTGGCAATTTTTCTACTCTGCCGTTCTTCACCATACTTCCAAATAATGTTTGCTAATTCTTTTTCAGGTGTTTGGTTTATAATTTCGTACGCCGAAATTGAATCTGTTTGATTCATCCGCATGTCAAGATATTCATCTCGTAAAAATGAAAATCCTCTGCCATTTTGTTCTAACTGGAAAGATGAGATACCTAGGTCGAGTACTAAACCATCTGGTTGCATAAAATTATGTTTGTTACAAATATCTTCTAGGTTTGCATAATTGCCTTGCGCTAAAATTACAGAATTACCAAATTGACTGAGTCTTTTTTTTGCTATTTTAAGTACTTGAGGATCTTTATCAATTCCAAGAACTGTACATTTATTGTCAGTGGCTTCTAATATCGCTCTTGTATGCCCTCCTAGACCGACAGTACCGTCAATATAATTTCCACGTGGTTTGATATGTAAGGCTTCTATTACTTGATCTGACATTACTGGGACATGATTTGGCTGCCAATCTGATTGGTTAGTGGCGAGCATTTATTCCTCTATTCGTCTTGTGGCATAGATGTCAGTTCGTTTTCCCAAAGAATGGGGTCCCAGATTTCCACATAATCACCACAGCCTACTAATGTGCATCGATTTTCTAAGGAGCCATTTTCACGAAGTATTTGAGGAATGAGTATCCGTCCTTGCTTATCTAATTCAACTGAATAGGCATCATGTAAAAAACTACGACGCGTTCTACGTGATGAACGTTCACGATTTCCATTTCCCGATTCAAGTCGCCTTGTAGCTTCAGAATCAAAAGATTGTTGTGTGTATAACTCAAGAGCCCCGTCTGGACTTGGGCGAAGAACTCCACCGTCGACGAACGCGCGACGATAGCGGGCGGGGATTGCTAATCGTCCGCGCTCATCGATGGAGTGTTCGAAGGTGCCGAAAAAGTACACATCGGTGCCTTCACTGTGTTGGGAACTACAGGGGCGCGGGCAGGGTTGCTACCCCATTTCTCCCCATAACACCCCAAAACATTACCATATTTGGGATAATCCTACAAGAGTTTTTTTTACCAATAGCAAAAAAAATTAACTTAATCGCTTATCTGACCTTATCGTGTGTATGATCGTAAGACATATGAGGTGTTTATGCGGTTTGATATTGTGACTCTTTTTCCTGAAATAGTTGGCCCCCCTTTGAATCAATCGATTCTAAAAAATGCACAATTATCTGGACTTATAAATATTTTTATTCATCAGCTTAGAGATTGGGCCAAAGGCAAACATAACACCGTCGATGATTCTCCATTCGGTGGTGGCCCAGGCATGGTGATGAAACCTGAACCGATATTTGATGCTGTTGAGGAAATCCAAAAATTTGATGAAACCAAAGCACATGTAGTCTTAATGAGCCCTCAAGGAGATAGGTTAAACAATGCATTGCTTACAAAGCTATTGAAATTTGAGCGTTTATTAATTATTTGTGGTCGTTATGAGGGTGTGGATGAGCGTGTTAGAGAAGTGATTGTGGATCAAGAAGTATGTGTTGGTGATGTTGTTGTGTCAGGTGGAGAATTTCCAGCATTAATGCTTGTTGATGCCCTGTCAAGGCGTATTCCAGGGGTTCTTGGAGCTGATGATGCTTTGGAAGAAGAATCATTTGAATCGGGACTTTTAGAATATCCGCAATACACTCGTCCTGCTGAATTCCAAGGTCATTTAGTTCCTGAAATCCTTCGATCTGGTAATCATGCTGAGATTGAACGATGGAGAAGAATTCAACAAATTTATCGTACACATGTAAGGCGTCCAGATCTCTTGAGTGATGCGCAACTTTCTGAATCAGAGGAAGAGTGGTTAGAAAATCAAAAAATAGATAATAAGCGTGGTTTTAATTTAGAATAAAAGCTCGACGTAACGTAAAGTCGAAACTAATATAGCTTCTTCGGTTATTTGTACTAGGATGGCGAGATGACAATGTCTGTTGACCTGCGTGAATTTGTTCAGCAACCTAATCCTGACTTCCCTTCTTTCAGTGCAGGGGATAATGTTCGTGTGCAATTACGCGTTGTTGAAGGTACCCGTGAAAGATTACAGCCTTTCGAAGGTGTTGTAATTCGTATTAAAAATGGACCTGCTGGGAACTTTACTGTTCGGAGATTATCTTCTGGCATAGGAGTTGAACGTACGATTCCTTTTAATAGTCCCAGATTAGAAGCTATTGAAGTTACTAGAAAAGGACGCGTGCGTCGTTCACGTTTATATTATTTACGTGGTAGAACTGGCCGTGCTGCTCGAATTAAGGAAGCTAGGCGCTGATCTACTTAATATCTTGATACGTTCTCGCTTTTTTTCTCTTATGATATGAAGAAGATGTCATTGATAGAGAATTCTTTAGAAAAAAGTCCCCGAATTATTCGGAAGAAATATATTCGCGTCGCAGTAAATACTGCACATCCTACTTTTATGTCTTTTGCTTACGCAATTCCCTATGATCAAAAAATTATGATTGGTGATCTAGTACATGTACCTTTTGGACGTTTAGTGTTGCAAGGTATTGTCACAGATGGTCCTTTTGACACTCCCGGGTACAATCCCTCCGAAGTGCGATTTTTAGAAACAACAGTTTCAAGCATTCCTAATGTTTCTAAACTCAGGATGCATCTTGCTGAATGGTTACAAAAGACCTATCTAACTCCATTGTGGAATGCATACAGTGTATTTCTTCCTCCTGGCTCTAATGAGAGCCCGATTACATTCCTCAGAAGTAATAAAAATATCGATCAACAAGATCTTGAGAAACTTAGCGAATCACAAAAAAAGCTGTTTGGGTTGATAGATGTTGCAATGCAAGAAAGTGATGGATTGAGAAGAGAAGTTCGTAAAACTATTTCTACTCGACAATTTAATTCAGATATACGTTCTCTTTTACGTAAGAAATTAATTGACCGTAGTTACAAGTTACAAGAACCCCGTGGGCGACCAAGAAATATAGAAATCGTTCATCTGTTAGTTGATCCTAATGAAGCTATTATAAAAGCAAAATCAATTGAAGGCAGTCGACATACGCGAAGTACAAGATTGATTTCAAAACTTGTTGAATCTGATGGACAACTAAGTTTAAGAGAATTAATCAAGTACAAAAAAGATAGCCTTGCCATCGAAAATTTGATCACTGAGGGAGTTATTAGAGAAGAACAAGGGATAATACATATAGTAAAAAAACCTGATCAAATTTCTGCAATATTACGCCAATTATCTCGTGGGAAATTTGAAAGAATTTATTCTGAACTTTTAGAGTTCATAGCGATGAATAGTACTCTATCCAATCCAAATATCGAACTGAGTTTTTTAATTAAGAAATTTGGTAAAGAAACACGCAAGGTCGTAAATAGGATTGCAGAAGAAGATTTGATTGAAGTCAAAGAAGTATATAAAAGGCGAGATCCCTTGAGAGCACTAGAAGTTGTGAAACGCCCTCCGGTGAAACTTTTAGGGTTGCAACTTAATGCAGCAAATTTAATTCGTAAAGCAGTAGACGAAGATCGGAATGAGAACTTTCTTTTGCATGGGGTTACAGGTAGTGGAAAAACTGAAGTCTACTTAGATGTATTGCAACATGTGATCAATGCTGGGAAACGCGCTATTGTATTGGTCCCAGAAATTGCCCTTACAACTCAAACTATAAGGCGTTTTTCAGAACGTTTTCCTGGTCGCATTGGTGTGATGCATTCTGGATTGAGTATGGGAGAGGCTTTTGATGAATGGAATTCAATTGCGGAAGGTTCATATGATGTTGTGATTGGATCTCGATCAGCAATTTTTTCTCCACAACCTAATCTAGGTTTGATAATTATCGATGAATCTCATGAATGGACTTATAAACAATCAGAACCACAACCCCGATATGATGCTCGAAGATTTGCAGTAGAATTGGGTAAACAAACTAATGCAATCGTAGTTTTTGGTTCTGCAACACCTGATGCTGAAAATTGGCTAGCGGCTGAACAAGGATTATTTACTCGAATTGATTTACCTAATCGGATACGTCCTGTTTCACAAGTTGATGGTAGTTCTCAATTATGGCCAGTTGATGATTTACCTGAAATTGAATTGGTTGATATGCGAGGTGAGCATCGTATTTTCTCTGATCGTTTTGTGGAAGTGCTTGGTGAAACGTTAGATCATGGTGAGCAAGCAATTCTTTTTCTTAATAGAAGAGGATTAAGCCCTTTTATGCTCTGTTCGCGAGGGCATACACCTAAATGTTCATCCTGTGATGTAGCTTTATCTGTGCATCAAACTTTTTCAAAAGAAAATCGCTTATTATGCCATGTTTGTGGTCGTGAGAAACGAGTCCTAAAATATTGTGTCGAATCTGGCTGTGGGCGATTATTAAAGTCTATAAGTGCAGGTACTCAACAAGTTGTAAAAGAAGTGCACCATTTTTTCCCCAATAGCCGTGTTGTGAGGTGGGATAAGGATAGTGTTCGTTCGATGGAGGATCATAGACTCACTTTGCAAAAACTACTTAATCGCGAAGCAGATGTTTTAGTTGGAACGCAAATGATTGCTAAGGGTTTCGACTTGCCAGGAGTTACTTTTGTTGGTGTTGTGCTCGCAGATTATTCTCTTCGTGAAGGTGACTTTCGATCAGCTGAAAAAACATTCCAATTATTGGTTCAAGTTGCGGGACGTGCAGGAAGAGCTGAACAAGATGGACGAGTTATTGTGCAAACTCTACAACCTGAAGACCCAGCAATTATTGCTGCGGTGTCACAAGATCCTGATCGGTTTTATGAATCGGATTTTCGTTGGCGTGCTATGCATGGTTATCCTCCATATAGTCGAATGATAAGGTTGTTATTTAGCCATAATAATTTGCCATTCGTTGCATCGGAAGCAAGAAGGGTAGTTGAGGAAATAAAATTACGTGCTCCGATGTTTAAGAATATTTCCGTTATTGGACCAAGCTTTCCAGCGATATCACGTATTAGAGGTAGATATCGTCAACAAGTACTTGTGTTTGGTGACGATCCTACGTCGTTAATACAGCAAATGCATGAAGAATTACCAAAAGGTTGGATAATTGATGTTGATCCCCTAGCGGTAAACTAAGTTAAGATCACGTAGTGAATAAATTTTGGTATATAAATACAGTAGATTTCATATATTTGGTTATGAGTTAGGACGGATGATGATATGTCATTAGAAGGAAAAGTTGCTCTTATTGCCGGTGCAAGCAGAGGTATTGGAGCTGATATTTCAAGATATCTTGCAGCAGCTGGCGCGAAAGTTGCTGTTGCCGCAAGAAGTGTCGAACAAAAAGATCCTCGACTGCCTGGGACGATTCACTCTGTTGTTGCAGAGATTGAGAGTGCAGGTGGAGAAGCATTTCCAGTGGTGGTCAATATGCGGGATTCAAATAGTATTAGTGAATGTGTTGATACGGTCATCGAAAAATATGGACAAATTAATATTTTAGTCAATAATGCTGCTATTTTTGTCCCTGGTAATATCGAAACTGTGCAAGAACGACATCTTGAACTTAGTATCGATATAAATTTTCGCTCTTATATACTTTCTATGCGTGAAGTAATCCCGCACATGCGTGCAGCAGGTGGAGGTCATATTATCAATATCTCTTCTCGTGGTGCGATTCCATTAGGGCCCGGTCCATATTCTGAAGATCAACAAAATCGTGCGGGAGATATTTTCTACGGTGCAGAAAAAATAGGGTTAGAGCATTTTTCGCAACGTCAGGCAGCGATGTTGCAAAAAGATAATATTTCAGTGAATATTTTATCTCCTGAAGGGAGGATTAGCACCCCAGGTAATTTATACGCAGCAAATGACAGAGATAATCCTAATCTTGACTTTGAAACTGCAGATGATATGGGCCAGTCTGCAGTATGGATTTGCCAGCAAGCCCCTCAAGAATTCACAGGAAATGTGCTCTTTGATAAAGATTTACTAACTGAAAAAGGTATAGAATTATTAGGTCCTTTTCATTGATCTTATCTAAGGAGTAGAGAGAAGAAAATGACTATACGTCCCATTCGATATTTGGGTGATCCTGTATTGCGCCAGCCTGCTAAAAAAGTGAGGCGAGTCGATGATTATATAAGACGATTAATTTTTGACATGACTGAATCTATGATTGAAGCACAAGGAGTAGGGATTGCTGCTCCTCAAATAGGTGTCAACTTACGTGTGGTAGTTATAGGTATGCCGGATGAACATCCTTTCCCCATAGTTAATCCTGAAGTTGTTAAGCGAAGTGGATTTCGTGAATTGGATGAAGGATGTTTATCTGTTCCGGGGTATCACGGACTTGTATCTAGATCGAAAAAAGTTGTAGTTAAAGGTTTAGACGATAAAGGTCATCAAATTCGTATTACTGCTGAAGAAAATCTTCTTGCTCAAGCCCTAGANCATGAAGTCGATCATGTGAATGGAACACTTTACGTCGATCATTTGAACTCTAGAGATGACTTGATCAAAATTGATACTAGTTCGCAAACATTGAATGCGGAGGATCATTCTGAAAATACAGATTAGGAAGCGATAGTAAGTGGAATATTTTATCCCAATAGCAATTGTTGCTTTGTTTTATTTTATATTACTTAGACCTATTTTGCGTGCACAAAAAAAGCATAAAGAAAATGTTGCGGAGTTAAAAGTGGGTGATGAGGTATTAACATCTGGTGGATTTTATGCAATTGTGAAAGATATTCAGACTCAAGATATTGGACCGTCATCAATAATTTTTGAACTCACTAAAGGTGTCGAAGTAGAAGGCACCGCAATTGCAATAGATACTGTTAATCCAAGAGGATCTGCATTGGAACCTTTAGATAAAGTAAATGGACCAGAGGCATAAATGAATTTGCGTAATCTATTTTCTCTTATGTTGGTTATTTTTCTCACAATAGGTGGGATATTAGTTGTGTGGCCTGAAAATCCCAAGGATTTATTCGGAGANAGGTTTGCATTACCTAGTGGTCAAGGTGTTTCTATTTTTGGATTTGAGAGAGAAGGTATGCGGCTTGGCCTAGACTTACAAGGTGGNACACGATTACTACTTTTGGCCGAGCCTCCTGATGACTTTGACGGTAATCTTGATGATGCGCTTGAGGGAACTTTACGGATTCTACGTAAACGTGTNGACGCNACAGGTATTGCAGAAGCTGAGATAACTCAACAGGGTATTAATAATATTTCTATTCAATTACCTGGCCTCACACCTCAGCAAGCTCGTGATTTNTTAGGAAGAACAGCNATGTTACGTTTTTGTGAGCCAGCTAATGAAGATATGGCCATACTCGGGTCATGTGATGTTAGTAATAACTGGCAACCTGCTAATGGAATTGTGGATGGACGATCAGTTGTTCTAACAGGAAGATTTTTAAAATCCAACGCTTTTGTAAGTACAGATCAGCTTGGGAACCCTGCTGTCAGTTTTGAATTGCAAGATTCAGGCCCCGAAATATTTGAGCAAGTTACTACTCGCCAATTAGGTAAACCGATAGCTATTTTTTTGGATGATGAATTGTTGTCGGCTCCAGTGGTGAATGCCGTGATTCGTGGCCAGGGGCAAATTAGTGGTTTATCTTTTGAGCGGGCNCGTGAATTAGTTATCCAATTAAATTCNGGTGCTCTTCCTTTGGAGTTAAGTGTTTTGCAGGAGCAAAGTGTTAATGCAACGCTTGGCGAAGAATCCGTTCGAAAATCTGTGGTTGCTGGCATTATTGGTTTGTTAATTGTCGCATTATTTATGATTTTGTATTACCGATTGCTAGGTTTAATGGCTGCATTTGCCTTAGGTATTTATGCTATTTTAACTCTCGCAGTATTTAAGTTAATACCGATTACTATTACTTTAGCCGGTGTAGGNGCCTTTGTTTTATCTGTAGGTATGGCTGTTGACGCAAATATTCTGATATTTGAAAGAATGAAAGAAGAATTAAGATCAGGNCGTGCGTATGTTCCATCTTTACGTTCATCTTATCAGCGTGCCTGGCCTGCAATTCGTGATTCGAATGTCACTACTTTAATTACTTGTGCAATTTTGTTTATGTTAGGTGGCGGTATCGAGCTACCTGTATTAGGAACGTTCGATGCTCCATTGGTGCAAGGATTTGCAATTACCCTAGCTATTGGTGTCTTAATTTCGATGTTTACAGCTCTTACAATTACACGAATTATGATGCAGTCTGTAATTGGGACACCAATTGCTTCAAAAATTGAACTGTTTTTACCATTAGTAAACTTAAATTCTGATGAAACTATCGATTCGGATAAGAGGTAGTAGTGAGCATTAATCTAGTATCAATTCGAAAATGGTTTTTTCTCACTAGCGGGACCATCATGCTTAGTGCCTTGATTTTACTTGCTATTCCTCCGGCATTAGTTCCAGGCATTGAATTCACTTCAGGGACCACTGCTTTATATAGATTCTCTGAGGGCTCCTCAGCTGATGAAAACGAGATCAGATTGATTTATGAATCGCTTAACCATCCAGAAGTTCGTGTCCAACATGCAGGAGATAACGATTATCTCATTCGAATAGGTGATCTAGGAGAATCTGAAGGTAATCTTCAAGAAGTCACTCCTGCGATCGAAAATCTTAGAGACATTGCAGGACCTGTTCAGGTATTTCCTATTGCGACTTTAAATGTAAAAGATACAGGATTAAATACCGTAGCTATACGTGCAGCTTATAAGAATGATCCTTGTAAGTTTGGTGATATTGCATTGAATGTGCCTCCTNGGACAGAACTTTATGTTCTCAGAGATNTTTCNCATTGTGAGCAAGGGATAATATATGAAGTGANATTCAATGATTCTTTTGGATACATACACAGAGATAACATTGAGAATTACTTACCTATAAATGCGACTAGAGTCCTAGATGAAAATGCTAGTGAAAGAGAAAAAATTGAATTTGCATTAGAAAATCAGATTGGTGAATTNGAAACATTAGAATACGCCTCTGTTTCNCCATTAGTTTCTCGTGTAGCTGTCCGTAATGCGACCATTGCTGTTATCGTCGCGACACTTTTTATTCTAGGTTATGTTGCTTTTGCATTTGCATCAGTTCCCAAACCATTTCGTTATGGTGCATGTGCAATNTTTGCACTTATTCATGACGTCGTAATTGTTTTAGGTGCATTTTCATTGTTTGGAAAGTTATTTAATTTAGAAATCAATTTGATGTTTGTAACTGCATTACTGACAGTAGTTGGATTCTCAGTGCATGATTCCATAGTTGTATTTGATCGTATTAGGGAGAATGTACGTTTGTCTCCTCGCGCACCGTTTTCAGAAAATGTCAATGCCGCATTAATCCAAACGCTTTCTCGATCACTTAATACTTCTATTACCTTATTAGTGACTGTCACAGCAATGCTTCTTCTAGGTGGTGATAGTATTCAATCTTTCCTATTAACTATTTTTATTGGTCTTATAGCTGGAACATATTCTTCTATAGCGATTGCTGCTCAATTGTTAGTTGCTTGGGAAAATGGTGATTTTTCTAAAATTCGA
The DNA here is from genome assembly GCA_002707835.1 of Chloroflexota bacterium. Taxonomy (GTDB): domain Bacteria; phylum Chloroflexota; class Dehalococcoidia; order UBA2979; family UBA2979; genus UBA6955. The sequence goes on from PANZ01000009.1 coordinate 122,480, forward strand.
GATCGATTAAAAATTAACAACAATTCAGAATCGGTCTGATAAAAAAACTTTTACAGAAGTGTTCTTACGTCTCCGTTACGTTTTGTAATTTTGCGCTTATCTAATTCTTCTAGTAGAGATTGAGCGATACGTCGATTAGTCGCTAGATGATCTCTTGCATCTGCTAAAGTAATACTAAGATTTGCTTCGCAATATGCTGTAATTTTTTTTGTAACTTCTGAAAATTGTGCTGCACTTAAGATCAGTCCATTACCACAATTAATCACTTCACCTATGGCGTTTAGGTATCCAAGTAGTTCATCATTTATGTCAATTTTAATAACATGAAGACCATGTATTTTAAATTGTTCTTTCAAGAGATCGATCTCTTTTTTATTCTCTTCACTTAATTTTGGGTTCCAGTTTTGGTTCTTTAATCCTACGCCATGGAGCTCAATAGTATGTGGAAGTGTATTAATAAGAGCTGAAAATTGCGATTGCTCCCAACCTATATGATTTCGTACTTCTTCACGTGGCATTGTTATTCGGAGTGGATATTCTTCTTGATATTGNTCTAATAAAGTTTTAATTTTTCTTTGGATACTCAATAAGTTATCTGATGTTATATAAAAATTTTTTTTCTCAGACTCACATTTTATAATTCGTTTATCTGCGAGTAACTGTTCAATAGCTTTTTCAGTTTCTTCATTGGAATTTTCTGTGATTAAAAATAGTTCATCATGTTCAATAATCTGTTGATTTTCTANCATCTTAAAGATTTGATTTTCAGGGGTATATGCCGCAAGAGAATCTAAATTGTGTATCACTTCATCATCATTTCGTCGATATCGAGGCGGATTGATGTTGATGATTCTTCCGCCACCGATTGTTTCATCAGAAATTCGAATTATCGCAATATCATTGGGTAGGCAGGATATCTCATTTTTTAAGAGAATCTGTGACCACCCTACAGAATTAGCTTCTATACTAGCTCCACCAAGCACTCGAACTGTACCTTGAACTTCTGCAGCACCAGTATGGACTGTAACTTTCAAGTTATGAGGAATATCTCTACGTGCTAGCGAACGTAATTGAATATCAAATGCTTTTACTCTAGGTAATTGTCCAGTATTTCCCAGTACTAGTCCTCTCGATAGTTCGCTAGTACTAATCCCAGTCAAATTCACAGCTATACGTGTTCCTGGGTAGGCTATTTCTGCATTTTGTTGGTGGGATTGTAGACCTCTGACTCTTCCAATAGCTCTTGAAGGTACTGCTTCTAACATATCTCCGATATGAATTGATCCGCCCAAAAGTGTTCCAGTAACAACAGTTCCAAATCCATCGATTGTAAAAACTCTATCAATNCCTAATCGAGGTTTATTGATATTAGTTGGTAGTGGTNTATTCTTCAATTTCTCATCTATTGCACTAACTAACTCGTTTATACCTTCATTTGTTAAGGATGAAACTTTTAAGATGGGGCTGTTTTCGATACTGGTATTTTNTAATTCTTGAATGATTTCTTCTTCTATCAATTGAATCCATTCTGTATCTACTAGATCACATTTTGAAAGAACGATTATTGCATTATTTATCTCAAGCAAATCGAGAATTTCTAGATGCTCAATCGTTTGAGGCATTATTCCTTCGTCTGCTGCTATTACTAACATTGNTAAATCAATAGCGCCTATTCCAGCTAACATATGTCGCATAAATTTGACATGACCTGGAACATCTACAATTGAAATTTCTTCGCCGGAAGGAAGAGTCATCCAGGCAAATCCTAGTTCAATAGTTAATCCTCGAAGTTGTTCAGATTCCAATCGGTCAGGATTGATTCCAGTCAGCGATTGAACTAGAGATGATTTTCCATGGTCGACATGACCTGCTGTTCCAATTACGTACATAATCAATCTCCGAGCTTATTTATCAAATGGCTTTCATTGTCTGGCAGAAGATCTACGAATAGTTCATTGGCTAATAATAGTCCTTTAGAAGAGAGTTTAAGAGATGTTTCAGTTTTTTCTAAAAGTCCCGTTTTGAGATGNTTTGATATTGCTTNTGAATAAAGTTGACTTATGTCCACATCGAATCTTTTCTTATAGTCATCAAAATTAATTCCTTCAATTAATCTCAAGCCTAATATTGCTGTATCCGATTGTGTGGTAGCAAGGTCNGGAGTTTCATCACTTGTGATTTGTTTCATCACAATATGCTTTTTATTCTCCCATTCTGTATATGAATTATTCACTAATTCGATATANCTATTTGGAGCATCAATATTTGCAAATCTTTTCCCATTAAAATATGAGTGTGCTCCTGCTCCAATGCCGAGGTAATCTTTGTTACGCCAATATATTAAGTTGTGTATACATTGGTAATTTTTTTTAGACCAATTTGATATTTCATATTGAATATATTCAGCATCATCTAAACGTTTTCGAGTCCACTCGTATTGCTCAGCAGCGATATCTGGGTTGGGTTCAGGTAATAATCCTTTTTCTACACGATAATAAAGTGGTGTGCCTGGTTCGATTGTTAATGCATAACAAGAAAGGTGTTCGGGGTGATATTCTAATATTTCCTCCACGGTTTCTTTCCAAGGGAGCAAATTCTGGCTTATTAGTCCGTATATTAAATCTAAATTTAGATTATTAAACCCAACTTTTCGTGCAGCTTTTATGACATTGATTACTTGTTCAGGACTATGTGATCGTTCTAACAATTGAAGTTCTTTTGGATTCATGGATTGGACACCCATTGAAAGACGGTTAATTCCCAATTCACGCATTTTATGAAGATGTTCTTCTGTAAGTTCGGTAGGGTTAGCTTCCAAGGTAAACTCAACATCAGAACTTACATTAAATGTTGCAAATATTGTTGCGATAATGTGATTTAAATCTGTAATTGAAGTTAAACTGGGGGTACCTCCTCCAAAAAATATGGATTTAACACTGTGGTTGCTAAGACTTTTCTTCCACAATTTAATTTCTTTTATTAGTGAACTTGTATAATCAGGAACAAGGTAGTCGAGATTAGCGTAAGCATTAAAATCACAATAACCACATTTTGTTGTGCAAAAAGGAATATGTAAGTAAATACCTACAGGGATAAGTTCGTTGGTACTATATTTTTGCTTGGATATTGTCTTTTCCATATGTTTAGCCTAGCAGTAGCTTTACGTCCGTGCGAAAATCGTATGTGAATAATATAAGGTGGAGATGTGCTAAAAAGTCATGGTTGTGGTGAGATTCGTCTTTCACATGTAGGCCAAAAAGTTCAGTTAGCTGGATGGGTACATAGACGAAGAGATCATGGAGGNGTAATTTTCATTGATCTTCGTGATGCTTCTGGACGTGTTCAGATAGTTATAAGATCTGANTCTATTCCTGATACAACTAAAGAGATTGCTAATGTTCGGGATGAATATGTACTCATGGTTATTGGTGAAGTACATGAACGATTGGAAGGTTCACGCAATGATGATTTACCTACTGGTGATATTGAGATAAAAGTTGAAGAAGTCGAAGTATTGAATTCTTCAAAAACGCCTCCATTCCCAATTAATCAGGAAATCACAATAACTGAAGCTACTAGATTACATTATCGTTATCTTGATTTACGACGAGATCGAATGGCCTCTAATATTCAATTACGACATAAAATAATTAAGTATATTAGGGATTTTCTCGATGATCGTGATTTTATAGAAATTGAGACTCCGGTATTAGGTTTGGCTACTCCTGAAGGCGCTCGTGATTATTTGGTTCCTTCAAGAGTACATCCAAGCAGTTTTTACGCACTTCCTCAATCCCCGCAACAGTGGAAACAATTATTAATGGTTTCGGGATTTGAAAGATATTTTCAAATTGTGAAATGCTACCGTGATGAAGATTTACGTGCAGATAGACAACCTGAATTTACTCAACTTGATCTTGAGATGTCATTTGTTAATGAATCGGATGTAATGAAATTAAATGAAGAATTAATTATTAATTTGTTAGACNGATATGCTTTTGGTTATGAATGGAATACATCTTTTCCACAAATGACATACGCAACTGCTATGGAAAAATATGGAACAGATAGACCAGACCTTCGATACGGATTGGAGATCAATGATTATAGTGATATTTTTCGTAATTCAGAGTTTAAAGTTTTTTCATCCGCAATTGAAAATAGTGGCCGTATAAGAGGAATTATAGTTCCAGGTGGCGCAGAATTTTCTAGAAAAACACTTGATCATTTTATTGATATTGCACGTGAAGCAGGTGCAGCAGGTTTAATTTGGATACAAATTAACGGTTCTGGGCCAGTAAAGGAAATTTCGATTGATGATATTAAGTCACCAGCAGCTAAATTTTTATCAGTAGAAGAAATTGTTCAATTAGCTGATATTGGGAATGCGAGTCGTGGTGATTTAATTGTTCTTGCTGCGGATAAAGATCAAGTCACGTCAAGAGTATTAGATGTAGTAAGAAGAGATGCTGCATCAAAGCTCGAACTTATAAACTTTAAGAAGTTAAATTTTGTTTGGATTACCGAATTTCCATTATTTGAATGGGATGATGATGAATCACGTTGGTCAGCAACACACCATTTGTTTACAGCTCCACTTGATGAGGATAAAAAATATTTGGATTCTGATCCTTCACAAGTACGTTCACGAGCCTATGATGTTGTTTGCAATGGTCAAGAAATAGGTGGTGGTTCGATCAGAATCCATAAAAGAGAAGATCAATTACAAATATTAGATTTACTTGGTATATCAACCAATGATGCTAATGAAAAATTTGGACATATGTTAGATGCATTTGAGTTTGGCGCACCACCTCATGGAGGGATTGCATGGGGTATGGATAGGNCAGTCGCACTAATTGCTGGTGAGCAAGATATACGCGAAGTAATTGCCTTTCCAAAAACAAAATCTGCTGTTGATCTGGTTACAGGAGCTCCAGCTAAGGTAAGTGAAGATCAACTTCGCGATGTACATATTACTGTTGAATCATCCGATGAAATGAATCTTTCTAGTGATACTTCAGAGGAGATCTGATGTTTAAAAGAAATAAATTACTTTCAATTTTAATTATTTTTGTAGCTATTTTAGTTGTTATTGTCGGAGGATTATCGGCATCGCTTTTACTATCTGGTGAGTCTGAAGAATCTGTTAATACGGGTATTACAACTTCTACACAAGCTGGTGCTGAAAATAATTTGAGTGTTGGCCAATTAAGATTAAGTGGTTCTGATCCAGTAACACTCGATCCACATTTAGCTACTGATGCTGGTTCTGCAGAGTATATTGTGGAGATTTATTCTGGACTTGTTACTATTTCTCCAGATCTCGAACTCACGTTGGATTTGGCTAGCTCTGTTGATATCAGTGATGACGGAATAACTTATACATTTGAATTACGTGACGATATTTTTTTCCATTCAGGGAGACGTGTTACTGCTGAGGACGTTNNCTGGTCAATAAAAAGAGCACTTTCGCGCNAATTACAATCTACTGTTTCGTTGGCGTACCTNGGTGATATTTTGGGTGCACGTGAATATTTTTTCGGACTTTCTGAAGATATTACTGGTCTGGAATTGATAGATGATAAGACTATCCAATTTACACTTGATTCTCCAAAACCATTTTTTCTTGCAAAGCTTACATATCCTTGCGCTTTTGTGGTTGACGGACAACAAATAGAAGTGAATGAGCGTAATTGGACTCGAAAACCGAATGGAACGGGTCCTTATAAATTAAAAGAATGGAGATTAAGTGANCAAATTACTCTTTATGCACACGATCGATATCATTTAGGGATACCTCCTTTAAAGGAAGTCGTATACTTATTGTCTGGCGGTTCTGCTTTGACTCGCTTTGAAAATGATGAATTAGATGTTGCCTTTATTTCAGTTAATGATGTTGAACGTGCTCGTGATGTAACCAGCGATCTTAATCCTTTATATAGTGTATGGCCTCAATTTACGATTTCTTATTTTGCATTCAATATAGAGAAGCCACCATTTGATGATGTTCATATTCGAAGAGCACTTGGACTATCTATTGATAGAAAAAAAATTGCTGAAGTAACATTTAGCGACATGCTTGCACCTGCTACAGGGATACTGGCTCCGGGACTTCCAGGATATACAGATGTTGATAAAACACTACCTTTTAATCCAAATCNTGCAAGAGAAGAATTATTGGCATCAAAATATAAAGTCGAAAATGGACAATTGGTTACNTCACAAGGTGAAGTTGTCCCTATAGTAATAACTGAAGTAGGAGGAGGAGCAGAAGCAAGAATAGACACACAGGCCTTTTTAGAACAATGGCGTACTGAACTTGGGNTTAATGTCGAAATTCGACAAACTGATTTTGCAACATATTTAGCAGAATCTGATGCAAAACAACTTCAAATGTTTAATGGTGGTTGGATAATGGATTACCCTGATCCGGAAAATATTTTAGATTTAAAATTTCATTCTCAATCAGGATTAAATGATCTCGGATATCAAAATACTGCTGTGGATGAGTTACTTGAATTGGCTCGCTCAGAGCTTAACCCAGATCAGAGGATTGCTCTTTATCGGGATGCGGAAAAATTGATTCTTGAAGATGCTGCATGGCTTCCTCTATATTTTTCTCAAAATCATGTGGTAGTTAATGCTGATGTCAACGGATGGTTTGAACCTCCTATGGTTGTTCCACGTTTGCGATTTATTGAAGTAAATCGATAATCTTCACAGTACTTTATTTAGACTGGAGATACGATGGCAGGATATGTAATTAGGAGGCTTCTATGGCTTCCACTTATATTGTTAATTGTTTCCTTTTTTACTTTTTGCATTGCTCGATTCGGCCCTGGAGATCCCGTTAGTGTAGCTGCGGGGCAAATTCGTGATGAAGCAATACTTCAACAAATCAGAGAAGATAGAGGTTTAGATGGTTCGATTTTTGAACAATATCTACGTTGGGGACAAGGTGCGATTCGAGGGGACTTCGGAGAATCTTTGCAGCAACGTGGATTTACAGTCAGTGAAGTTATATTTCCTAGAATGTGGGTATCAGCGCAATTAGGTTTTATTGCATTAATTTTGGTATTTGGCTTGGGTATTCTATTTGGATTGATAGCTGCATGGGCTAATGGTAGTTGGATTGATCCTTTAATTATCAGTGTATTGTTATTTTTACAGGCTATTCCGATCTTAGTAGTAATTCCGCCACTTTTATGGCTATTTGCAGTTCAATTAAACTTACTTCCAGTGGGTGGNTGGGATGGTTTGATAGATATCTGGTGGATTAAAGGAGTCATTGCTGTTCCTATCCCCGATCCACATTTATACATACCTTTGGTTGCTTTTTCTTTACCAGGTATTGCTGGTGTTGCACGGCTAATGAGAATATCTGCGCTTGAAGTTCAAAATGAAGATTATATTCGCACAGCTCGTTCCAAAGGATTAAGTGAGCCTGATATTGCAATTAAACATGTACTTCCAAATTCATTGCTTCCGATTGTGACAGTATTTGGTTTTGCGTTAGCAAGTATCATTGAAGGTGCTTTTTTTGTAGAAACTTTGTTAGGAATTCCAGGGATAGGTCGTTTTGTTTTCGAGGCAGTTGGTAGTAGAGATTACGATGTCATATTAGCCACTACGGTAATTTTTTCGACAGTATTTGTTGTGATGAATCTAATAGTTGAATTGNTTTATGGTTTTATTGATCCCAGAGTTCGATTGGGAGACACAAGATAATGGAAGAAAATATCGCAATCACTCCCGAATCTAATGAATTAATTAGTAAAAATGAATGGGTATTAATTTGGAGGAGGCTTCGTGCAAAAAAACTTGCAATGATCTCTCTTGTTTTAATTGTCATAATTTATGGTGCAGGTTTATTCGCACCTTTGGTTGCACCATATTCTTACACGGAAACTAATCTTGACAGAGGTTTAGAGGGACCAAGTAGAGATCACTGGTTGGGTACCGATCGATTAGGTCGGGATATGTTGAGTCGATGTATTTATTCTGCACGAACAACTTTAATAGTGACGACAGCAGTAGTCNTNAGTGGTTCTCTAATTATAGGTAATGTATTGGGATTACTTGCCGGATATAAAGGTGGGTGGATTGATAGTTTGATCATGCGAATTGGAGAAGTTTTTTCATCTTTACCAGGATTACTAATGCTAATTCTAATCAATGCAACATTGGGGGAACGAGTTATAAATGGAGTAAGATGGTTTGAAGCGCATACTTTTTTTAGTGGAATTGTCTCATCAGGGATTGCCTCGTACTTAACAGTTTTTGCAGCTTTATCCTTATTCTTTTGGGTAGGTACAGCACGCATTATTCGTTCTCAAGTACTTCAACTTAGGGAAAGAGAATTTATAATTGCAGCAGAGGCATTGGGTGCTTCACCAAGGCGTATAATTTTCGTTCATTTACTTCCAAGTGTTCTCTTTCTGATAATTTTACAGATTTCAGCAACCTTAGGTGGAATTGCTGGTTCAGAAATACTTCTTTCATGGTTTGGCGTAGGAGTTCAACCTCCAGCAGCTTCTTTTGGGGCTATGATTTTTCAAGGCTCAGGTGCTAGAACATTTCAAGCTCATCCACATCTTCTGCTTGTTCCAGGTCTCATAGTAACTATTTTACTTTTTTCATTCGCTTTATTGGGAGATGCACTGAATGACGCAATTAGTAGTCGGTAAATTTTCAGTTGACTGCATATTGGGGTTACAATGTATTTCTGTTTTTTTTATGTACGTACTAGTAATGATTAAATATTAGAGGTAGGTGTAATGTGCAGGTTACTTCAGAAAAGCTAGAAAATTCTCTAGTGCAACTTGATATTGCTGTAGAAGAAGACAGAATGTCGAGTGCTATGGATAGAGCTGTCAGCAAGATATCTAAGCAAGTTAAAATCCCAGGATTTCGATCAGGCAAAGCTCCTCGTAATATTATTGAACAACATGTAGGNAANGGTGCAATTTTTCAAGAAGCAATTGAAGAATTAATTCCCAGTCTGTATACAGAAGCGGTAGAATCAGAGTCCATTGATGCAATTGATCAACCTGAAATAGAACTAATTTCAACAGAACCTCTTGAATTTCGCGCGATTGTGCCCGTCAAACCTGAGATTGATTTAAATGATTATGAATCTATTCGTGTTCCAAAAATTGAAGTGTCAGTTTCCGATGATGAATGTGAAAATGCACTTTTAGAATTACGTCGTCGCTTTGCAGTATTAGAACCAATTGATAGGGCAATNGAGTGGGATGATATTATACGCGCAGATGTATCTGTACAAGTTGATGGTGAGCCTGAACCACATGTTGAAAATGATGCCGAATTTGCAGTTCGCGAAGGTACAGTTGTTTCTCTGCCAGGGTTTATTGAAGCGTTAATTGGTAGAGAACGTGGAGGTCCTCAAGAATTCTCTATAGATCTTCCTGAAGATTTTTCTGTTGAAGATATGGCAGGAAAGGCTGCAAAANACAGCATTACTATTCACGAGGTAAAAAATGAAATTCTTCCAGATGCTGATGATGAATTTGCCTCATCGCTAGAAGAAGAATTTGATGATATGGATGCATTACGGACTAAAATTCTCTCTGACCTTGAAACCCAAAAAGATACGATGGCAAAAGAAGAATATCGCAACGAAGTTGTTGATTTGTTGGTAGCTAAAGCTACTATCGAATTTCCTCAGGTACTGATTGAAAGAGAAATTGATCGTCTTATTGACATGGAATCTAACCATGCTTCCCATACAGAAGAAGGTTTAAATCAATGGTTATCTACAACTGGGCAATCTTTGGAAGATGTTAGAGAAAAATTACATTCACCAGCTGAATTGTCAGTAAGGCGTTCTTTGGTTTTAGGTGAATTCTCTACTAAGGAGTCTATTAATGTTAGTGAGGAACAGATTGATGAAGAGATTGATAAATTAATTGCATCTATGGGTGGAGAAGTGGATGCTTCTTCAGAGCAGGTTCAGACTATGCGAAGTCTTATCGATACTGATGAAGGTCGTGCTTCAATGCAAAATCAACTCCTTACAAAACATTTATTGGAGCGACTAGAAGAAATTGCTTCTCAAGATACTGAAGATACTGAGGCTCAACAACCCAAGCGTGGTAGGCGTCGAGCACAGAAAGTATCTGGTGATGAAGCCGTGGAAGAAATAGAAAATACATAAAGATAGTGGCTTTGAATAGAAAATTTCATTCTAATTAATATTTAAGTGGACTATGTAATTAGGTGTTATGTAGTACCATTAAATTATTAGAAAAAAATCAATAGAAAGTGAGATTTAATGAACTACCGTCCTCCACGATTTGAAGATTTTTCTCCTGGATTCCTAAAACCTGAAAATATTGTACCGATGGTAGTTGAGACAAGTGCTCGTGGTGAACGCGCATATGATATTTATTCTCTGNTTCTGAAAGAACGGATTGTTTTTTTGGGCACTGGTATTGACGATCAGGTAGCAAATAGTATCGTAGCTCAATTGCTATTTTTGGACAGAGAAGATCCTGATCGCGATATTTCAATGTATGTCCATTCTCCCGGAGGAATGGTTTATGCTGGCTTAGCTATATATGACACTATGAACTTGATTCGTGCAGATGTTTCTACAATCGCAGTCGGTGTTACTGCTTCTATGGGAACAGTATTACTTGCTGCAGGGACTAAAGGTAAACGCTTCGCACTTCCTAATGCCACTGTACATATGCATCAAGCACTAGGTGGCGGATCTGGACAAGCTTCGGATGTCCAAATTCAAGCTCAAGAACTTATGCGGAATAACCAAAAAATTCGTGAAATTCTTGCCAAGGCTACAGATCAACCGATGGATAGAATTGAGCAAGATACTGATCGAGACTTTTATATGTCTGCACAAGAAGCGCAAGAGTACGGTCTAATCGACGAAGTTTTGTCTGCTCAAAGTGGATAAGATAAATATAATTTCAACTTGGAGGTTTCTTGACAGGTCCTAATCGCGGTAACAATATGCAATACAGTTGCAATTTTTGTGGCAAAAATCAGAGTCAAGTTGTTCGTTTGATTGCTGGACCTGGCTCTGTTTATATCTGTAACGAATGTGTTGATCTGTGCCAGGAAATTATTTCAGAAGAAAGCATTCCTACTGATCTAAATGAATCGACTGATAGCACTGGATTGCTTACGCCACAGGAATTGAAAGCCAAGTTGGATGAGTATATTGTTGGTCAAGATTACACCAAAAGAATATTATCTGTTGCTGTCTATAACCATTTCAAAAGAGTTTCGCACCAGCAAAAATCTGCATTAACGTTAGATAAATCTAATGTTTTATTAATTGGCCCAACTGGGACTGGAAAAACTGAATTTGCCCGAACATTAGCACGTGTTTTAGATGTTCCTTTCTCTATTGCTGATGCTACAGCTCTCACTGAAGCAGGTTACGTTGGTGAAGACGTTGAAAATATTTTATTACATTTAATACAAGCTGCTGACTTCGATATACCTCGTGCAGAGCGTGGAATTATTTATATAGACGAAATTGATAAAATTTCACGGAAAAGCCACAACCCTTCCATTACTCGAGATGTTTCTGGNGAAGGAGTCCAACAAGCACTATTAAAGATTATTGAAGGTGCTGTTGCCTCAGTGCCTCCTCAAGGTGGTCGAAAACACCCTCATCAAGATTTTATTCAATTAGATACTTCGAATATTCTTTTTATTTGTGGTGGAGCATTTGAAGGTCTGGAAGAAGTGGTTAGCAAAAGAACTGGAAAAGGTGTTAATTCATTAGGTTTTAGTCAGTCAACAGAATCTGCTTTAGAACGTGATAGCTTACGACAGAAAGTGTTAAAGGACGTTACTCATGACGATCTTTTGCAATATGGTCTTATCCCTGAATTTGTAGGAAGAATGCCTATTGTTGCTGTATTAGAGCCACTTGATCTTGAAATGATGACGATGATCTTAACTCAACCAAAAAATTCAGTTGTAAAGCAATTCCAACAACTATTTGATCTAGACGGTGTTGATTTAATATTTCAAGATGCAGCATGTACTGCGATTGCAAAGGAAGCCCTTTCTCAAAAAACAGGAGCAAGAGGGCTCAGAACTGTCGTTGAAGAATTACTTTTGGATGTCATGTATGAATTACCTTCACGAGATGATGTTTCGAAGTGTGTAATTGCTGAAGAAACTGTATTAAACAGAATACGACCGTTGCTGGCTTCTACATCAGGAAATATAGAAACTACTACGGAAATTAAAGATACAGAAGATGTTTCTGAGTCTGCATAACTATACATATGATAATTATAAAATTAGCTNAGTTATGTGTTTAAGTTCTATTTACTATCAATTGTGAAAAAATGAAGAATAACAACNTAGGGAATTCTAAAAAAGATCGCAGACGTATAGATCAATTATTAGTTGATCGTGGCTTTACATCGAGTAGAGAAAAAGCTCGTGCTCTTATCTTGGCTAGGGAAGTTATCGTTGAAGATGAAATTATATTTCGTGCTGCTGCTCCAGTACAAATGGACGCAAAAATTTCATTGAAAGATCAGCAGAGATTTGTTAGCCGTGGAGGAGAAAAGTTAGCTGGTGCACTTGAAGTATCAAAGATCGATATCAAAGGGAAAATTTGCCTTGATATTGGTGCATCTACCGGAGGATTTACAGACTGTTTACTTCAACATGGAGCATCTTATGTAACTTCTGTTGATGTTGGCTATGGTCAGATGGCTACAAAGCTTCGAAATGATGAACGTGTCAATGTTCAAGAGCGCACTAATGCACGGTATCTTGGAGTAATTAATCCATCGCCTGAAATTCTAACAATGGATGTTTCCTTTATTTCTGTCATAAAGATCTTGCCAGCAGTACTGCAATCTTTGACACTAGGTGCAGATGTTTTGTTATTAGTGAAACCTCAGTTTGAGGCAGGTCGAAAGGAAATTGCATCAGGTGGCGTAGTCTATGATGCTAGAATACATGCAGTTACCGTTGCACGAGTTGCAAAATGGGCAATACATAAAGGTATGCGAGTACGTAGCGTAATTAAGTCGCCTCTTAAAGGTCCTGCTGGAAATAGTGAATTTTTTTTGTGGCTTCGATACATGGATGTTTGTAAAGATGAAAAAATTTAATCCTCCCCAAAGTGTAATAATTTGCTATAGCCCCTCCATCGAAGGCGCAGAAGAGCTAGGGATGCGCATGTATCAATTATGTGTTGAGAATAATTTGAGATGCGAAATTCAACCTTTATCNGATTCAGTTAATGAAATTTCTGACAATCTAGTAGAGCAATTTTCTAATAGAGATCTTCTGATTTGTGTAGGTGGAGATGGAAGTGTTTTACATGCATCTGCCTATGCCTCATCGAGACAGATACCTATTCTAGGTATTCGGATGGGGAGATTAGGTTTTCTAAGTGAACTAACTAGCCAGGAAGCTTTAATAGGATTGGTACAGGTGATAAATGGTTTATCTCGGCTGGAAAGTCGATCGATTGTTAAAGCTCAACTTGATGGTGAATCTGAAGTTTTTGCATTAAATGATGTCGTGATNGGGAGATCTACTTTAGGACGCACTGTTGCTGTTGGAGTTATGATCGATGGTGTATTGGTCGCTGAATACCGTGCAGATGCAGTCATCCTATCTACTGCGACAGGTTCAACNGGTTATTCTTTATCAGGTGGAGGTCCGATTTTATTCCCTACTTCTAAAGAAATGATTGTAATGCCTGTGGCACCACATCTTACTCGTTCAAATGCACTAGTTATACCACCTACAAGTCATGTTGATTTTTATGTTGAACGAGGTTACGAAGCTGTTTTAGCAGTAGATGGATTGTATGAATATCCATTAAAATCTGGTTCAAAAGTTAAGGTCTCATCTGCGAATCGTTATGTTGATTTCGTTCGTTTNGGTGATGAATCACAATTTTATTCTAATCTTGCTGATAGATTGGGATGGTTACGAAAAGATCATGTTCGTCATGACTTAACTGAATCAAGTGAGAATTAAGATAAATTCGTAGTAGATTTTGTCGAGAATTTTTATAATTAATCTTATCCTAGGTGCATATGAAGGAATTAAATATTGATAATGTCGTTTCTGATTCTTTATTTCCTGTACCTGCCACAATTAATGATGGTGCTGGAATACAAGAGTTAGTCAATCATTGGGCAGCTCAAGGCTTAATGCTGCCTCGTACTTTGGCGCAAACTTACGAAAATTTAAGAGACTTTTTTGTGGTTAAGGATGGACAAAAAATTATTGCGTGTGCTGCNTTACATATCGTATGGGATGATATGGCTGAACTAAAATCTCTCGCTGTTGCTCCAGGATATCAATCCGGTGGTTATGGTAGTAAGTTAGTTACTGCTTGTGTAGAAGAAGGTAGAAGNTTAGGGATGCAGCAACTTTTCGCTTTAAGTTATGAGCCGGAATTTTTTGAAAGACTAGGCTGGCAAATAGCAAATGTGATGGAACTTCCTCGCAAAGTTTGGAATGAATGCTATAGATGTCCAAAATTCCCTGGATGTAATGAAATAGCACTTACATATGACTTGTGATGAAAATTTTGCAAAAGAGCGCGATAACTTCATTCCGAAGGTGGTTTCATCTGAGATTGTTTTAAAAGGGGCGCCTTTTGACATAGAAAAAGCGCATATACAATATCCTGACAATATTGAAACCGACAGGATGGTAGTACTTCATCCTGGTGCCATAGCATTGATTGTGATTGATCATGAAGATCGATTTTTATTAATTAATCAATATCGATATCCGGCAAAGGAGATTCTATTAGAAATTCCAGCAGGTACACGTGAACCAAATGAACAGCCTCTAGAAACTGCAGCCAGAGAAATTCGAGAGGAAATTGGTTATTCAGCTGAAAGTTTAGTTCATATCGGTGGAACATGGATGGCCCCTGGTTTTTGTACAGAATATATAGATTANTTTATTGCATACAACTTGTCTCATGACCCTTTACCACAAGACCCTGATGAATTTATTAGTGAACCTATCAGAGTAACTTATGAAGAAATGATTAGTTTAATTAGTGACGGTAAAATCAAAGATGCTAAATCAATTGTTGGATTTATGCTGTATCAGATATATAAAAGTGGCGAATGATCAATCTTCCAAATTAAATTGGAGACTATGACGTTTTGGTTGTACTGTATTATATAATTCTTATAAGTTGCCAATTGTAGATTGTGGTAGTTTATTTTCGAAGAATTTGAATATAAGGATGTTATGACACAAGCAACTTTAAGTAATTCAGAATCTCTCAACCGTCGATATGGTCTTACTAAACGTTTAGATCGTTGGTGGATAGAACCTTTGCTCACCGGTGGTGGTCTTTTAACTTTTGTGATTTATTCTTCTGTTTCTGCTTTACTTGGTCATTCTTGGGCATTTGAAACAGAACACGAGCTGTATCTTTCGCCGTTTTTTGAACCACTTATCACTCCGGAATTTTTGCCGATGTGGTTCTCGCCAGCACTACTGATATTATGGGCTCCACTGGGTTTTCGAACTACTTGTTACTACTATCGTCGTACTTACTATAGAGCTTATTTCCTAAGTCCTCCTGCTTGTGCAGTACGTGAACCAGCTGGTTCGTATAGTGGTGAAGGTAAATTCCCACTTATTATTCAAAATTCCCATCGTTATTTCATGTATGTCGCTGTTGCATTTGTACCTATTCTTTGGCTAGGTGCTATAAAGTCGTTTTATTTACCTGGTGAAGGAATCGGTATTGGTGTTGGTTCTATTATAATGACTTTGAATGCTTTTTTCTTAATGATGTATACGGTTGGATGCCATTCATTAAGACATTGGGTTGCTGGTGGTATTAATAGTTTTTCGAATACACCTCTACGACGTGTACGCCGCAAGGCATGGGAAATTTTCACTGTGGCAAATGAACGTCATAAAGCTTGGGCTTGGACAAGTTTAATATGGGTAGGAGTCACGGATTTATATATTCATTTGGTTGCTTCAGGAGTGGTAACGGACCTCAATACTTTTACTGGTCCAATTTAAATTTCAGCTAATATTATATGAAGGGCAATTTATGGCTGATATTGAGATTTTAGAATTTGATGTATTAATTATAGGTGCAGGTGGTGCTGGATTACGTGCTGCTGTTGAAGCTTCTTCGCGCGGTATGAAAACAGGCTTAGTATGTAAATCACTTTTAGGCAAAGCCCATACTGTTATGGCTGAAGGTGGTATGGCTGCTGCCATGGGCAATGTTTGGTCAGAAGATAATTGGAAAGTACATTTCCGCGATACTATGCGCGGCGGAAAAATGCTTAACAATTGGCGAATGGCACAGCTTCATGCTCAAGAATCTCCTGAACGTGTTCACGAACTAGAAGAATGGGGAGCGCTATTTGATAGAACTAAAGATGGTTTAATCTCACAACGTGATTTTGGAGGGCATCGATATGCACGATTAGCACATGTTGGCGATCGTACTGGGTTAGAAATGATCAGAACTTTACAGCAACATGCAGTGCATCAAGGTATTGATGTTTTTCAAGAATGCACAATCAATCGTCTCTTGAAATCTGAAGATGGTTCTATATCAGGTGCTGTTGGCTATTGGCGTGAAAGTGGAAAATCGATAGTTTTCAGATCCAAAGCGATTGTATTAGCTACTGGAGGTTTAGGAAAAATTTGGTCTATCACATCCAATTCTTGGGAAGGGACTGGCGATGGTCATGCTTTAGCTTTATATGCAGGAGCAGAAGCTATTGATATGGAATTCGTACAATTTCACCCTACCGGTATGGTTTGGCCACCTAGTGTCAAAGGAATACTCGTCACAGAAGGTGTCCGAGGTGATGGTGGCACTCTACGTAATTCTTCAGGTAATCGATTTATGTTTAACTATATACCNTCTATGTTTGCTTCAGAGACTGCAGATACAGAAGCTGAAGCAGATAAATGGTATGAGGATAAGACAGTTCGACGTACCCCTGATCTTTTGCCAAGAGATGAAGTTGCCAGAGCAATTAATGCAGAAGTGAAGGCTGGCCGGGGTAGTCCGCACGGTGGAGTTTTTCTTGATATAGCTTCACGTCGTGATTCTGAATATATTCAACGGCGATTACCCTCTATGTATCACCAATTCATGCAGCTAGCGGGAGTAGATATTACTCAAGAATCTATGGAAGTTGGTCCTACTGCCCATTATGCAATGGGGGGAATCCGTGTCGATCCGGAGACAGCAGCCACTTCAATTCCAGGTCTTTTTGCTGCTGGAGAGGTCGCTGGCGGAATGCATGGATCTAATAGATTAGGCGGGAACTCTCTATCAGATTTGGTAGTGTTTGGAAGGCGAGCCGGAATTGGTTCCTCGGAGTATGCTCAAGCAGTTGAAGAATTACCAAGTATAGATAAATCAGAAATTGATGCACGAATAGCTGAAATGCATAAGCCATTTTCTGATGAAGGTTCCGAAAATCCTTATTCGATACATAGAGAACTTCAAGAAACTATGCAGAAAAATGTTGGAATTATACGTACAGAAGTTGAGATGAAAACTGCTTTAGAAGATATCCAGTCTCTTCGCGATAGATATAATTCGGTTGGTATTGAAGGAAATATGCAATATAACCCTGGGTGGCATATGGCTTTAGATTTAGAACATATGCTGACCGTAGCTGAGGCAGTGACACTGGCTGCCTTGGAACGTAAAGAGAGTCGTGGTGGTCATACTCGTGATGATTTTCCTGAAACATCCACAGAATTCGCGAAAGTTAATGTTGTGATTAAGTTAGATAATTCCGAGATTGAAGTGTCCAAAGATGAACTCCCTGTGATGCCTGATGATTTACAAATGTTATTTGAGGAGAACTAGTCATGCCAAAAGCAAAATTACAAGTATGGCGTGGTGATGAAGATGGTCANTACCAAGATTATGAGGTCGAATACGAAGAAGGTATGGTCATTCTTGACGTCATACATAAATTGCAAGCCACTCAAGCTACAGACCTTGCTGTTCGTTGGAATTGCAAAGCTGGTAAATGTGGTTCATGTAGTGCAGAAATCAATGGAAAACCTGTTCTTCAATGTATGCAGCGTATGGAAATATATCCTGAAGATGAAACGATTTCAGTCGCACCTTTAAAAACATTTCCTNTTATACGTGATTTGGTTACTGATGTGAGCTGGAATTATGAAAAAGCTAAAACTATGCCTGAAGTGAAGTTACAACCTGCAGATGTTGATGGAAACCATCGAATGGCTCAAATCGATGTCGATCGTGGCCAAGAATTTCGAAAATGTATCGAATGCTTTATGTGCCAAGATGTGTGCCACGTTATCCGTGAGCATTCGGAAAATATGGATGCCTTTGCTGGTCCACGTTTTTTTATTCGATTAGCTGAAATCTCAATGCACCCATTGGATTCAAATCCTAATGAAGCTACGGTCCAACATGGATTTGGATTGGAATATTGTAATATTACTAAATGCTGCACTGAAGTATGTCCTGAGGGTATACACATTACTGATAATGGGATTATTCCACTCAAAGAAAGAAGAGCTGACGTTTATTATGATCCATTACGTGCGATAGGTCGAAAACTGTTTAAACGTGCAAACTAAGTTCCATGGGTAATTATGGGTTTGTCATTTCTTCAGGTTTGATCCAATCATGAAACTGTTCTTCAGTTAGTATCTCTAATTCTAATCCTGCTTGAAGAAGTGTCTTATTTTCTTGGTGAGCTTTTTTGGCTATTTTCGCAGCATTGTCATAACCGATATGAGGATTTAATGCAGTTACTAGCATTAATGAAGATTCCATGAGTTCTTTAATTTTTGATTCATTNGGCTTAATATCTACTAAACAATTCTTTACAAATGAATTTATCGCATCTGATAATAATTGAATACTCTGAATGTTGTTATATGCGATGACAGGTTTGAATACATTTAGCTCAAAATGTCCATTCGATCCCCCAAACGCAACAGTTACATCATTTCCAAATACTTGTGTACATACCATTGTGAGTGCTTCAGTTTGTGTAGGATTTACTTTGCCAGGCATTATTGAAGAACCCGGTTCATTTTCCGGTAGAATTAATTCTCCTAAACCAGCTCGTGGGCCAGAACCTAACATACGAATATCATTACCAATTTTCATTAAAGATACTGCTATAACTTTCAGCTGACCTGATAATTCTACTTGTGTGTCATGTGTTGCTAGTGATTCAAACTTGTTGGGTGCTGTTACAAAAGGGAGTTTTGTGAAATCTGCAACTGATTTTGCAGCATTGACTGCAAAATCAGGATGGGAATTCAATCCTGTTCCCACTGCGGTTCCACCCAAAGCCAGTTCATATAAACGTGGCAAAGTTAGCTTTATGCGGTCAATATCGTTGCGTATTTGTTGTGCATATCCAGAAAATTCTTGGCCCAGTGTAAGAGGAACAGCATCCATGAAATGTGTTCTTCCTATTTTAACGATCGAATCAAATTCCAAGGTTTTTTTATCAAGGGTGCTTAATAAGTTTTCTAACGCAGGTATTAAGAGATGAGTAATCATTTCGGCTGTTGCGATAGTCATGGCAGTTGGGAAGGTATCATTTGATGATTGTGACATATTGACATGATCATTGGGATGGATAGGATCTTTTGANCCTAATTCACCACCCAGNACCTCTATAGATCGATTAGAAATAACTTCATTTGCATTCATATTAGTTTGTGTGCCTGANCCAGTCTGCCAGATTACTAAAGGGAAATGTTCATCGAATTCACCATTGATTACTTGTTTTGATGCATTTCGTATCGTTTCTCCAAGATGCGCGTCTAATTTACCCAGATTTTCATTTGCTAAACTAGAAGCATACTTTACTATGCCTAAGGCCCGAATTAATGATCGTGGCATTCGTTCAGTTCCAATTTCAAAATTCATTAAGGATCTTTGTGTTTGTGCTCCCCAATATTTATCTGATGGGACATTAATCTCGCCCATGCTGTCAGATTCAGTGCGGTATGATTGATCGGACATACTTTTACTTTCTTTTTATAAATTATGATTGGGGGATCAAAGCTACTAACTCTTTCACTGCTTCCCCTGCGATAAGTAATTCTTTTTGCTCTGAATCTGACAGTGGTATTTCATAGATTTCTTTAATTCCTCCTTGTCCTAAACGAACAGGGACTCCAACATATGCGTTTTCGATACCATATTCTCCACTTAGGAAAGCACAACAAGTCAGGATACGGTTTTCATCGAGTAAAATTGCATTAACCATCTCAATAGTTGCTGCCGCTGGTGCTACAAAAGCACTACCTGTTTTGAGTAAATCAACTATTTCAGCACCACCTTTTGAAGTTCGNTCAACGACNTGTTGTGTTCTCTCATTNCCTAACAGTTGTTCAAGTGGGACTCCACCNACAGAGGCATTTGAAACTATTGGAACCATCGTAGCCTCGGTGTGGCCTCCCATAACCCAGGCNCTAACATCTTTGACTGATGCACTAGCTTCCATAGCAATAAATGTCCTGTATCGAGCACTATCTAGCATACCTCCTTGACCAACGACACGATTACGTTCAAACCCACTAGCTTCAAGGGCGACATGGCACATTACATCCATTGGATTAGCAAAAATTACTAGGGTTGTATTTGGAGAATGTTCTACAGCACTACTCACCACAGATTTTACGATACTCGCATTTGTACTAAGCAGGTCTTCTCGTGTCATACCAGGCTTTCTTGCAATACCTGATGTGACAATAACAGCATCAGAATTCGCTGTGTCTTCCCAATCGTTTGTACCCAAGACCGTACTACTGAAATTAGCCCAAGGAGCAGATTCTGCAATATCTAAAGCTTTACCTTGCGGTAGACCTTCGACAATATCGATAAGAACGATATCGGCATAATTTTTTGTTGCTAGTATTTGTGCCATTGTTGCACCAGTATTCCCAGCACCTACGATTGTGACTTTCTTTCGCATAATGACGACCTTTCTTAAAAAATCTCGATGAATGGAATCAAAGCTAAGACATTTTGTTCTGCAAACCTTCATCAAGTTTTGCCAAAAANTCATTTGTNGTGAGCCATCCTTGATCAGGTCCTACTAACAACGCTAAATCNTTGGTCATATTTCCATTTTCAACAGTTTCAATACAAACTTGNTCTAAAGTATTTGCAAAAGTTTCCAGTTCAACATTTTCATCTAATGTGGCACGATGTGCCAATCCTCTTGTCCATGCAAAAATTGACGCAATTGGATTTGTAGAAGTTTCTAATCCTTCTTGATGTTGTCGATAGTGCCTAGTGACGGTTCCATGTGCAGCTTCGGCTTCAACTGTTTTNCCATCAGGAGTCATCAATACTGAACTCATCATNCCTAGAGAGCCAAAACCTTGCGCAACAATGTCAGATTGAACATCTCCATCATAATTTTTGCACGCCCAAACAATACCACCATTGCCCTTAAGGGCTTGCGCGACCATGTCATCTATCAGGCGATGTTCGTACCAAAGTTCCATTTCTTCAAATTGCTTTTGGAATTCAGTTTCATAAATTTCCTGAAATATATCCATAAATCTTCCGTCGTATGCCTTGAGGATGGTGTTTTTTGTTGATAAATAAACTGGATATCCTGTTTGNAGTCCATAGTTAAATGAGGAACGTGCAAATCCACGGATAGAATCATCAAGATTATACATCCCCATGGCTATGCCACTGTCATCAAATTGCATAACTTCATATTCAATGATCTCACTATCGTCCGATGGTTCAAATCTCATAGTAAGTTTCCCTGCTCCAGGTATTAAGAAATCTGAAGCTCGATATTGATCTCCGTGTGCATGGCGTCCAATAATAATTGGATGTTCCCAATTGGGTACTATCTTCGGGATATTTTTGCAAATTATAGGTTCTCTGAATACAGTCCCTCCTAAAATATTTCGGATGGTCCCATTTGGAGATCTCCACATTGATTTAAGATCGAATTCTTCAACACGAGCCTCATCTGGTGTGATCGTGGCGCATTTAACTCCAACACCATGTTTCTGAATTGCATGTGCTGAATCAATAGTGATTTGATCATCTGTTTTATCTCTAGATTCGATGCCCAGATCATAATATTCGAGTTCAATATCTAGATAAGGAAGGATTAGTTTCTCGCGAATGAACCCCCAAATTATCCTAGTCATTTCATCNCCATCTAGTTCTACGACTGGGTTTGCTACATTAATTTTTGACATTATTTACCTTTCACAAGTTAGAAATAAAAATGAACATTCTTTCAAAGCTAAAAATTTTCGGCCAAGTAAGTATACTCGTAAAACATCGCTAAAGAGGTATTATTCCATGTCTTTTTGGTGGGAGATTTTCTGATTTAGTTTTTAACATTGACAATGCTTTTGCTACTTTTATTCGAGTNTCTCTTGGATCGATAACATCATCGATATAGCCTTTTGCTGCTGCAATATAAGGATGTTCTAATTCTTCTTCATATTCTGCAATTAGTTTACTTCGTGTTTTATCTATGTCATCAGCAGCTTGTAATTCACGTCTATTAATAATATTTACTGCTTGCGTGCCTGCCATTACTGCAACGGCAGCACCTGCCCATGCATAATTCACATCAGCTCCTAGATGTTTGGAACCCATAGCATCATATGCACCACCAAAAGCCTTGCGGAGAATTATCGTTACTTTAGGCACAGTTGCTTCTGCATATGCAAACACTAATTTTGCTCCATGACTAATGATACCTCCATACTCTTGGGATACGCCTGGTAAGAATCCAGGAACATCAACTANGGTGACAATAGGGATATTAAAAGCGTCACAAAAACGAACAAAACGTGCAGCTTTTCTTGAAGAATCTATATCCAAAACTCCCGCCAGATATAGAGGTTGATTTGCTACAATTCCAACCGTACGCCCTTCAATTCGTGCCATTCCTACTACGATGTTTTGTGCAAAAAGTTCATGTACTTCCATGAAGTCACCATTGTCAACTAATCTTTCAATAACATCACGGACGTCATAGGGGTTTTGAGAGTCCTCTGGAAGTACATCCAGAATGTCTGACAAAATTCGTTCGCCAGAATCTCCGGTATCTAAATCAGGAGGATCATCTATGTTATTGCTAGGCAAAAAGGAAAGTAATCGCCGAACATCATCTAAACACGATTGTTCATCTTCTGCAGTAAAATGCGAAACACCTGATTTACTTGCATGTGAATTTGCCCCACCTAATTCTTCGAGGGTTGTTTCTTCTCCAGTAACACTTGCTATTACATCTGGTCCAGTCAGGAACATTTGTGAAGTTCCGTCTACCATAAAAATAAAGTCGGTAAGTGCTGGTGAATATACTGCTCCCCCAGCACATGGTCCCATGATCACACTTAGTTGAGGTATGACCCCAGATGCTTGAACGTTTCTATAAAAAATTTCTCCATATCCTGCTAATGAACCTACGCCCTCTTGAATTCGTGCCCCTCCTGAATCATTGAGTCCGATCATAGGGACACCAGTTTTTGTCGCTAAATCCATAGCTTTTGCAATTTTTTCGCTCACTACTTCACCCAATGAGCCTCCAAAAACAGTAAAATCTTGCGCAAAAACACAGACTGATCTTCCATCTATACGACCCCATCCTGTAACGACAGCATCTCCGTATAATTGTTCACTAGATAAGCTGTCACTCATATCTGCACCAAGTGCATCCAGTTCTTCAAATGAATTAGGATCTAGTAATAAATTAATCCTTTCACGNGCTGTTAATTTTCCTCTTGTGTGTTGTGCTTCAACTCTATCTACTCCACCACCAAGTGCGGCACGTTCTTTTAATTGATGTAAATAGTCGAGTCGTTCTTGAATTGACATTTTTCTTCCGTTCCTCTAGTTCATATGAGTAACTGTAATTTCACATGTGTCATCAAAATNAAAAAGCTGACACTATTGATATAGGAGATTACCTTGTTATTGACTTGGGATCAGCAATTCTTGACCAATTTGTAGATTTCCTAGTTCATCTACTGTAATCCCATTGGCTGAAGCAAGAGCTTCCATTGTAATGTCAAATTTTAGCGCAATTGCATATCCGGTATCTCCATCTTCTACTATGTATTTCTCAACATTTCCTGATGAATCAGGAGTTGCAGTCGGGCTAGGCAATGGATCCACACTATCTGCAGGAGGGATAAGAAGCTCTTGATCAACAAAAATATTCGTGTTGTTTAAATCATTAAGCAATTGAATAGATTCAACTGTAGTACCATATTTTTGTGCAATAACTGATAAAGAATCACCTGCTACTACTATATATTTCTCCAATTCTTTTTCTGCAGTTTTGGTTGGCTCAGGCGTTGCCCCTATCCGTTCTAGAACAACTGCGGTCGGCACTACTGGAAAAGGAGTTGCAGAGGCTGAATTCTGGGAATTGAGTCCGCCAGTAGATTGATTACCAGAAACAGTGGGAATAATTTCCGTTTTTTCCTTGTCAGTGTCATCTCCTCCACAACTAAGAACTAGTGTTAGTAAAGCAAAACTGAACATAGTGATGGAATATTTAATTTTTTTATTCATTATTTTCTCAGATTCTTCGTTATTTTCGCCTCTGTATCCATTTAGAGATACGGAGTATAAAATTTTCATATTTTGGGGGAGAATTAACTTTTTTACCTCGCCAAATTTGTTCATTTTTTGAGGATACCTTGTTGTTGCCAAAGAACATCAAGGTAAAACTAGTTAAGAATACTATAATTCCTGAAAATAAGACCCATCGCATTAATAATGGACTTATTCGACCTAGAATAAAGTAAGAAGCAAAAATCATCAAAAATGATCCAAGCATTAGCTGTGGTAGTGAAATTTTGCCCAAATATTTTGCTATCAGTTGCTGCTTTATTGATATCGCGCTTCCCATATATCTTAAGTACATTTTAAGACGTTTTTTTGAAGCACTTTCAGAGCTGGGNAAATCATCAATTTTCTTAAGCAAGTCCTCAATTTCTTTTTCTAGGTTGTCCGACATGTATTTCACCATCGTTGGTCTATCATATGTTGAAAGTATTATAATTGAAAAAGAGGTTTTCGTCGTAATATCTATTAGAAAGACTATAGTTAAAAAGAAAAACTCTAATTTCTTTAAATTACATCTTAACTGATTAAAATTAAATTATGGTGAATATCCGTATAAGATTTCTTGGTGTATCCTTGTACGTCGTTTGCATTTTTGATTTTCAACTGAAATATATTTCCTAACAGGAGCATTCAATGCCAGATACTTATGCAGCAAATGCACGAGAAGTGATAGGTAAAAAGGTAAACATTTTGCGCAATGATGGAATTATTCCTGCGAACATATATGGGCGTGGAATAGATTCTGTTCCTGTGCAAATTGAATGGTCAGAAGCAAGAGGGATGCTGAACTCACATGGGCGTAATGTACTGATTCAAATTCAAATTGAAGGAGAAACTCAAGCTCGCTCTGTCGTTATTCGAGATTTTACTCGTGATCCTGTTAATGGCTCCTTACAACATATTGACTTTTTTCAAGTTGATCTTACTCGGAAAATCCAAGCTGATATTCCTGTCCAATTGACAGGTGAATCTTCTGCTGTTCATACATATGGCGGTATTCTTGTTCAGTCATTAGAATTACTACACGTGGAAGCACTTCCTACAGAAATGCCAGAATCCATTCAAGTTTCTGTCGAGTCATTGGAAGAACTCGAATCTTCTCTAACAGTAGGTGATATTCAAGCACCTGAAGGAGTTTCAATTCTTACTTCTCCAGATGTTGGATTAGCTCAAATCGCCCGACCACGTGTTGAACAGGAAGCTGATGAATTACAAGAAGGTGAAGATACAGAAGATGTAACTCCTTCGGATGATTCAGAAGTTGAAGAAGAAGCAGAATGAGTTATTTTTTCACGTTTGTTAGATTACTCGTATTCAATTGACCACATGCAGCTGCGATCTCTGTCCCTCTTTCATGACGGATAGTGGTATTCACGCCTTGTTCATTAAGTATTTTTGCAAAACGATTAATTCTATTCATACTAGGTCGTCTTAATTTTTCTGTATTTATTGGATTGTAAGGTACTAAATTAACATGAGTAGCTGTATTGACAAGTTTTGAAGCTAGCTCAGTGGCATGTTCTTCGTGATCATTGATACCTTCCATTAATGCGTAAGCAAAGGTTACTCTCCGTCTCGTAATTTCTTGATATTTTTTGCCAGCATCGATTAGTTCATCTATGGTCGTTTTTAAATTGGTGGGAACCAACACTTTTCTTAATTCATTATTAGGAGCATGTAAAGATATAGTCAGTCCAATCTGTAGTTTTTCTTGGGCGAGACGTTCGATTTTATCTACTAATCCAACTGTTGAAATTGTAATTCCACGTTGTCTTAAGTTAAAACCATTTTCGTCGATCAACCATTTTATACTTCTGATGGTATTTTCATAATTTGCTAATGGTTCACCCATTCCCATAAAAACAACATTAGTTATCTTCCTCATTTTTGAAAAATAGAGTACTTGTTCAAGTATTTCAGAGGTACTTAAGTTGCGTTTTAATCCCTGTAATCCTGTAGCACAAAAGATGCATTGCATTGCACATCCGGCTTGTGTTGAAATACATATTGTAGTCCGGTGGGATAATCTATTTGTGNCAGAATCCAGATCATATTTCATTTGGACTGTTTCTATGTCCGCGCCATCCTCTAATCCAAATAATATTTTTGTTGTTGCATTATCATCGGTGCTTTGTTCATTGTTTAATCTTAATGATGTTATTTTGAATTCTGATGATAAAAATGCTCTGAATTGTTTGGGGAGATTAAGCATTTCATCAAAATCGGTTATGTTTTTATTGATTATCCAATGAATTATTTGAGTTGCACGAAATTTTTCATAACCATTTTCTAAAATTTTNGCCTCTAACTCATTAAAGTTATAATCAAAAATATACTTTTTGTCCNCGATTAGGTTGCTGTTAGATAAGTTAATCAAAATTTGATCCTATGAATGATCTATCTCCATTGAGGTAATCTTTTATTGATTGAACTTTTTTGCCTGAACGTTGTATTTCAGTCAAACCTAAAGCACCTTCACCACAAACGACCGCAATAGTTTTTCTTAGAAATGTCGATGAATTTTGGTTTTCATTTTCTATGATTTCAATGATTGTTCCAGGTTTTTCCTCTGAATAAAAATCGGGAATTGACCATGCTTGATGAATTACGAATAATTTTTGTTTATACATTGTATGAGCTAGAGGCCAAGGGTTGAATGCTCTAACNGTTAGTGCAATGTTATTAGATGAATTATACCAATTAATTTTCCCATCTGTTTTTTTTAATTTTTTTGTATGAGTTGCTAATTGGACATTTTGTTTTTCAGGTTTAATTTCTCCATTTATCCATTGGGGTAGAATTTTTATTAGAAGGTCTGCCCCAATATCTGCAATTCTTTCACTGAGGC
Source organism: Chloroflexota bacterium (assembly GCA_002707835.1). Classification (GTDB taxonomy): domain Bacteria; phylum Chloroflexota; class Dehalococcoidia; order UBA2979; family UBA2979; genus UBA6955. The sequence goes on from PANZ01000009.1 coordinate 149,959, forward strand.
TACTTGTAGTATCAGTAATTAAAATTGGTGTTCGAACTTGACCAAGTATAGGTCCAGCATCAACTTCTTTAACAATTTTCATTATAGTGGCTCCACTTTCAGAATCACCAGCAATTATTGCATTTGCTACAGCTGATGCTCCTCTATGTTTTGGTAAAAGTGACCCATGCAGATTAAGTACATCATTAGGGAAAATTGCTAATAATTGTTCGGGGAGGATATGTCCAGAGGCAGCGACTATTCCAACATCAGGTTTCAATTGACTGAGTTTTTCTATTATGTCATTAGTAATTTTGTGTGGTTGAAAAATATTAGTGATTCCATAGTTTATTGCCATAGACTTGACAGGTGTAGGTATAAGTTGACTCTTCCTTCCCTGGCGTCGATCAGGTTGAGTAACAATAGCAATAACCTCTGCATTATCAAGATTTATGCACCTCGATAATGAAGGTAAAGCAAAGTTTGGTGATCCAAAAAATACGATTCGCACCAATGCATCATATCAAGCAAATGTTTATGTGTTTAGGAAGCAGCAACGGTCCAAGCAGAAATTCCTAAGAAAAGTACAATGACAAAGATCGTTAAGTGATGCAAAGATCTTTGTATTCCTCTTTTGGTTCTGAAAGTTTGATCTTGTCCACCTAAAGCCGCTCCAAATCCTGTTCCTCGAACTTGAATTAAGACTAAAAATATTAGCAGACACGAAACAAGTATTTGAGCAAAACTAAGTAAGTGTTTTAATTCCATAGAAAAATCGTATAATTCAAATGAGCGATATACAAGTAATTTATTGATTCGCTAGCGCAACGTTCGCGTTTGTTCTGATATCCCTCTCATAGTACAAGCGCATTACAGCACTCGCTAATGATTCTCCATTGTGTCGGTAACGACGTTCATGGTCGACTATATCTAACAAAACTAATCTTGAATTGCCATAATCTGCATCTCCAGGAGCTATTACTGGCTGTGATTGCCATTCAGCAGGAAAATGATCAACCGGTAAATTGCTATTGGCTAACACGACATTGGTAAAATATTCACTACCAAGATGCTTCCTTATTGTGCAGTAATGATCTGATGCATTGTAGTTATTTGTTTCACCATGTTGAGTTGCTACGTTACTGATATATATTTTATGAGCTTTTGTATTCAATAATGCATTGCCAATATCGTTAACTAATAAATTAGGTAATATCGAAGTAAAAAGACTACCTGGTCCAATCAATACTAGATCTGCTTTGGCAATAGCACTGANAGCTTTCGGATTAGCTGTGACATCTTTTGGATTAATGTATACAGAAGAAGGTGCGATGCCTTTACTTGGTATTTTAGATTCACCTTCAATGATAGTTCCATCGCTAAATCGAGCACTTAAGGTTATATCCTCGAGTGAGGCTGGAATTATTTCTCCTCTTACATTTAGNACCCTTGATGTTTCGGCTATTGCAAGTTCCATCGATCCGGTTACTTCTGCCATAGCTGCTATAAATAAGTTTCCGAACGAATGCCCACTCATTTCATCATCATTTCTTTCAGGGAATCTGTGTTGAAATAATTCAGTTACCAAAGGTTCAGATTCGGCCATAGCAGCAATACAATTTCTTATATCTCCTGGAGGTATTATGAAACGATCTCTTCGAAGTCTTCCACTTGACCCTCCGTCATCAGCTACAGTTACGATTGCTGTTAAATTACCTGTATATTGTTTTAACCCTCTTAACAGGTTGGATAAACCAGTACCACCACCGATTGCTACTATTTTTGGCCCACGATCTAATGTTCTACGTTGGTAAACTAAATCAACGATATCTTGTTTTGTATCTGATCCAATTAATGTACGGGCTAAAGATTGATTTAATTTCCATCCAGCAAACAGCGCAATAACTGAAGCTATTCCGATAAATAGGAATCCACGTAATACTCTTGGTGTGAATTGTAGTGTTGCATAGTAAGTCCAGTCAGGGAATGTATAAGTCAAATAGAAGGCGCGCAAAAGGTAAGAAAGACCTAACCCCATTATCACAACACTAATTAAAAGTANTATCAACCAGCGTTTAATACTGAGACCAATATACAACCATTTAGTTAGACTTGGACGGTCCAATGTACCTTCCTAGCAACATACTTCATGATCGATTTACTCTCGTTGTGTTACTGAAGTCAAGAAATTAGATAATTAGTTTAGTTTATCTAGTGTAGTTAATATCAGGTTATTTGTTGTATTAGGGTCTGCACGTCCTTTTGTTTCACGCATTACCTGACCAACCAAAAATTTGACAGCACTATCTTTTCCTTGTTTGTAGTCACTGACGGCTTTGGGATTTGCATCAATAATATTATCAATTACGACTTGGATAGCATCTCCTTCAGTGACTTGTCCTAACCCCTTTTCATTAATGATTTGCTCTGGAGTTGCTCCAGTTTCGAATGCAAATTCCAACACGTCTTTTGCTGTACTTGCAGTGATTTTTTTGCTGTCTACNAATAAAACCAGAGATGCTATATGTGCAGGTGTAATTCCTGTATCAATTAGTTCAGCATCTGCTCGTCCTATTGTATTAATTTTCCCGGCTACATCTCCGATGAACCAGTTCGCCACTAGTTTTGCTAAGCGTTTTTCTTTGACAAGTTCAACAGCTTCTTCAAAATCGGCTGCACGCTGTTTTGTTTCTGTGAGTACTTTTGATTGAAGTGGTGGGATTGCGAAATCTGATTCAAAACGTTGTTGTTTTTCTTTAGGTAGTTCAGGNAGATGTGATTTGATTTGTTCAACTTGGTGGCGTGAGATTTTTAATGGAGGCAAATCTGGTTCAGGAAAATAGCGATAATCGTTGGCCTCTTCTTTTGATCTCTGCGATACAGTTTCACCAAGGGCGTCTACATATCCTCGTGTTTCTTGGATAATACGTTCTCCTGCGTCAAGAAGTTTCGATTGCCTTTTAATTTCGAATTCAATTGCTTTTTGCACAGAACGGAAAGAATTCATATTTTTAACTTCTACTTTATTACCAAGTTTGGTTTCTCCTTCTGGTCTTAGAGATACATTAGCATCACATCGAAAAGATCCTTTTTCCAGATCGGCATCGGACACATTGATATAGCGAAAAATTTGCCGTAGTGATCTTAGAAAATTAGCTGCAGCCTCTGCAGAACGTATATCAGGATGAGTCACTAATTCCATTAAAGGAACTCCAGCTCTGTTGAAGTCGATTAGTGAATAATCTTCAATTCCATCATTGCGGTGTATTAGTCGTCCTGTATCTTCTTCAAGNTGGATACGTTCAATACGGACAGATTTTGTTCCATCGGATGTATCAACTTCAAGTTGCCCATTGATACAAAAAGGCATGTCATATTGAGTTATCTGATAGCCTTTAGGCAGATCAGGGTAAGGATAGTTTTTGCGATCGAATTTTGCGTTTTCAGGGATTGTGCATCCTAAAGCTAATCCTGTGCGTATGGTAAGTGCCACCGCCTCACTGTTAATTACTGGTAAAGTGCCAGGCAATCCTAAAGTAACGGGATCAATTAAAGTATTAGGTGGTTCATCAAAGTAGTCACGTGGACAATCAGAAAACATCTTTGACTTAGTTTTTAATTGACAGTGTACTTCTAGTCCTATGACAGCTTCGTATTGCATATTTACACTCTCTCACTAATTACCAGCAAAAAAAACTATTTTACTTATTAATAGTGATTCTTTTACAACGTTTTATTAATGTATGATTTCAGAAATATTTTAAGTGTGGTTTACTAATTGAACAATATGAATGGGATGAGTATGAACCAATCAGTCAAAGCTCTCGACGATCTAGTTATCCTTGATTTATCAACTTCTATTGCCGCCGCTTGGTGCACTAGGCTATTTGCTGATTTTGGAGCAAAAGTGATAGTGATAGAACCTCCAGAAGGAAACCCTCTTAGACATTTAGCACCTAATAATTCTGAAGGCTCTAGTCTGCTTACAGACCACCTTTTGTCGAATAAAAAATCCCTGCAATTGAACATTGAAAGTACTGATGGCAGGAAACTTTTTTTAGATTTGATTGCTAAATGCGATGTCATTGTTGAAAGTTCTGTACCAAGTCAATTAGAAAAATATGGATTGGGTTTTAATGATCTGCATAATTCTTTTTCTGATTTAGTAGTACTTTCAGTAACTCCTTATGGTCATGGAAACGAATATAGTTTTGCTCCTGCTAATAGTTTAGCGATTGCAGCACGTTCGGGATGGGCATCTATTAATGGATTTCAAGAGAGAGGCCCTCTTTCTACAAGTAGTAATCAATCAGCATATTGCTCGGGTGTCCTTGCATATGGAGCTACTCTCGCTGCAATATTTAGTGCGAGACAAGAGTCTGGAAGTGGTCAGTATATTGATATTTCTGAATTTGAGGTTATGGTTTCGAATTTTGCTCCACCTGCGCTCTCCTCAGAATATAGTGAAAACATAACTAAACAAAAAAGCATGCATGAGACAAATCTTCTCGCAGGCCCTGTTCCAGTTCAAGATGGCCATTTTGCTCTTACCCTAAGTAGAGCACATTTTTTTAGAGATGCGATGATGGTATTGGGTTTGGAAGATTTAGCTGAAAATCTTGATTTGCATGAAACATGGTATCGGATGGCACATAAAGATTTGTGGATGGGCAGAGTTCAGGATGCAATGAGTGAGTGGACGCGCGAAGCATTATTTGAAGAACTTGCTCTGCGGAGAGTAGTAGCAGGACCAGTGTTGAAGATGGACGAACTTATAGAGAATATTCATCTTCAAGAACGGGGATTTTGGAANNTTTTACAAGANGATCCATTAAAGGNATTACGACCTGGAGCACCATTTAAGTTATCTGAAACNCCGTGGNCACTTGCGCATANGGCACCTGATATTGGGCAACACAATGAAGAATTAACGTATATGATTCTTCATTCTTCGACTGCTGTTCAATCACACGATGGAGAAATCTAATGTCAGGTCCTCTAAAAGGAATTCGTGGAGTTGTTCTAACTCAAGCATGGGCTGGCAGCTACTGTACAGANCTTTTTGCGATGGCTGGAGCAGATATNGTGCAATTNGANGTTCGCAAACGTCCNGATTCTTGGAGAGGAACATACACGGCTCCGATGTCAGANGCTATGAATAAAATATCCACTGCAAAACANGTTTGGAATATTAATTCAAATTTTAATGCAGTTAATCTTGGGAAAAGATCTTTTACATTAGATTTATCACGTAATGAAGGNGTNGATATTTTTAAATCTTTAATTAAGCACGCAGATTTTGTTGCTGAAAATTTTTCTCCTCGTGTAATGGGTAACTTAGGTTTTTCATATGAAGAATTATGTGAAATTAAACCTGATATTATTTTGGCTAGCCTTTCCGCATATGGCCATGATGGTCCATGGTGTAATGTTCCTGGGATTGGAGGAACAATAGAGCCNACTTCCGGNATGTCTGCTCTATTAGGTTATGGGGATGGTGTGCCTATTAATTCCGGTGTCATGTATCCAGATGCAGTAGCAGGTCTTTATGGATTTTCTGGGCTTTTGACGGCATTGCACTACCGTAACCGCACTGGTAAGGGCCAGTTTGTTGATTTATCTATGCAGGAAGCTAATTTGGCTAATATTGGTGAAGCTGCATTAGAGTATACCTATACAAAACAAGTTCCTAATGCCATAGGGAATCGTCATAAAATTTATGCACCGCACGGAATTTTTCCTTGTGCTGATGGTATCGAAGGAGATAAAAAATGGNTTGCTATTGCTGCGGAAACTGATGTGCAATGGATGACGCTGTGCGAGATTTCAGGTATGCCATGGGTGANNAATTCGAAATTTACCAGTAATGTTTTGCGCAAGGAAAACGAAGAAGAACTTAATCAAGAAATTTCTTTCTGGACTCGAGAGCAAGATCGAGATGTACTTTCGGACCTTTTGAGTTCAAAAGAAGTGATTGCAGCACCTGTATTAAATGCGAAGGAAGTATTAAATGATCGAGTTCTACGTTCACGTGGTGTCATTGTAGAATTAGATCATCCAGAGGTAGGAAAAAAGCCTCAAATTGGAGCTCCCTTTCATTTTTCACAAGACAAAATATCAGTTGTACGTCCATCTCCTTTACAAGGTCAGCACTCGTTCGAGATTTTTTCAGAGCTTTTAGGAATGGATCGTGATGAATATGAAAAGTTAGTNGCAGAAAATATTTCAGGGGAAGGACCACCAAAATGAAAGATTTTGAACAAATTCGATATGTCGAGGAAGATCACGTTGCTCGTATAATTCTTGATCGTCCTAATTATCGCAATGCTCAGAGTAGAAAACTTCTTGAAGAAATGGATGAAGCTTTTGATTTAGCTGTCGATAATAGAAAAATCCGAATGATAGTTCTTTCAGGGGAAGGACATTCTTTTTCAGCAGGTCATGATTTAGGTACTCCTGAAAACNTTGCAGATCAAGAAAGCCGTCCCTATGAAGAAGGGATGCGCGGTATATATAAAAGATCTACAGCTCAAAATGTCACGAACACATTGCGTTGGAGAAATATTCCCAAACCAACTATGGCTATAGTGCAGGGATACTGCATATTTGGCGGGTGGATGATTGCCTCTGCGATGGATCTAATTTTTGCAGCTGATGATGCAATGTTCTTAGGGACTAACTTTCAATATTTTTCACCTCCATGGGATATCCACCCCCGAAAGGTAAAGGAAATTTTCTTTGAAAGTCGATTTATTGATGGAAAAGAAGCTCATGAACTTGGTTTNGTCAACAGGGTTTACCCGCAGGAAACCTTAGAGAAAGAGGCTATGGCTTANGCGCATCGTGTTGCGGAAAATGATGAATTCCAGCTTCGNCTTATTAAACTAGCAGTAAATCGTGCNCAGGATAANCAAGGATTCACAGAGCATATTAATGANGCTCACTTACTTCATTTATTAAGTAGNCAAGCTGAGAAAGATCCTGATTTTGCATTGCAGAAACCAGACATGCGTCGAAGGCCAATGGTACAACGTGCGGTTGAAAACTATGAGTTGCATAAAAAGGCTAATTCGCAAAAAGAAGAGTAATTATTCATTTGAGCGTTTTGATTATGCCTGCTGCAGACCATTTATTGATGTCTTTTTTNGTTNATCCGNCTAGTTGCTNTAGTATTTCTNCTGTATGTTCTCCAAAGCGTGGNGCAGGCTCAATGTTTTGAACAGGTCTTCTTTTGTATCGCCATACTGGTCTTGTAGTTATTTGTTCTCCAGTCTCAAAGTGTTTATACGTCATGAAAGCTAAGCGATCTTTTAAGTGTTCGTCATATTTTAGCTGCAGTGGTGATAAGACTGGCGCAGCGGAGATTCCTANTGATTGTAATTTTTCTGCAAGTTCTTCAGCATATTTTTCCCTTATCCAAGGTTTNATTATTTTTTCAATTTTTTCTTTATTATTTACACGTGCTGCTTTTGATGTAAATTCTGGTTTTAGAAGATTTTTGTCTTCAACCAAAGAACAAAACGAAACCCATTTTGTGTCATCATTAATTTCGAAGGCTATATAATTATCTACAATTTCGTTTAAGATAGTGCCGTCTGGATCAGTCTGATAACGCGGGACACTATCTTTCGTTTGATAGACTCCTGAGGGTACATTTTGATAGTTACTATTTCCTTCACGATATGGCAGAGGGTTCCCAATTGATTCTGCAACAATATATTCACCTATTAAGCCTATAATTCCATCCCTTTGCGGTATAACGATGTGACAACCTTGATTCAGCAATTCTTTTCGATGAAGTGCAATTGCAATAGCTGCTGCTGCAGTTGTTCCAGCGATAGGGTCTCCGTACGAAATGCCGCTTTTATGGGGCTCTTGGGATTCATATCCTTGTAACCAAACTAATCCACCCATTTGTTCAATACCTGGACCGTAGCCTACACGATTTGAATCTGATCCNTCATGTCCAAAACCGGGCATCGAAACATATATCAAAGAAGGATTGATTTTTTTTACTTTTTCGTAATCTAATCCAAGTCTCGTAGCAACTCCTGAGCTCCAATTTTCTACAAATACATCTGCAGATGAAAGAAGTTTTAAAACAGCTTTTTTTCCTACTTCTGATTTTAAATCAATAACTAGACTCTTTTTATTACGATTATATTCATTGAAGTAAGCACTTTTATTAATTTGATCGTCACTGAGAGTACCNCCTACGCCACGTACTGAATCAGGAAAATNCGGGCCTTCTATTTTTATTACATCTGCNCCCATATCTCCTAGATAACGGCAAGCATAAGGGCCTGCCCAAATTTGAGTTACATCAATTACTCTNAATCCATCTAGTGGCATAGCTAAGGAATCCGAATTGCTATTCCTATCATTTTCGATATGTTCATTTATCGAAGAAAATGCATTGCGAATAATATTGGAATCTTCATTGACCAAAGGTGCACGTTTTTGAACACCTCTATCTCCATCAAAAATTATTGGACCAGCTGGTAAAAGATGTTTACCTAATATTGGATGGTCTACCTCCTGCCAGAAATTAATTTCTTTTAGATTATTTGAATGAATTAACTCATGAGGAGACATAATTTTTGTAAAAGGCGTTCGATATTTGCTTGCTGTATCAAAAATCTCATTTGAGCTANGCTTACTTGTCCATTCTCTTATAATTCCAAATAGCACATCATTTGCATCTGGTTCCCAAGCATTTTCAAAGAAAGGATCTTCTTTTAATTCTGGTCTGCCAATACATTCATAAATAGAAAAACTTTGTCGAGGCATTCCAGCTAGNCCTATGAAGCCATCTGCAGTTGGATGTATTCCCCATGTAGCGCGAGGTGTGTTTCCTGCACGAGTGGCGTCACTGTCCCTAACTAATGCTGCTGGTCCTGCACCTTCTAATGTGGCATTTTGAATTTCTTGGAGTGAGAGATCAATGTAATCACCAAATCCACTTCTTTTTACTGCAACTAATGCCATTGAGATAGCTGCAAAAGCATGNAAACCACCTTGATAATATGCTTGATGCCCTACAGGTTTAAGTGGTTCCAAGTCAGGCTCTCCACATAAACTCATTTCTCCACCAGAAGCGGCAGCAGTCAAGGATGTTGCACTCCAGAGTGCATGTCTACCATATTGCCCATANGGAGTAATCGAACAAATAACTATTTGTGTTTTTTTATTTATTAGATCTGAGAGATCGATTCCATACGATGATAATTCTCCTGGTGCATATGATTCAATTAGCACATCGGAATCCAAAATTATTTGTTCCAGTAATTCCCGATCTGTATTTAATTCAAGATCGATCGAAATAGATTTTTTACCGCTGTGTAAGTATGCGCCAAGTATTTCTGCATTCAGGTTTTCTGTTTTCTCGTTAGAAGTATTTCGAATTTTGTCACCAAAAGTTGTTTCGACCAATATTACATTTGCACCATATGTAGCGAATAATTTTCCGGCAAATGCCCCTGAAATGTCATTTGCGATTTCTACAACTTTGATTCCANCGAGCATCTGAATATCTTTTGCTATTTGTTTTGGCAAACTTAGACGAGCTTTGATGCGTTATCAATAAATACTTGGAGGCTAGGATTGTAACGGAAAAACANGTCGGCNTTGAAACCATCTTCCATTAGGTTTTTATGGATTTCCTCTTCCAATCTCANGTCCAAAGTATTAAGTGTCCATTCACCTGTTGCATGTCCATTTTCAGAAATATTTTTTAACATTTCATCCCAAATATTAGTCGGCATTTCTACTACAACATCTACATCTCGAAGTTCGTCATTATTAATTTGATGAATATCATTGATATCTAAAACATCAAAATTACAACTAATATTAATCTCACCATACTTGAATGCTATTAAGGCATTCAAACGCCCATAACGTCGATAATTTTCATCTTCCACAGTTATGGCTGCTAGTTTTTGAAACCATTCTACGGAAGGAAAATTTTGTATATTACTTACCATNTACGTCCTCCTAAAAATTAGAAATCTATTGGTTTTCCAGGATCTTCAGCAACATCAAACGGAGTCATCTTCGCAAGATGCCTCATTGGTTCAGCTTCAGGTGTTTGTGCCATTCTGTCTTCTACCATGCGCTTATACATAGGGTCTAAAGATCGTAACGCATCTATTTCATTTCTTGAAAGTGAGAAAGTTGTAGGAATTTTACGGATATCAGAGCTTGAGCATGCAATNCATTTTTCTGGTTCGGGAGATTGTGATCCTCGAACTAATTTTTCAAATTGTTCATTGCAACTTTCACANCGATAAGCAAATAAGGGCATATATTATCCTGAAGTTCCAATATTTTCTGAAATTAATTTTTGCATTGGCTCAGGTATTTTGTTGGNTCTGTCNATACCTGCAGTTTTTAAATATTGTAGGTAATCTCTAATCCAGTCTCTTTTTAATTCGTTTACTATAGACATTCCTGTGTCAATATTACGTACTCCTCCACCAAAGATGACTGCTAAAGCTTCCCAAAGGACATGATCTCTTGCTTCATCGAGTTGTACTAGTTCAACTCGTGTTAGCCATTCTCCGAGAGTATCTCGAAGTGCTGGAACTTGACTAATNGCAAATCTAANATGGTCTATTGCATATGCTATTGAACGCGTGCGATCTGATAATATTCTCCAGGCAAGTATTCTGTCAGCCTCTGTTGGNCCATAGACTGACAANTANCTTAGAATGTTTTTTTGAAAAGATCCTCGCATGATATATTGNGCTAGCACTGTCTCTGACCAACCTGCATAAGACTCGTAGATGAGACGGTTTAACTTCCCTGGACTTTCNAGAAGCATNCCTCCACCATTCACCATTGCACGTTTTCTGTAACCATCAAACATTCGTGCTGAATCAAAAATGGCAGTAGAAAGATAGATCTTAACTTCATGATANCCAGGACTTAGATTTTGTAACCATCCAGAGATAACTTCAGATTCTACAGATGCTTGTTGACATAATTCTGTAGCGACTTGGCATATAGCTAATTCTAGGTCTTTAGGGGTTTCGGTTATGGATGCCCAAGGNATTTCAGTGGCTGTTGACCAACGTCTACTAATTGTTTCTTCATACAGTAAACCGGCTACATCGGCCCATTGTTCATATTTATCTTGAAGGTAGTAACCTCCAATATTTCCTACATCAACTGGCCATGCACCTCGTGGTCGACGATTTCTGTAATGAATGCGATCTGGAATATCTGCATATACACCAACATTAATGGCATCAATAGTTAGTCCGCCTCCATTTAATTCAGGNCGTGCACGAGTTCCCCAGCCNAAGGTTTTATCCATCCAACTAAGATCATTTATTTGAATTTCTTCTTTAGGCGTTAAGTCAGGTTGTTGAACCATAAACATACTTTCAAAATGATCTNGTAATGGCGGTAGTGTACTGGTTCTGCAGTTACTCGCATAGTAGANAACTACGAGAAAAATGGAATTAATTTTATTTGGTGCCGGGAGAGGGACTCGAACCCTCACGAGATTATATCTCGGCAGATTTTAAGTCTGCTGCGTCTGCCTATTCCGCCATCCCGGCAAAGCCTGAATAAACATTTTCCCAATTGTGCGGTAGTGTGCAACGATTGAGAAAATTAATTCTTGAGGAGTTATCCTGTATCATCGTACACTGTTTGTCTACCCCCCAATTCTTCTCCCCTGTAGGTGAGTTTTTTGGCGAAAAATTTAACAACAGTTAATTCTATTTCTGAATCTACACAAACACAGGAAATAAAACCTCCNTCCGTGTCTGATGACCTTACTCCTGCGCGTCGTCAATATNTAAATCTTAAGAATAAAAACCCAGACGCTATATTATTTTTCCGGATGGGTGATTTTTATGAAACATTTGATGATGATGCCAAGGTAATTTCAGCAGAGCTTGGTCTAGCTCTTACATCACGACCTATGGGTAAATCAGAAGGTCGTATTCCTTTGGCTGGTATTCCATATCANCAATTAGATCGATATTTAGATCGATTGCTTAATGCAGGATATAAGGTAGCTATTGCTGAACAAGTAAGTGAACCTGGGAAAGGTTTGGTTGAGCGACGTATTGTTAGAGTTGTCACTCCAGGCACTGTCGATAGTGACAGTTTATTTACTAAAGGTGTTCATAANTGGCTATGCTCAATTATCTCAGTTACTGATAGCTCTTCACAAACGACATTGTGGGGGTTCGCTGCCTGCGATGTGACAACTGGAGAGATTGAAATGCAAATGCTCACAGATGAAGGTTTACTTAACGANCTTTCTAGATTGAGNCCTAGTGAATTAATTATCCCTCCGAAAACTGTTTTACCATCAGATCAACTCTTTAAGAACATCTATTTAACAGTTCGTCCTTCTGAATTTTTTGTNATCTCAAAAGCTAAGCAGCAATTAACAAAACTATTTAAAGATTCCATTGAACAGGATTTCAATGATATTCATATGGCTCCCGCTCTTGGTGCTGTTGGATCTTTGGTTAGCTATCTAGAAGAAACATGGGATAGCGCAATGGNAAATCTCCGNTATCCAGTGTTTATTGGATCTTCTCAATTTATGGTGATTGATGCTCAAACTCAGAAAAACTTGGAAATTTTTTCTTCCTCAGGATCTGATAGATCTAATGGCTCATTGCTTAATTCTATCGATAATACTTTAACTGCAATGGGTAAAAGACTTCTTATACAACGTTTAGGAAGACCTTTGCTCGATACAGAAGCTCTTGAAACACGTTTAAATCAAATACAAACTTTTACAGAATCTACCAAGACAAGAGATCTTTTGCGACATTACCTTATTGATATACCCGATGTTGAAAGGTTGATATCACGAATTCGTGGTGGTCCGTATAGTGCGAGAGATTTGGTAAAATTGCGATCTGGGTTAGAAAAAATTGTTGCTATTGATGAAGTGTTATCGGTTACTAATCAAAGATTATCTGATATGAGTCAAGATAATCTATCTAATGTGACTGAAATACTGTCTGTTTTACAGTCAGGTATTAATGATGATCCCCCAGTTGATTTATCTGATGGTGGAACAATTCGTGCAGGATATAGTAAAGAAATCGATAGTTTGAGGCTGATCGCCAGTTCAGAGCGAGAAAAATTGAGTGATCTCGAATTACTTGAACGACAACGTACTGGCTTGCAGTCACTTAAAATNGGATATCATAGAGTGCATGGCTATTATTTGGAACTATCTAAATCACAATCACAAGATGCTCCTGAAGAATATGTACCNCGACAAACTNTAGCATCATCACAACGCTTTGGTTATGCCCCTCTTGATTCTCTTGAGAAAGAGATATTGAGTAGTGTTGAGAATTTATTAACAGTAGAGCAGGGTGTTTTAGAAAAAATTGGNTCTATAGTCACATCAGCTAGTGAATTGNTGTTAGCTGCNTCTAAAACAATAGCAGTTCTNGATGTTACTGCTTCATTAGCTCAGANAGCNGTTGATTATGAGTATGTGCGGCCACTTTATACGGAAGCTGGTTCGCTCGAAATAATTGAAGGTCGACATCCTGTNCTAGANCAATCATTAGAACTGGGNTACTTTATACCGAATGATATTTCATTAGGTTTAGATGCTGATATTGTTTTACTTACCGGACCAAATATGGGTGGTAAATCAACNTATCTACGGCAAGTTGCCTTGATTTTTCTTTTAGCTCAATGTGGTAGTTTTGTCCCTGCAAAAAAAGCTACTATTCCGTTAAGGGATAGAATTTTTTCACGTGTTGGTGCACAGGACAATTTGTCAGCTGGGCAATCTACTTTCATGGTCGAAATGCTTGAGACAGCTGTTATTTTGAACAAAGCTACGGAAAATTCATTAGTTCTGTTGGATGAGGTTGGTAGAGGCACTTCTACATATGATGGTTTAGCTATTGCTCAAGCAACTATAGAGCATTTGCATAATTCTTTATTAGGCACCCCACTGACTTTATTTGCGACTCATTATCGAGAGCTAACTGAAATTGTTTCTACTCTTGATCGCATTAAGAATTGTTCTGTTTCGGTGAAAGAAACTNCTGACGGGTATGTTTTCTTACATCAAATCATTGAAGGTTCTTCAGATCGATCNTATGGCATTCATGTCGCGAANTTAGCAGGACTTCCATCCACTGTAGTACTTAGAGCNGCTGAATTAGTAAAAACTTTTGAAGCGAGTAATGATTCACAATTTCAAGCTTTGGAAGTGATTAATTCTCCAGTTGATGAATCAGATCATGAATCAGAGATATTTAACTTAGCCAAAAAAATTGCAGAACTAGATTTAGACCATCTTTCTCCGATAGAAGCACTTCAAGAACTTTATGNATTGCAATTAATGTCGAATCGCTCATTAAAATCATCACAGCATGATTGAGTCNGTAGGAATATATGATAGAAAATACAATTGCTCGAATTGAGATACTTCCTGAAGATATTGCTGCACGAATTGCTGCTGGTGAAGTCATTGAAAGACCTGCAAGCGTAGTAAAAGAGTTGATTGAAAATTCAATTGATGCTGATGCCACTCGAATTGATATTCTTATCGAAGAAGGTGGGATTTCACGAATTCGTGTGCGCGACAACGGACATGGAATACCTTNTGATCAAATAAGCAACGCTTTTGTCAGACATGCTACATCGAAATTAAAAACTATTGATGACCTCTATTCAGTCCGTACANTAGGATTCCGTGGTGAAGCTTTAGCCTCGATTATTGCTGCTGGTGATGTTGATGTAATTACAAGAACNNCTTCAGATAGTAATGCTTCATTTTTGGAATTTCGTTCCGGTAAGCATGGCGAAATTCTACCTTATGCGGCAGCAATAGGGACTTCAGTAGAAGTAAATGATCTTTTTGNAATGTTACCTGCACGTAGAAAGTTTATTGGTAAACCTTTGTCTGAGAGACGTGCGGTGGTGCGTTTGGTCGAAGAATATATTATTGGTTATCCATCGATACGTTTTGTACTTATGAATGAGAATAAAGAACTACTNAAATCTAGTGGNAATGGCGTCTTACAAGATGCCATTACAATAGTTCATGGTAGGGAAGTGGCAGAAACGTTGATTCCTTTTGANTATGTTGAAAGTATTGGGAATAACATAAAAATTCGAGGTTTGATAGGGCCATCATCTTTACATCGTTCTAACCGGAATTTTATGCATTTATTTGTGCAAAATCGTGCCATCAAATCACGAAGTCTTAATGTTGCTATTGAACAATCTTATTCAGGTTTGATTCCTCGCAATAGACATCCTGTAGCAGTTCTATTAATTGAAATGTCTGATCAACATGTAGACGTTAATGCACATCCTAGGAAAGAATCCGTTCGTTTTTTGGATGATAACGCTATATTTAAGGCTGTTCGTGCAGCTGTGTCCAAAGGTATTACTGCTAAAAGAAATTCAGTCATGGGTACAGAAGATTTTNCAAGTGAATTTGACATAACAAAAGCANCTAGGCAGAAAGTTCTTTTGAGTGCTAAGTCTTCCTTAATCAAATCTGGAATAGTTGATGAAGTTAAGCAATCTTTCAATAGGGATAATGATTTTTCAGACAATAATCACGATTTTAATACAAACTTTATTTTTGAATTTAGCGATTTAGTTCCTATTTTGAAGCCCATTGGTCAATTTGCTCTAACATATATTCTCGCTGAAGGCCCTAAAGGTTTGTATTTGATAGATCAGCATGCAGCACATGAAAGAGTGCAGTACGAGAAAATATTGCAGAATCGTAATCAAATTGCAGGTGAAGTTACCCAGCCATTACTTCAATCTATTGTTCTTGAAATGAGTGCTTCAGAATTAGCTTTTGTAGAGCAAATTTTTGATGAATTACATCAAGTCGGATGGATTCTAGGAAAAACGGATAGTAACGCTATTTTACTTCAAGGTATTCCAGCTATTCTTAATACGGATGCTTTGCGTAAAAATCAATCGTTAGATGCAGGTCTTCTTTTTCAGGAATATATTACATCGATGGAATCAGAGGAAGGTCAAAGCTACCCAGATCGCGTTACAGCATCTTTAGCTTGTCGCTCAGCAGTCATGGCTGGAGATATTTTGACCAACGAACAACAACGCGTGGTTATTGAAGCTCTTGAAAAAACTAACAATCCGCAAACTTGTCCTCACGGTCGTCCAACTATGTTGTACTGCCAGCAATTTGATATTGAGAGAGCATTCTTGAGAAGATAANNCATCGCTATAATANTATTTAGTTGCAACATACAAAACTATATGTAGCCTATAGAGTCAATGCCGAGATAGCTCAGTTGGTAGAGCACACGACTGAAAATCGTGGTGTCCCCAGTTCAATCCTGGGTCTCGGCACCATTTTTCTAGCTCGCAGGCACCCATCCACCATATATAGGGAATTGGCTGCATATAAATTCTAGATAGGCTGGCTGACCTTTTTCATTAGCTATTAGAGCTTCTTCAAGTGCATTTTCTATTTCATCCGGGTTATCAATGCGTAATGATAAATAACCAAGCTCAGCAGCTATCTTTGACATATTTAATTCATTATACCCTGTAACTTCATGTGTATAAGGATCATGACCATCTCCCCAAAACCCAGGNCCATATCCTGCGAATCCGCCATTTGCTATATGCACTACGGTGATGCCAAGTTGATATCGGGTGGCTACTTCTAAATTACCTAACATGTAACCGATCCCTGCATCACCACTTACAGCGACGCATTGACGATCNGGGAAGGATAATTTTGCAGCGATGACTCCACCGAAGCTAAAACCTAAAGTTGAAACATTACCCCATCCTAAAAAGCCTCTAGGGATAGAAGTCTTATATATGGTAGATAATTGGTCTCTTGTATTACCCGATTCGTGGGTGAGAAATGAGTTATAGGGATCTAGTANGTTTTGGAGACCAGAATATACACGGTATGGATTGATTGGGGTATCAGTTGAATGCAAGTATTCATTATATTCATTGGTAAAATCATTTTTAGAATTNTCAATTGCTTGGAGTAAATTTTTGTTGTGTTTATGTGTCGGNTTTTTTTTGAGTTCGTCGATTAATGCACGTAAAGAAAGTTGGACATCACCAATGATGGCATAATCAGTNGGACTCATTTTATTGATGTCCCATTCGTCAATTACAATTTGAATAATTTTTTTCTGTGATGCATTTGGAATACCATGGCTAAACCTTCCTGGTGAAAGACTAGCTCCGATAGCAAAGATAGTGTCACTTTCATTAAGGAATTTTGTTGCAGGTTCTCCTCTTACGCCAATAGATAAATAGTGCGTTTCTGGGAATGCACCTTTAGCTTTATTNGTCGTAATAACTGGAGTTTCCATCAGTTCTGCTAATTCTAATAACTCATCAGTAGCATTCCCATAGAGTGTACCTTCACCAGCAAAGATTANNGGTTTGTCTGCATCACGAAGGAGATTTGCTGCTTGAGAGATATCTGAAGNATCAGGTCCAGATCTCCACCCTTTAACAGGAATATACGGGTGTGTATTTTCATCATATTCTCCTAATCCTCTTGGGATAGCAAGAAACACCGGTCCAGGTCTACCAGTTCGTAGTAATGTAAATGCCCTTCGTAGAAATTGTGGAGTTGACTCTGGCGTATCAATTCTCGCTGACCATTTCGTGACATGTTTAAAGGCTGCTACTGGGTCAAAAGGTGAATTTTGCGTTTGTCCAGTTGGTACTCCATCGGCAAGCAGTAGCATGGGGGATCCATCCTCATAAGCCTGTGCCATTGCACCATATGCTATCTGAAGACCTGCTGAATTCACGCCTCCCATTACTGTTGCCACACCAATTTTATTTCCATTATTGATCCTTGAATATGCATCTGCTACTGCAGGCGCATATCGATCGTCACGCATCATAACTAAGCGCATGTTTTCTTTTCCNAGTGCATTGTTGACNGCATTTGTNGGGAAAGTTGAAACAAATTCAATACCTTCAGATTTTAAAATTTTTGCTATGCCTGCTTCTGGTGTGATCATAATATTTGTTACTCCANGCTATCGTCGNNNATGAATTGTTAATCGATGTATAGATTAAGTNGNAGCACAATGCAAGAGGTNANGGAACAATACATGCGTANTTAGAANAAAATATCAGCNNACATTTTCTTCTAATTACGCATTACATTAACTTAAAGTTTTGGTACATGATGAACATGACTGCTATTATTCTAATGCTTAATAGAGGTTTATATGGGAAGAATTTTTGTCACAGGTGCTGGTTTGGGTGTCGGTACAACAACAATTGCAGTTGGGCTTGCGAAGTATTTAATTAATAAAGGATATGGTGTCTCTTTAGATCGATTTGGGAGTGATGATCGCGCTAATGAAGACTTTCAATTATTTAAGAATCTAGAGCTAAGTAGAGAAGATAGACCTCTGAGTTTAGATCAACTTTCCGCTCCACCTGCTGAAGGCTTAATACAAATTATTGAACTTCCACATGATACTAAAATTGATGTAATTCATCGTCGATATGAAGCACGAATAGTGTATGTACAAGCAATGGGAACCGAACAAATAGCCCCAGATGAAAGTATTGTCTTCTTAAATCGTGCTCGTGAATCTAGCATTGGAGTATTAATTGAAGATAGATTATTAGCATCTCCACGTGTAATTGATTTGGTTGATGTAAGTAACGCAGATGTTCTTGTTTATTCAAGCGAAGGACAAAACGCCATTTGTCAAAATATTGTGGCAGGTGCAATTTCACATGATCCAGCAGATGATTATTTTCAGCGTTTTGCTAACTCAGCTATTGTTACTCGTAATGGTCGGGTGGATCTTGCTTTAGCAGCAATGCTTTCCGGCGCAAAATGCTTAATTTTAAGTGGTGGAGGGAATCCTAGTCCTTATATTTTGGACCGAGCAGCATCTGATCGTTCTACAACCATCTTGCTAACTAAGGATTCGACAATTGGGACATTAAAAAATATTCAAGGCGCATTTGGGATAGCACCTTTCTCAGGTAATGAAAAGGTTGAAAAAATTACGCAATTGTTTACAGATGTGATTGATGATGATTTAGTACAAACGTTAATAGTGTAGAAATTTTAAATATCCTGCTTAGGACTTAAGGGAGCAAAAGACAACATTAATTTCTTAATGCCTTGTCCTTCAAATGCAACTGTTACCTGTTGATCGTCCTGAACTATTTTGCATTCTATGACTGTGCCATTTCCAAATTTCGTGTGAACAACTTGGTCTCCAGCTTGATAACTTGATATTTGTAACTTACGGTTTTCTTTTTTTTCTGTTTGCCGAGTTTGGGCAGCTCCTCTTAATCCACGTTCCTTTACTTCTGTCGTGAAGGTATTTTTTCTAAAAGGGTATTGAAGATTTTCTTCTGATATATCACTTAAAAATCTTGAAGGAGGGTTGTTTCTGAATGTTCCATAAAGAAAACGACTTGCTGACCTTGTAATATAGAGAATATGTTCTGCACGAGTCATTCCTACATAACAGACACGCCTTTCTTCTTCTAATTGTTTTGGATCGTCAAAAGAACGTGTTGAAGGGAGTAATCCTTCCTCTAATCCCGGCATAAAAACAACAGGAAATTCTAATCCTTTCGCTGAATGAAGGCTAGTTAATGTGACAGTTGGAGTTTCATCATTGGGGCCGTCGACATCTGAAACAAGTGCAATTTCTTCTAAAAATTGCGATAGAGTCGAATCTGGTGATACGTCCTGATAGAGTGTAGCGACTGATTTAAGTTCTTCGATATTTTCCCAACGTCCTTCAGCATGTTCTGTATCAATTTCTGTTAGATGTTTTTGGTAGTTGATAGTTGATAAAAGTTTATCTAAAAGTTCAATGATTGTGTTCTGCTTTGAATATTCTTCGAGCATTTCGACTTGGTGAACTAGCTGTTGTAAATTTTCTTTTCTTGTACTGGTAAAAGTTGGGAAACGGGAGTCATTGTTTGTAATACCTGCACAGACATCAATTGGTGATATGCCTAGTTCTAGTGAAGAATTCAAGATTTGTTCTAGTGATTTTTTACCAATACTTCTTTTTGGAATATTTACTATTCTTTGAAAGGCAAAACTATCGAATGGATTATAGATGACTCTTAAGTATGCAATTATATCTCGAATTTCAAGTCGATCATAAAATCGAGTTCCCCCAACAATCCTGTATGGTATAGATTTTCGAATAAGTGCATCTTCAATTGCACGTGATTGTGCGTTAATACGATACATAACTGCAAAATTAGAATAATTGTATATTGTATTTTGAGTTAATCGCTGTATTTCATCAGCAATAAATTGACCTTCTGTATCACTGTCTGTAGCGGTGTAGCTGTATACCTTTTCCCCTTGTGGATTATTAGTCCATGTAGATTTATTTGGACGATTTGGGAGTTGGTTAATTACTGAATCGGCAGCTTTAAGTATATGCTCAGTGCTTCGGTAATTTTGTTCAAGTAAGATAGTTTGTACTGCTGAGAAGTCTCTCCGTAAGTATTCAATATTTCGAATATCTGCTGCACGCCATGAGTAGATTGATTGATCTGGATCACCTACGACAGTTATGTTTTTGTGAGTCGATGCTATTAATTGTGCAATTTTATACTGAATAACATTAGTGTCTTGGAATTCATCAATCAAAGTATGGATATAACGACCAGCATATTTTTCAAGTATTAGATCGTTATTCTCAAAAAGTTCTAGAGTTCTTCCCAATAAGTCGTCAAAATCTACCGCACCACTTTGAGATAAACCTTTTGTGTATTCTCTAAATACTCTCCCAACGACTTCTTCGAAATAGTTTTCAACATTTTTTTGGTATGTGGAATCGGTAAATCTTTTGTTTTTGGCACTGGAAATTGTAGATAGTATTTGCCTTGGGGGAAATTTTTTTGAATCTATGTTTAATTTTGATTGAATTTGTCGGATTAAAGCTAATTGATCCGCTGTATCATATATAACAAAGTTAGTTGGCAAATCTACCTTATTTCCATCAACTCTTAATATCCGTGCACATATCGAATGAAACGTTCCCATTGATAATGATATTGCTTTATCACCGAGTAGCTGATGTATACGTTCTCGCATTTCTTTAGCAGCTTTATTTGTAAAAGTTACTGCTAAAATTCGATGAGGATCGATATTTAATGATTCTATAAGATATGCAATTCTATGAGTGATAACTCTAGTTTTGCCTGAACCTGGGCCTGCTAAAATGATAAGAGGTCCAGATGGAGTTTCGACAGCAAGCTGTTGATTATCATTAAGTTGAGTGTTCATATTTTTCATTACTATCAATTCTACGATTTATTATTTTTCTGGGGTAACATAGAACGAATGATTTTCGCAATCCTGTATCCTCATGGAGGTGATACTTGGATATATTGTTAAGTTGGCCAGGAGGGGATTGGCAAACCACACTGAGACTCGCTGGTGCAGTGGTTGCTGGTTATTTCCTTCTATTATGGGCAACATATATTTTATGGGTTGCTAGGGATATTCGGCTACGCACTCACGATCCTGTGTCACAAATTATCGCGATTTTGATAGCAATAATTTTACCTTTCATTACCTTCCCTATTTATATAACGCTTAGGCCACGGGATACTTTACAAGATTCTTATCTAAAATTACTCGAACGTGAAGTCCTTTTTTCTCAACTAGAAGAAATACAAAATAATTCTCAAGCTTTTTCTGCAGATGACTTAAATCCCTCAGAAAATACATTATTGGTTGAGATGAATGATCATGAATTCATAGAATCATCCAAGCCTACTTTTTTCTTTGATGACGTTGATGAGATAGAGTTTGATGAATTTGACTCTCAAGATGAATCCTCACTGA
>PANZ01000010.1 GCA_002707835.1 Chloroflexota bacterium
GGACGAAATAAAGAATCTTTCTGTACCTGTCCTTTCTATTTCAGCAGTATCCGGGCACGGAGTTAGAGAACTAGCTCAAAAGGCACATCAATCTTTAGTTCAGTTGCGGCAACAAAAGGAGTCAGAAGGTACAAATATCATTAGACTCAGACCACAACCACAGCAGAAAAGATTTGAAATTGAGGAAGGTGAGGATGGTGTGTTGACGGTGAAAGGATCGACCCCTCAATGGCTAGCAGAAACATTAGATCTGACAGAGACTGAAGCTCGGGCTGAATTTTTCGATCGTCTATCCAGGTTAGGTGTGGCAAGAGCACTTAAACGCAGGGGGGCAAAACAAGGCGATCTGATAAGGATAGGCCAACTTCGAATCCGATGGGATGATTAATGGCAGTAGTACGCAGAGGTATAATGGGTGGCACCTTCGACCCACCACATGTAGGACATCTTATTTTAGCAAGTAATGCGAGGCATGACTTGGAGTTAGATGAAGTATGGTTTATTCCGGCAGGAGATCCTTACAGGAAAGCTGACAGCAAGGTTTCTACTGCAGAAAACCGCTTACAAATGTTGGAAGCAGCTCTGCGTGGTATTGATTGGGCTTATGTAAAAACGACTGAAATTGATAGGCAAGGACCCACCTATACGATCGATACAATTTTACAATTACCACAAACTGAAGATCCGTGGTGGTTTATTCTAGGGAGTGATGCGTTAGCCGATATGGAGTTTTGGAAAGACCCTGAGAAGATCGTTGATTCAGTCAGACTTGCTGTTGGGAGAAGGCCAGGATCAGCACATCAAGATGTCATAGCACAATTGGAAATGAAAATTCCTCGAATAAAAGAACGCATTGACTACGTTCGAATGCCTGAGATTGAGATTTCATCGAGCGACTTAAGGGATCGTATAAGAACTGGAAGGCCAACAGAATTTTTGTTGCCAGAGAAAGTTAGTCGAGTAATTGATGAGTTACAGTTGTATGCTGATTAACATAAATTTTTCGTAAAAATATAAAAATTAAGTTGTAAAAAGCCTAAAAAAAGAGTTACAATGCTCAGTCAGGTGGCGCATCTTTTTGGTTCTAAATTAATATTCTCTAATTGAAATTAGTAATCGGGGTAACCCGATTCTTTTGCTGTCACTTTATCTGGAATGTGTGTCTGCGTGATCAGAAGATAGGACGTACTTCGAGAGCCCACAGAGTCTTAAGTCGCTGTGGTTTTTTGAAGTACGTGTTTTAGTTTGTGGAGGAATTTATAGTGGTATCAACACCTCGCAGGATTGTTCGCTCGAACCGTAGAGTCCCAAGCCAGACAAGAACATTTGGACATGCACCGAATATAATGCCGATGCCCAATTTGTTAGGAATGCCAAAAAGTTCATATGATCGATTTTTAAGTCACAGTTTGCGTGAACTGTTCGATGAAATCACTCCAATTGAAGATTTCACAGGTAGCAGAATGGAAATTAGATTCACTGATTATTGGTTGGGCGATCCGGAACTTACAGAGACTGAGGCTCGAGATAGAGAACGTACGTATGCAGCTCCCATGAGAGTTAGAGTGGAATTGCTTGTTAAAGAGACTGGCGAAGTAAAAGAGCAGGAATTATTTATGGGAGATATACCTCTCATGACCAATCAAGGAACGTTCATTATTAATGGAGCGGAACGTGTGGTGGTTTCCCAATTAGTGAGATCGCCTGGTGTTTATTTTACAGCGAATACAGATCCTGCTTCAGGGCGCCAATTGGTGGCAGCTAAACTAATTCCGAATAGAGGAGCCTGGCTTGAGTTTGAAACTTCGGTAAAAAATCTGATTTCGGTAAAAGTAGATAGAAAGCGTCGACTGCCGATTACTGTTTTATTGCGCGCAATAGATCAAGAAGACGGATTGTCGATGCAAGAACTTGGAACCGATGAAAGAGTGCGTGAGATGCTTTCTGAGGTGGATGCTGGAGGCGAGATTTCGTTTTTAGAAGCTACTTTAGACAAAGACCCTACCACCAATCAGGCAGAGGCCTTAGAAGAATTTTATAGAAGACTTCGACCAGGGGATCCTCCTACAGCAGAAAACGCTAAAGAGCTGATAGAGCAACTCTTTTTTACCGATCGTAGATATGATTTGGGCAAGGTAGGTAGATATAAGCTAAGTAAGCGGTTGGGCATAGAGGAAAACACTAAATCATTTGCCTTGAGCCGTGGTGATCTGATGTCGATTGTGTGTGAGATATGGAATATTAATAACGGCAAAGGTGAGATTGATGACATAGATCACTTAGGCAACAGAAGAGTGCGTTCTGTGGGAGAATTGATGCAAAATCAATTCCGTGTGGGTCTCTTAAGGATGGAAAGGGTTGTTCGGGAAAGAATGACGATTACAGATCCTGAAGAGGCAACCCCCTCAGCATTGGTTAACATTCGGCCAGTGGTAGCTTCGATGAAAGAATTCTTTGGCGGTTCGCAACTTTCACAATTTATGGATCAAGTTAATCCATTGTCTGAGATTGCACATAAAAGGAAGTTGTCGGCTTTAGGGCCTGGAGGTCTGTCAAGAGATCGAGCAGGGTTCGATGTTCGAGATGTTCACTCAAGTCACTATGGAAGAATTTGCCCTATCGAAACACCAGAAGGTCCAAACATCGGTTTGATTGGCAGTTTGGCTTCCTATGGAGTAGTTAACGATTTTGGATTTATTGAAACCCCATATAGGGAAGTTGTGCATGAAGTTGCGAAGGAAAAGGCAAAGCAACTTGAAGGGCATTACCTTTCGAATGCTGTGAAAACGGCACGCGGTAGATTAATTGCAGAAGCCGATACATTGATTGATAAAGAGCTTGCAAAAGACCTTGCTGATGCAGATGAAGAATTGATTCCGGTTGTTCCTTTTGCAACAGAACAACCGATTTATTTGGATGCACATGAAGAGGAACGATTCAGAATTGCACAAGCTGATTGTGTTTTTGATGAAAAAGGAAATATCTTTGATGATCGATTAGAAGTACGCCACGGCGATCGATTTGAGATGGTGGCATCTGTAGATGTTGACTATGTAGATGTATCTCCCAAACAGATAGTTTCTGTTGCTGCCGCGATGATTCCTTTCCTAGAGCATGACGATGCCAATCGCGCTTTGATGGGTGCAAACATGCAACGTCAAGCTGTCCCGCTGATCAAGCCAGAGGTCCCTCTTGTAGGGACAGGAATGGAACTCCCTGTTGCAGCTGACTCAGGTCAGGTTATTCATGCTGAAGAAAAAGGTGAAATAACAAGTGCTACAGCTAATTTTATACATGTGAAGTACGACACCGGCCGTGAGGCGCGTTATCCGCTATTGAAATTTGTGAGATCTAATCAAGGGACGTGTATTAATCAAAGGCCAATAGTTCAAAGTGGCGATAAGGTCCAGAAAGGACAGGCTCTGGTAGATTCTTCATGTACTCAAGATGGTCAGTTGGCCTTAGGCCAGTCGTTATTGGTTGCTTTCATGTCCTGGGAAGGTCTTAACTATGAAGACGCGATTGTGCTTTCAGAATCAGTAGTAAGGGAAGATAAATTTACTTCGATACATATGGAAAAATATGAAGTAGAAGCACGCGATACGAAGTTAGGCCCGGAAGAAATAACTAGAGATATACCAAATGTGGGAGAAGAAGCTCTCCGTGATCTAGCAGAAGATGGCATCATTAGAGTTGGAGCAGAGGTTAGTGAAGGAGATGTTTTAGTAGGCAAGATTACTCCAAAAGGTGAAACGGAATTAACGCCCGAAGAGAAATTGCTAAGGGCAATTTTTGGAGAGAAAGCTCGAGAAGTTAAAGATACGAGCTTAAGAGTTCCTCATGGCGAGAGAGGAAAAGTAATAGATGTTCGTATTTTCAGCAGGGAAAACGGAGATGACTTACCTGCAGATGTGAACAAATTAGTTCGTATTGCAGTTGCACAGAAACGAAAAATCACCTCTGGCGATAAAATGGCAGGACGTCATGGTAATAAAGGTGTTGTATCTAAATTATTGCCAATTGAAGACATGCCATATTTAGCAGATGGTCGTGCAGTTGAAGTGGTTCTAAACCCTATTGGAGTCCCTTCGAGAATGAATATTGGTCAAGTTTTAGAAACACACTTGGGATGGGCAGCCTCTACGTTAGGCTGGCGCGCTGTGACACCTGTTTTTGATGGTGCGAGTGAATTGGAAATTGAAGATGCACTTTCAAGAGCTTGGGTTGCAATCCAGGCAGGTGCGGTTGAAACGGAGAAAGCTTTGTCTTCAGAAGACTCTGATATAGGCCAAAGAGTCGACGTTGAGGCAATGGAAGAATATTTGGAAGAAGCCGGCTTTGACTCGGAGGAAGTTCTTCGCACAGGACAGCCTGGCGTCGCCAGGAATGCATGTCTAGCTTTATGGCTTGAAGGGCATGGAGAGTCTAATGTCAGAGACTTGGATGAGGACGAATTAGATGTTCTGGTGGCAGATGTAGCTAATCGTCGGAATGCCGCCCCTCCTATATGGGGAAAACAGACATTATATGACGGACGTACAGGTGAACCTTTTGATCAGCCAGTAACTGTGGGCTACATGTATATGCTGAAACTTATACATTTAGTTGATGATAAAATTCACGCTCGCTCGACGGGTCCATATTCTTTGATTACACAGCAACCCCTAGGCGGAAAAGCCCAATTCGGCGGGCAACGTTTTGGTGAGATGGAAGTGTGGGCTTTGGAAGCATATGGAGCAGCGCATATTCTACAGGAAATGCTTACTGTTAAGTCAGATGATGTCGTAGGCCGAGTAAAAACGTATGAGTCAATTGTTAAAGGTGAAAACGCAATGGACCCAGGGGTCCCGGAATCGTTTAAAGTACTCGTAAAAGAACTACAAGCACTTGGTTTAAGTGTAGATATTCTTAACAGTAATGCCGAAGACGTAGGTTTTACAGAAGATTATATGGAACAAATCCCATCGTTGGGAATTAACTTGTCCGGAAGAGAACTGGAGGATGCGCCAAATGCTTGAAGTAAACGATTTTAACGCGATTAGATTGGGGCTGGCTTCATCGTCACAGATTTTGTCATGGTCATATGGAGAGGTTACTAAACCTGAGACTATCAACTACAGGACATTAAAACCTGAGATGGATGGTTTATTTTGTCAACGTATTTTTGGGCCAGTTAAGGATTTTGAATGTGCTTGTGGAAAGTACAAAAGGATTAGATATAAGGGTATTGTTTGTGATAGGTGCGGTACGGAAGTAACAAGATCTAAAGTTAGACGAGAACGTATGGCTCATATTAGCTTGGCCGCGCCTGTGACGCACATCTGGTTTGCTAAAGGTGTTCCAAGTAGATTAGGCCTTTTATTGGATATTGCACCAAGAACACTAGAACGTGTTTTGTACTTTGCTCAATATGTAGTTACGGAAGTTAATGAAGAAGCCAGGAAGCATGCACTTGAGTTATTAAATCAAGAAATCGAAGAAATTGGTTTGTCTCGTGAAACAGAAGTAACTCAGAAAGTAGAGCAGGAAGAACAATTCCTACAAGACGCAGTTCTGTTTCTTGAAAATGAGAAAGATGAACAATTAGCAAGTTTGGCGAATCAATCTAAAGATCAACACGATAGCCTGGCTAAAGAAGCAGGAGAAATTGAAGAAGATCTAACAGGCAGAGTCGGCTCCAAGTTACGTGGAAAATTGATGTTCCACAACCATGAAATTGGCCCACGTGGTGCTGAAATAACAGATAAATTAGTTAGTTCAGTGAAGGGGGTTTTAGATAAAGCAGCAAAAGATCTAGAAGATCAATTTGGCGAGAAGAAAGCTGATGTAGATTTATTAACTGATGCTGCAATTCAACAGAAACGAGATCAATCCTTCGAAATCACCGAAGAATTGCGATTAGAGCAGCAAGCAATTCGAGAATCAGTTACAAAGGAATACGAACATTTAGTTAAGTGGTTAGAGAAGTTAAGGGATCCTATTGAAGCTGACGCACTTACAGTAATGGCAGAAATTGAATATAGAGAATATGAAGAGCGTTTTGGTCTTGTTTTCCGTGCAGGTATGGGTGCTGAGTCAATTCAATCTATATTGGAGCGCCTAGATCTAGATTCGCTAAGAGTAAAATTACAGGAAGAATTGCAGTCGACCAGTGGCCAAAGACGTAAGAAAGCTACCAAGAGGATGCGAATAGTAGAATCTTTACGTAAATCAGGAAATCGACCTGATTGGATGATTGTCTCTGAATTGCCTGTTTTACCCCCTG
The DNA here is from genome assembly GCA_002707835.1 of Chloroflexota bacterium. Lineage (GTDB taxonomy): Bacteria > Chloroflexota > Dehalococcoidia > UBA2979 > UBA2979 > UBA6955. Next base: position 6,266 of record PANZ01000010.1, read on the forward strand.
ATTTGCGACCAATGGTCCAGCTAGAAGGTGGGAGGTTTGCTACCTCAGATCTTAATGATTTATATAGAAGAGTAATAAATCGTAATAATCGTTTAAAGAGATTACTTAATTTAGGTGCTCCTGAGATTATTATTCGTAATGAGAAAAGAATGCTACAGGAATCGGTAGATTCTTTAATAGACAATGGAAGAAGAGGGAGACCGGTAGCAGGTTCGGGCAATCATAAATTAAAGTCATTGTCAGATCTATTAAAGGGAAAGCAAGGACGTTTCAGGCAAAATCTTTTGGGAAAAAGGGTCGACTATTCTGGAAGATCTGTGATTATTGTGGGTCCACAATTGAGATTAAATCAATGTGGATTGCCTAAAAAGATGGCATTGGAACTATACAAGCCATTTGTAATGCATGCTCTTGTTAGAGGTGGTGTTGCTCATAACATCAAAGGCGCGAAGAGAATAGTTGAGAGAGCACAGCCGGAAGTTTGGGATGTCCTAGAGGCTGTTATAACAGAACGCCCCGTGCTTTTAAATCGAGCTCCGACACTGCATAGATTAGGAATTCAAGCCTTTGAAGCTGTACTTGTTGAAGGATCGGCAATTCAACTACACCCGTTAGTATGTTTTGCCTACAATGCTGACTTTGACGGCGATCAAATGGCAGTGCATGTTCCACTATCCTATGAAGCTGTAGCTGAAGCAAGACAGGTAATGCTTAGTTCAGAAAACTTACTTTCACCTTCCGATGGTGAGCCTGTGGTTGCACCTACATTGGACATGGTTTTGGGCTGCTATTATTTGACGTATCCAGGCTCACTGCCTGAAGGGCAAGAGAACGCAAGGGTATTTGCTAGTGCCGATCGTTTGCAAATGGTTTATCAATTAGGCGATATCGGATTGCAAGAGCCAATTAAATTTAAAACTGCAGAGGGATTTATTGATACTACTGTGGGTCGAGTTTTGTTTAATCAAATTTTGCCAGAAGGTAGTGCATTCCATAATGAATTAATGGACAAGAGTAAGTTGAAAGAACTCGTTTCAACCATTCATCGCGATTTAGGTAATGCACCAACGGTGGAATTGGTGGATCAAATTAAAGATATTGGGTTTAGATATGCTACACAGTCAGGGATGACTATTGCAGTTTCTGATATTTCTGTCCCAACAACGAAGCCAGTATTGATGGCGGAAGCAGATTCGCATATTGATGAGATGGAAGAACAATTCCAATTAGGGTTGATTACTGCAGATGAAAAATATCAGTCGGCAATTAATATCTGGACTGATACCACTAATAGGATGCAGACAGCTTTATATGATGCACTTCCACCAACTAGCTCTTTGGCAATGATGTCAAATAGTGGAGCGAAGGGGAATATTGCTCAGATTAGACAGATGGGTGCTATGAGAGGATTGATGTCTGATCCATCGGGAAGGATTATTGATCTACCTATTCGATCAAGTTTCAGGGAAGGGTTGTCAGTTCTCGAATACTTTATTTCGACGCACGGTGCTCGAAAAGGACTTGCCGATACTGCATTAAGAACAGCTGATTCGGGTTACTTAACCAGAAGAATGATAGATGTTGCTCAAGATGTCGTTGTACAACCAGGGAGCTGTGTCGATGAAGGCATGCCGATCCCTGGGATTTGGTTAGTTGATAGACCCGGAGAGGCGTTACTTGCATCATTAGAAGAACGGATAGATGGACGCTTCACTGCATCTCCTGTAGTGCATCCCGAAACCGGTGAAATTTTGGTTAATGTAGATGAAGAAATTACATCTGATTTGGCTGCAGATATTGTTAAAGCAGGAATTACTAAGGTTCATGTCCAGTCAGCGTTAACGGACACTTCTCCTCGTGGGATAGCACAACATAGTTATGGTCGCTCATTAGCAACTGGACAACTGGTAGAACCAGGAACGGCAATTGGTATTATAGCTGCACAGTCGATTGGAGAGCCTGGAACTCAATTGACCATGAGGACATTCCATACTGGTGGAGTTGCAGGGCTTGATATAACATCAGGCCTTCCTAGAGTTGAAGAAATATTTGAAGCGAGAGTTCCTAAAGGGCAGGGAATTATTTCTGAGATTGACGGTGTGGTACTTCTTCATCAAGGTGATGGCCTACGTTCAATTTCGGTTGAATCGACAGAGACATTTGTAGATGAGTTTGAGCTCCCTGAAGACTTTGAATTGCTGGTTGAGAATGGTGATCGAGTAGAAGCGGACCAAACTTTAGCATTACCACCTGAAAGTACAGAAGTTCAAGATGTTCCTATGTTGCCATTAATGGCTTCAGCTGACGGTGTGGTCGAATTTGTAAGAACTGGAAGACGTAGACGTCCAACAGGATTACGAATGACGCTTGAAATAAAGGATGTAAGGGAATATCCGATTCCAGCAAGTTCACGAATAAGAGTGGAACCTGGTGCGTTAATTTCAGCAGGAGAGCCACTTACAGAAGGGCCACTAGATCCCCAAGAAGTATTAAGAATTATGGGCCCAGAGGCCTGTCAATTGTACCTAGTAGATGAGGTCCAAAAAGTATATCGTTCACAGGGTGTAAATATTAATGACAGACATATTGAAGTGATTGTTAGTCAAATGATGAGAAAGGTTCGTGTCGACGATCCCGGGGATTCTGAGTTGCTGCCAACAGAATTGGTAGATCGATGGCAATTTGATGAACTGAACGAGAAGCTCGTTACGGAAGGTGGCACTCCAGCTACTGCCGAACCTGTTTTACTAGGTGTAACTAAAGCTTCATTGAGTACAGATTCATTTTTAGCTGCCGCTTCTTTCCAAGAGACTACTCGTGTACTGACTGACGCTGCTATCGCAGGGTCGACAGACTATCTGCGAGGGTTAAAAGAGAATGTAATTATCGGGAAATTAATTCATGCTCGTGCAACTATTGTGGTAGAAAGGCCAGAGCCGATTGCAGAGATTGCTATTCCGGATTCCATGATTCTTCCTTTTATATTCGACTTTGAACGGCAAGAAGTGGTCATAGGAGATGCCCCGACAGCATTTGAAGCTGGTGACGAGATTACTGCAGAACTAGCAGGTGTGACCTCATATGTAGCTGACCCAGACTAAATTGGTCGGTTAGTTGGTTTATGCTAGTTCGTAATTGGATTGAGGTTAACAAGGAGTCTTTCTTTTTCTTGGAGTAACCTTTCCTTTTTAGTAGTATCTCCAGCAATTTTCATTTGTACAAGATCATTTATTTTAACTACGCAATCTTGTTGTAGATTTTGCATTCCACAGACGTTACAAGGGTCACTTTTACAGTCTAATGTTATTTCTTGCTCTAAGGTGTTGAGCCATTCTCCGCGCAGATAACTGGGTTCAGTTCCTCCATAGATATGAGACCAAGGTAGGGTTTCCCATAAGTCTCGGTTACGGTGAGCGTAAAATTGCGGATCAAGTCCGTAGTGTATAAATGCTTGATGCCAGATATTCCAGTCGTGATGTTCAGACCAGCCATCGAATTTAGCACCATTCTCCCAAGCATATTCGATAACATCAGCTACTCTTCGATCACCTCGTGACAAAACGGCTTCAAGAATAGATTTTTCAGGATCTTCCCATGTAAATTGCACTCCAACGTCACGACAACCTTTGCGAAGTAATTTATGACGTCGACGTAATGTATCGGCATCACATTGGGAAACCCATTGGTAGGGCGTATGAGCTTTTGGAATAAAATTACTTGTGGATACGCGCACTCGAGCGCGGTTTCCTATATGGGAGTGTCCTATTTTTTTAACTGCATCAGCTATTCGTACAATTTCAAGCACATCATGGTCTGTTTCCGTAGGCTGACCCACCATGAAATACATCTTGATAGAGGTCCAGCCACTACTGAAAGCATTAGTGGCTGCATTCAGGATATCTTCTTCAGAGACCAGCTTACTTATAGTGTTTCTAAGACGTTGCGATCCTGCCTCAGGTGCAAGAGTTAAAGTGTGTTTTTTACCACGAGCGACAGCTTCAGCGATATCTACACTAAAGGAGTCAACTCGTGTAGATGGGATGCTAATTTTTAGTCCTGAATCTCCGTACGCATCCATGAGTGCATTTACCATACGAGAGATGTCTTTGTGATCTGTGGTAGATAATGACATCAGTGAGAGTTCTTGGTAGCCAGTGTTTCGTAAAAGTTCTCCAGCGGCCTCGACTACTTCTTCGACACTTCGTTCTCGTGTTGGTCGATAGATCATACCTGCCTGACAAAAGCGACATCCTTGTGTGCACCCTCGTTGTATTTCCACAGTTGCTCGGTCGTGGACTACCTCGATATTAGGAACAATAGGTTTGGTGAGAGTGGGTTCGAGAGTTTGAAGAACACGACGTGTAATACGTCCAGGCGCATAAGGGACATTAGGTAAGATAGAAGCTACCTTCCCTTGGTCATCGTAAGAAACGGTATAAAATGCAGGCACATAAACACCTTCTATCTGTGCCAATTGGATCATGAGTTTTTCACGCGTCTTGGCAGCGTCTTTTTTCCAGAGAGAGACTACATCACATATTTCACGAATAACCTCTTCCCCNTCACCTAATACAAAGGCGTCAATAAAAGGTGACAATGGTTCAGGTTGAAGGGCACCTGAANCACCTGCTATAACGAGAGGATCTTGGGATGTACGTTTTTCGCTGCGTAAGGGTATTTGGCCAAGGTCCAAAAGGTTTAGGACATTTGTATAACAAGCTTCGTACTGGAGTGTAATTCCTAAGATGTCAAAATTGTTTAAAGAGTGTTGGGTTTCAAGTGAACGCAAAGGNTCATTATTCTCACGAAGAAGTTGTTCGAAATCGGTCCAAGGACTAAAAATGCGTTCAGCAAGGGCATCAGCGCGCTTATTGATGATGTCGTACAGTAAAGCTATTCCGAGATTGGACATACCGAGGTCATAAAGATCAGGGTAGGCAAGAGCAACTTTGAGGTTAGTGGAACTCCAATCTTTTACAATTGAATTATGCTCACCGCCTAGATAGCGAGCAGGTTTAATAACTTGAGAGATGATCTGGTCGTATGTTTTTGGCACGATAATCTCCAATTATGGGTGTGTAGAGATTGGTTACGGTAAGTTATATGAATAGAGGATAGAATAGTTTAAGCAATAAGCCAATGTNTGGAAGTTAAAATGTATGAAGAGAACGCTAAAGGTTCTAAAATTGCNGGGATTTTATTGGCAGCAGGTAGTTCTTCCCGAATGGGNTCGGAAGACAAGTTATGGTTAAAGCTTAATAGAAGACCTGTAATTGAGTATTCACTCGAAGTACTTACTGGTTTAGATATTCTGGATGTGTTGGTCGTTGTTTCACCTAAGGAGCGACAAGCACAAATCAAAAAATTGTTAATAAATCAAAAAGAAACAATATTTGTTGAAGGTGGAGAAAGAAGACAAGATTCTGTTGCTGCAGGTTTGGCGGCTGTACCGGAGGCAGGTTGGTATATAATACATGACGGAGCTCGACCTTTTATCTCGGTAGAAATGATTTTAAGTGTATTTAAATCAGCAAAATTGAATGGTGCAGCAGTGCCTGGGTTACGCTTAAATGAAACAGTTAAGANAGTAGATGANGCAGGCAAGGTAGTCGAGACATTAGACAGGTCCATGTTGAGAACGGTTCAAACACCTCAGGTTTTCAGAGGAGATCTAATTAGGAACGCACACCGCAACATAGATGAGAATGTGACAGANGATGCGATGATGGTTGAATTGTTAGGTGGGACAGTGGAGATCGTTGAAGGTGATGCGAAAAATATAAAATTAACAAATCCTATAGATTTTCAAATTGCGATTAATCTATTAAATCTAGACTTTGATATTGCTAAAGATAGGTATTGTTAAAATGCGGGTAGGTTTTGGGTACGATATTCATAAGTTTCGGGTTAGTAACGAAGGCCATTTGAGACTAGGAGGAGTGGAAATAATCGAAGCTCAACGGCTCGAAGGTCACTCAGATGGAGATTCTCTGATCCATGCAGTAATTGATGCGTTGTTAGGTGCAGCAGGTGCAGGCGATATAGGTGAAACTTTTTCGCCTGACGATCCTTCATTGAAGGATATAGATAGTCGAGAATTATTATTACGTGTAGAGCGTTTATTGCAATCTCGAAATTTGGAAGTAATAAATTTAGATGTGACAATTATTGCAGAGAANCCGCGATTATCTAGCTATATAAAAAGTATGCGTGAATCAATAGCAGGTGTTATGAATTTATCGCCTACTGCAGTAAATATAAAAGCTACAACAAATGAAGGTATGGGAGTGATAGGTAATGGAGAGGCTATTGCTGCCATGGCAGTGGCTCTAATTCAAGATTAAATGGATATAAGAGTTAGNCTTTTCGCTATAAGATTTAAGTGACATGAGAATTACAAACACACTTACANGTAAATTTGAAGAATTAAGTCCATCTCAGGAAGGGGTGGTTAATATTTACGTGTGTGGAGTCACTCCATATGCGGATGCTCATGTAGGTCATGCGATGTCATTGATGGTTTATGATGTGCTTGTACGNTACTTGCGTTGGCCTGGTAATAAAGNTGGTGGATACGAAGTTAATTTCGTTTCAAATTATACAGATATAGACGATAAATTAATCGAGAGAGGTTATGCATTGAAGCAAGACCCGATCAATTTGGCTGAAGATCAAATTAGCAAGTGGGAGGATGAGCAAAAAATACTTGGAATTAATTCAATTACACGTCGNCCAAGAGTTACAGAAGAGATTGAGTCGATATGTGATGCGATTCAAAAAATTCTTAACAATGGATTTGGTTATATAACGTCAACAGGCAATGTATATTTTCGAGTTCGNTCCCAACCAGACTATGGGAAACTTTCACGAAGGTTTATTGACAGTGCGCAGGAAGATTTTGTCGTTGAAGATGAAGCAGAAAAAGAATCTCCGTTAGATTTCGCTTTGTGGAAGGCAAAAAAACCAGGAGAACCGAGCTGGGATTCTCGATGGGGTCAAGGTAGGCCGGGCTGGCATATTGAATGNTCTACNATGGCACAAAAATATTTAGGCGATACCTTTGACATTCATGGCGGCGGGATAGATCTCATATTTCCGCANCATGAAAATGAAATAGCACAAGCTGAAGCAGTGACAGGGAAAGTTTTTGCAAATATTTGGATGCATAATGGGATGGTTTTATATCAAGGTGAGAAAATGTCTAAATCTTTAGGCAATGTTGTGTCCGTTTCGGAAGCAATAGATAGATGGGGAAATGAGGCATTAAGGTTATTTGTCCTGAACAGCTATTATCGTGGACCAAATAATTTAACCGATGATGCAATGGCAGGATCATTAAAGGCTCTGGCTCGTTTAAGGCGGGCGCTCCAAGTATCTTCTACATCTGGGGAAGCGATTGGTGTGCAAAAAGTAAGAGAGCAATTTGTTGAAGTGATGGAAGATGATTTATCTACAGCAAAAGCATTGGCAATATTATTTGATCTTGCTCGAGATATAAATAGAGGTAGTGATGAAGGATATGATGTGTCTGAGGCACAGGAANTTTTGAATGAATTNTTAAATGTACTTGGGTTGGATGTTTTGAAATCAGTTGAATCACTTGGNGAGATCGACCATACAAGCTTAGTCGAATTAGCTTGTATGCATGGTTTGGAGGTAAAAGATCTAACAAGTGAGGATATTATATTAGCGTTAATAAATCTGAGAGCTGATGCGAGACAATCGCGTAATTATAGTTTGGCTGATGAAATAAGAGATCAACTACAATTGCAAAGAATTGAACTAGAGGATGCAGCGCAAGAAACAAAATGGTCCGTAATCTAAAAAATCTTATTGACCACCAGAACCCTCTCGATATAATTTAAATGTATTGCGCCTCGGCAACGAGGTGCTTTTCCGTCTATAGGGCTTTAAAGCTGCAGGGATGGGAGAGTGGTTAATTCCAGCTGACTGTAAATCAGCCGCCTTACGGCTACGCAGGTTCGAATCCTGCTCCCTGCACCAATATTTGACGGAAGGAAATGTGGCGTTAAGGTAAAAGTAAAAAATGTTATTTTTTTACTGGCTTTCAATGCCATGAAGATGCACACTGATATGTCGGCGCGCGTGGTTGACAAAGCCCGCATAGCTCAGTGGTAGAGCGCGTTCTTGGTAAGAACGAGGTCATGAGTTCAACTCTCATTGCGGGCTCCATAGATGGAAGCCTTGTGTAGTTGAACAGGAATGATGATTGATAATTGAACAGTTATAGATTGTTGAAAAGGATTGGGGAATTGTATGGCAAAGGGAACTTTTGAAAGAAANAAGCCGCACGCTAATATTGGGACGATCGGTCATGTAGACCATGGNAAAACGACTCTTACAGCGGCGATTACAAAGACANTAGCATTGCAAGGCGGTGCTGATTTTAGGGCATTTGATCAGATTGACAATGCTCCTGAAGAAAAGGCACGTGGAATTACAATTGCTATTTCACATGTAGAATATGAAACAGAGAATCGCCATTATGCACATGTTGATTGCCCTGGCCATGCTGACTATATCAAGAATATGATCACTGGAGCAGCTCAAATGGATGGTGCCATTTTGGTTGTCGCAGCTCCAGATGGACCAATGCCTCAAACGAGAGAACATTTGTTATTAGCTCGTCAGGTAGAAGTTCCTAANATTGTTGTGTTTTTGAACAAGTGCGACATGATGGACGATGAAGAGCTACTTGAACTTGTAGAACTTGAGTTAAGGGANTTGCTGACTGAATTTGGATTTGATGGCGATAATGTTCCTATTATNAGAGGTTCTGGTNTACAAGCCTTGGAGAGTGCTTCGGAAGATGTGAATGCACCAGAATATGCTCCTATTCTAGAGTTAATGANTGCGGTTGATGAGAANATTCCTCAGCCAGAAAGACCAAAAGATCAACCGTTCTTGATGGCGATTGAAGATGTTTTTGGAATCAAAGGTAGAGGAACTGTTGTCACTGGTCGTATTGAACGAGGCGTTGTAAATGTGGGTGAGTCAATCCAAATAGTAGGACTTAAAGATACTCACACGACCACGGTGACTGGTGTAGAAATGTTTAATAAAACACTAGATCAAGGTGAAGCTGGAGACAACGTTGGATGTCTTCTAAGAGGAATTGAACGTGAGGATATTGAACGCGGCCAAGTTTTAGCAGCCGAAGGATCGATTACTCCACATACAAAATTCAAAGGCCAAGTTTATGTGCTTTCAAAAGAAGAAGGCGGGCGACATACTCCATTTTTCAATGGCTACCGACCACAATTTTACGTTAGAACTACTGACGTAACAGGGGAGGCACAGTTGCCTGCTGGAACTGAAATGGTTATGCCTGGAGATGACGTAGAATTAGATATTGAATTGGTATCTCCCATTGCTATTGAAGATGGTCTTCGTTTTGCTATCCGAGAAGGTGGNAGAACTGTTGGAGCAGGTGTTGTAACAAAGATAGTCGAGTGATTGAACATGGCTAAAAAAGGAGATCGTGATCATATCAAACTTGTAAGTAAGGATTGCCCCGGAACGGTGTACCATACTAAGAAAAACAAAAGNAATGACCCTGATCGAATTGAATTAAAAAAATATTGTCCCCAAACAAGATCTGTACAGGTTTTTAGAGAAACTCGTTAAGAAAACTTAATAGATTCGTTTGGGAGGCAGGACGGAGTGCCGTAAAGATGGGTCGAGAAGCTCGCCGGGCACAAGAACGTGCTGAACGTAGAGCTAGTCGTGATGCTTCACGGTCGAATCGTACGGCTAATAAAGTTTCGGCACCAAGAAGTCCTAACGAACAAGCACGGTCCAAGGGATCAATCCTTAAGCCAGCTTGGGTNATGGACATTATTAATGAATTAAAGAAAGTTACATGGCCCAGTCGACAGGAAGTTGCATATCTGTCGTTCGTAGTCATAGTAGTATCTTTAATTATTGGAACTATTTTAGGCGTAGCTGATTTAGGTTTTGGNTGGTTTATAGAGAATACGATACTTCGGTAGGAGCCGTTTATGGCGCGAGAACAGGTTGTCAACGGGCAATCGGGGACTGAATCGGAAGAAGACGTTAACATTATAAATGTTAATGAAGATGGTCTTTGGTATATTATTCAAACTTATTCAGGATATGAAAACCGGGTTAAAGTTGATCTTGAACAACGGATCAGGTCAATGGATATGATGGAGAGAATATTCAACGTTGTAGTCCCAACAGAAGATGAAATAGAAATTAGAGATGGACAAAGAAAGACAGTCTCTAAAAAATTATTTCCCGGATATGTTTTTGTTCAGATGATCATGGATGACGATACTTGGTATGTAGTNCGCAATACNCCTGGGGTAACTGGCTTTGCAGGGACNACGATAGACGAAAGAGCAAAGCCGACACCGTTACCTGACGCCGAAGTCGATCAGATTTTGAGACAAATGCAAACTGCACAGCCAAAGATTAACATTGGATTTATTGTAGGTGACTCAGTCTTAGTAACGGATGGTCCTTTTAGTGACATGATGGGTACAGTTGATACCATTGATCTGGACAGAGGAAGAGTGCGNGTTATGGTGTCAATGTTTGGTCGCGACACNCCCGTNGAACTGGATTTTCTTCAAGTAGAAAAACAGTAAAATTTGATTTGTAAAGTTGGTTAGTGGATAGCATTAGAAGCAAGGTTTAACCATGGCAAAAAAAATAAGAACAGTCCTTACTCTGCAAATTCCAGCTGGATCGGCTAATCCTGCTCCTCCTGTCGGAACAGCATTAGGTCCGCATGGTATTAATATTATGGATTTTTGNAAGGCTTATAANGAGCAAACGAAAGATCAAGGNGGTCAGGTTGTTCCTGCTCAGATTACGATTTANGAAGANCGCTCTTTTAGTTTTGTTCTTAAGACACCTCCAGCTTCAGATTTGTTGAGAAGGGCNGCAGGTGTTCCTAANGGATCTTCNAGTCANCTNCAAATCAATGTGGGATCGGTGACAAAACAGCAAGTNCGTGAAATAGCAGAAATTAAAATGCCTGATTTAAATACGACAGATGTGGATCAGGCNATGAAAATTGTAGAAGGAACAGCTAGATCTATGGGAATAGAGGTCAAGTAGTCATGNCCAANTTAGGTAAGCGGACAACCGCNGCACGAGAGAAGATCGACAAAGATACATTTTATAGTCCTGCAGANGCAGTTGCTTTGGTAAAAGAAAATGCTACNGCTCAATTTGATGAGACGGTTGAATTACATTTAAAAACAGGTTTGGATGGNCGGCATGCAGATCAACAAATCCGTGGCTCAGTAGTATTGCCACANGGNGTAGGAAAAGANGTCCGNGTCCTCGTATTTGCAGAAGGTGANGCTGCTACTATTGCTACNTCTGCAGGAGCTGATGAAGTGGGATCTGACGAGNTGATTCAGAAAGTTGCTGATGGATATCTTAACTTTGACGTAGTNCTTGCTCAGAGAGAGCTCATGGGTAAAGTTGGTGGNCTGGGTCGTGTATTAGGNCCTCGCGGGCTAATGCCAAATCCACGTACGAATACTGTNTTGACAGAAGATAATTTAGCTAGAGGTGTAGACGAAGCTAAATCAGGGCGAGTCGATTTTCGATTNGATAGAACNAATCTTATACATTGCATAATTGGNAAAGCATCCTTTCAGGTAGACCAATTAGCAGATAATTTACGTGCAATGGTGGGTGAAATTGTTCGCTCTAGACCAACTGGCGCAAAAGGTCAGGTTATTCGAGGTGCTACATTAACCTCCACTATGGGGCCTGGTGTNGCTATGGATGTTAATCAAATGTTAGAAATGGCGAATGAACCAGTATAAGTGACTAGAGTGTAAGTAGTGCGTAGGGTAGAATTTTTCTANTAAACCTTTGCAGATGATATCTTGCCAAAGATTACGGGTCCTTAGGGGATAATACATAGTTGCCCGTATAGGTGTGGATAAATGNCAGCAGAAGCTGTTTATTTAACCTCACTTTTGTGAGTTTTTTTGATTAAGGGGAAGCAGATGGCTACTGCTAAAAAAATTGAACAGGTTGAATTACTTAAGGATTTGATTTCACGTGCTGAAATTGCGATTGCAATGACGTATCAAGGTACTACGGTTTCTGATCAAGTTGATCTGCGAAATCAATTACGTCAAGCTGANGCTGAGGTANGGGTAGTAAAAAANACACTTTTTAAACGAGCAGCTATGGATGCCGGAAGAGAAGAATTTGCAGCACTGGTGGACGGTCCGACGGCTTTAGTATTTGGGTATGACGATCCAGTTGCTCCAGCCAAAGCGTTGCAAAATTATATTACAGATGCCGATAATGAATTTGTTCAGATTAAACAAGCAGTGGTGTCAGGNGAACTAGTCGATAGTAACTATGTTGTTGACTTAGCGACTGTTCCTCCTAAAGAGGAGTTNGTAGCAAGAATTGCTGGAGGCTTGGNTGGTAAAGTAAGAGAATTGATGCTTTTGTTGGATGCAACGACTCGAGATTTTTCAGGTCTTATTGAAGCACGTGCTGTCCAGTTGGAAGCAGAAAATGATGAGAGTTAGGAATGAGCAAGAGTAATCTTGTCAGGAGGATAAAATGAGTAAAGTGGAAGATGCGTTGGAAATGATCAAAGAAATGACTATATTGGAATTGCGTGATCTTAACAATGCAATTGAAGAAGAATTTGGCGTTACAGCTGCAGCACCTATTGCTGTTGCTGCTGTTGCTGGCGGTGATGCAGGTGCACCTGCTGCAGCAGAAGAGAAAGAAGAATTTGATGTAACGCTAAAAGATTTTGGTGAGAATAAAATTAATGTCATCAAAGCAGTTAGAGAACTGACTTCATTAGGTTTGAAAGATGCTAAAGATCTTGTTGAATCTGCACCCAAAGCTGTTCGTGAAGGTGTAAACAAAGAAGAAGCTGAAACTGCCAAGGCAAAATTAGAAGAAGCTGGTGCTACAGTAGAATTAAGTTAGTGGTGTGGTGTCTGACAGCGAAAATGCGAATAATGAAGATTTTTCTAGTGACGAATTAGATCCANTCTTAGTCGTGCCAAATCCTCGTGTTTATAGAGGNTCTATCGTCGCACTTTTGATAGGGTCTGTTTTTGCGATATGGATCTTAATCATTCCTCCTGGTGGATCTGATTTAGATTCACCTCCTCAATCGTTAAGTAAATTACAGATCGCTCAAGTCGAGTCAATGGCTATGACTCCAGTACCACTAGCGACCACCACGCCTGTTCCTACTGTTGTTAATAACATTACAGGAATCCCAACCTCTTCTGCTACAACAGCACCCACTGCTACTAGTTCAGTAGCAGATACAACCGCTTCAACTTCAGGATNGTCGACATCGACAAATGCTGTTTCTACCCCAGAGTCCACCCCAGAGNCCACACCAGAGCCCACACCAGAGCCCACACCAGAGCCCACNCCAGAGCCCACNCCAGAAGCATCTAATCCTACATATACAGTACAAGCTGGGGATTCTTTATACTTGATAGCTGAGTATTTTTTGCCGAGTGACAAGGACTTGGCGATGTATGTGGATGAAATTGCACAATTGAATGAGATTAGTGATATTACACAGATACAAGTAGGTCAAGTTTTGAAAATACCCGCCCAATAAGGATTTGAGATGGACACCGANCAAGGTTTAGAAGATCAGTTAATATCCAGGGCGCCCTTATACAAGCATTCTCTAATCTATGGTGTACTTTCAACATGCATGATTGTTTTGTCGTCAATAGCAATATCAAGTTTTGTTGAAGGTAATAGAGGAGCTATATTTCCACTAATTTTCTTAGGAATTATATCTTTTGCTGTTCTGTATGAATTTATATCTTCTTTAAGAGACTTGCGTTCTATTCCAATGGAAACAAAAGGTGAAATAAAGCGGATGTGGAAAAAGTCAAGATTTTTACTTCTGGGGAGACAGGACTATCTGTTACTTGATCGTAAAATTTTTGAGATTAAGACTGCAACCGCTATGATGTTAGATGTTGGTGATAATATTTCTATTCAACATTGGCCAAAAACATTGAAGGTTATCAAATTGGAAAAAGTTGCTAGTAATNAATAGTACTAACTTTCAATTGAGAAGGAGATGCACGTAGTGCATTGGTTGGATTTAGCAATAGTAGGATTCATTACCTGGACGACCTTTCGAGCTTTTCGTAAAGGNCTTGTAAGGGAAGTGGTTCATATAGTTGCCTTAGTGGGCGGAGTGATANTTGCTGGTCAGTATTANGGNCAGTTAAGTTCGAATCTAAATTTTTTATTAGAAGATAAAACCACCCTTAATGTAATCTGTTTCGCACTACTTTTAGGTGGGNTATTGATACTTGGACAAATCGTAGCTGGTACATTGCGAAACACAGTAAAAATGTTGATGCTNGGTCCAATTGATACGTTTGGTGGNGCGCTATTTGGTCTTTGTAAGGGGATAGTTTTAGTTGAGGTATTACTAATTTTGGTGTCAGTATTCCCTGTGTCATCTCAATTAATTTTGGCCATTGAAGATTCGGTAGTTGCTAGTTTTTTATTGGAACAATTTGCAATAGTTGAACAGATATTGCCTACTGAATTTGAAGAAGCTTTTGAAAAGCTAAAGCTAAATTTAGAACAACTGCAATAAAAGTATGAGTTTACAGTAACGTTCCTGTTCTTGGATCTAGAATACGGGTAATTTGTTCAAGATTTGTTAATTCTCGTGCAACTAATAAAGATTGCAAGCAACTGCCAGGGCTGTTCCAGCCATTGCTACGAACGCCATCTTCTATTTGTGCGCCTAACTCTGAAGCTAAAGGAAGTGTGTCGTGAAAGGTTGGCTTTAATTTTTCCCATAACGGATGTTCGATTGCAGCACGTGCATACAATAATGCGGCAAACAGGAAAGCAGGTGAATTTTCTTCTGACCATTCAGGACCAGGATCTATGAGTAAGTTTTTTAATGCCTGGTGGCGTTGTTCGGACTCCCATTGAGTGTCTAAGTTTAGAGATTTCAATCTATCGTCTGCTGCAGGTGAAAGTACTAATTCACGCAAGGCACTACGCAAAAGTCGTCCGTCTGCAATATCATTCTCATCGCTTTTTTGTACCACGGGGTATAAATCTAATCGTTGTTGCACATGTATTAATGCGACACCGAAGATGTGAGGCAGTGCATGGGTAGGAACTCCGTTATGAAGTTGGATGAGAACTGTTTCATTTTGCCAAAGGACATTTGAAAAAGTTTCTAGTTCTCCTGAGACTAGGTCTAGATTTTTTTCAAGTTCGATTTCAAGTCTATTTGAGATGGTCTTGTAAAGTTCATCTAATTGGTACCCGATATCCTTGCCTATTATTTTCATTTTCCCTCCAACATTAGCTTCACAGTGTCTGATAGTTCCATCGAGGATATGATCCCAAGATATTTAACCATTGAGTTTTTGGTTGAGCTTCTTTAATCGCATCTGTAATTACAACATCATCTCTATGCCCGTGAATATCTACAAAAAAATAGTAAGTACCTAGTTGTTGTCTTGTGGGGCGCGATTCAATTTTACTTAAATTAATTTTTCTTTGAGCAAATGGTGACAATACATCAACTAGTGAACCTGGCATATCATAGGCCATCGTAAAAACCAAAGAAGTTTTATCATCACCAGTTGGATGAGTAGTGTTTTTGCCCAATGCAATAAATCGGGTTTGATTATTTTTGTTATCACTTATATCTGAATTGTATACATGTAGTGACCGGGGACTCGCTGCACGAATATTTCCGATTGCAAGTGTATTCGGATTTTGTGAGGCTGAATCTATTGCAGCTGCGGTTGAAAGAGCTGCAACTGGTTTTGCATTAGGAACTAGTGATACTAAACTTTCACGACATTGCGCTAGTGCTTGAGGATGAGAATGAACTGTAGCGATCTTTTCAAGCGATTGTCCAGGGATACCAACGAGAGCATGTTTGATAGGAATTACTATTTCGGCAGTTATATTTACAGAAAGAATTTCGTTTTGGAGGATTATCAATGTTTCGATTACAGCTCCCTCCAGAGCGTTTTCAATGGCGCAAATAGCAAGGTCTGCTTCGTCTCTTTCGACTGCACTTACAGCACCTTGAACAGTAGCGTAAGGCATTAATTGTGCATTAGGATCGTATTCGATTGCTGCAGACTCTGTATGAGTTCCAGGTGGTCCAAGATAAGATATTCGCATAATGCTCTCTTTTATTTGGTAAGAAGCGATATATATTTAGGGATTAGTAACATAATCATTCTGTCCTGAATAGGTAATACCGTGTGTAGCTATTAATTAAAAGTACACTAACAAGTAGGATGGCGGGAAATATATTCAGTGCGTTAAACATTATTAGAGAGGACACACCAATAGCTAATAGTAATGAAAGAATTGCAGGTATTAGATTATGGTTACTTGATTGATTCGAGATCATTAGTGCAATTGCTCGATCCAAGCATCTATTTTGCCATCGTTAATTTCTAAAAATCCAATAGTACCTAGTTGTGTCTGTAAATTTTTCGGATAGGTGGGTGATCCTGAGTTTATGACCAGAGTATCTTCGCGCTGAGTCACATGAGGGACATGAGTATCACCAGCGATGATAATGTCTACCGTACTTTTCCAGTGCCGTTGCATTGCATCTTCTAGAGGCATTGATCCCGGATAGGGAAATTCAGGAAAAGCATGAGTCATTCCTATAAGAATACCTTGAACGTTTAGGAGTTGATTATGTGCCAGTCGTGGATCATTTGGCGCTACCGGCCTGCCACTAGATCCGTCGTCGCCATTCCCTCTTACTGCGATGACAGGAGCTATATCCATGAGCCAGTCGAGAACTATAACATTGTGGATATCACCATTATGTAGAATGTAGTCACAATTATCGAAGGCTTCATAGAGTTCGTCATATAGTGTTTGGCGTGCTTCAGGGATATGAGTATCTGATACGAGGCCAAAAAGAACGTTACCTTCTATTTCGTGATAATTGATCCAAAGCGGTTCTTCGTTTTTTGTCATACTTGAATTTTAGGGTTAATGTGTCTTTTTGGCTATTAGGGCTCACGCTTGACTTCGCATCACGATATAATGATATCAATAAATTTTTACAGGAGTGGCTATGACAACAGATCAAAATTCTAATTCTAATAGTGATGAACGCCAGATTGCGACGATGAGTGTGAAAGTCGGTTTAGCTCAAATGTTGAAAGGTGGAGTAATAATGGATGTTACCACTGCCGAAGAAGCTAAAATTGCCGAGGAAGCTGGAGCTGTTTCAGTAATGGCACTCGAAAGAGTACCCGCTGATATTAGAGCGCAAGGTGGTGTTGCGCGAATGAGCAGTATAGACAAGATTCGTGAGATACAGGACGCGGTAACTATTCCGGTTATGGCAAAAGCTCGAATTGGCCATTTTGTTGAAGCTCAGATTTTAGACGCTTTAGGAATAGACTATATTGATGAATCTGAAGTGTTGACTCCAGCAGACGATCAAAACCATATCGAGAAAACATCATTTAGAGCTCCTTTTGTTTGTGGGTGTAGAAATTTGGGAGAGGCACTTAGGCGAATTGCTGAAGGCGCTTCGATGATTCGTACTAAGGGTGAAGCAGGTACTGGTGATATTGTCGAAGCAGTCCGACATATGCGCGAACTTTGGAGTGGCATAAGGATGGTTAGCAATATGACGGAAGAAGAATTACCTTCAGTTGCTAAAAATTTACAAGCGCCGTTAGGTCTTGTAAGAGAAGTAAAAAAACTACAACGATTGCCTGTTGTTAACTTTTCTGCTGGTGGGGTGGCAACGCCTGCTGATGCAGCTTTAATGATGCAACTAGGAGCTGATGGGGTATTTGTGGGATCGGGAATTTTTAAGTCAGATGATCCAGAGAAAACAGCTGCGGCGATAGTTAAGGCAGTTACTCATTATCAGGATCCGATGAGTTTAGTAGAAGCTTCTGCAGGTCTTGGAGAGCCTATGCGTGGTATTTCTACTGCAAATTTTTCGGAAGATCAGCAATTATCAGTACGAGGAAATTAACCTCGATACCATGGTAGAATCCCACAAAAATGACGTCTTAGTAGGTGTCTTGGCCCTCCAAGGTGACTTTAAAGAGCATGTTAATATGCTAGTTCATTCTGGTGTATATGCTACTGAGGTTCGAACCTACACTGAACTTGAATCAGTTGACGGATTGGTCATACCTGGTGGTGAAAGTACAACTATGGCTAGGCTATTAATTGCCTACGATCTTATGGATTTACTCAGGCTTAAAATCTCTGCAGGATTTCCTATATGGGGCACTTGTGCAGGTGCAATTTTACTTGCTGATTCTGCTCCAGATCTTGATCGCCCTACTATTGGCGGTATTCCTATGACAATTAAGAGGAATGCATTTGGAACACAGGTAGATTCTTTTGAAACAGATTTGCGGTTCCTTGATTTAGAAGGAGGCGATTACCATGCTGTTTTTATCAGAGCGCCACTGATAACTGATATTGCTCCTGAGGTAAAAGTTTCAGCGCATTTGAAGAATGGAGAGATAGTGGCTGTAGTGAAAGACAATTTGATGGCTACATGTTTTCATCCTGAGCTAACGAATGACACAAGGTTGCATAGAAAATTTGTCGATTTGGTTACAAATTATAAAATTAACAGATCTAATGAAGTGTAAATTAAAAATCCTTACGGAGGGAAAGTTTATTTATGGACAATGAATTTGGGGAGAGTATTCAGTCGGAAGATAATATCCAAGAAGTAGATTTACTGATTGATCTCTTACCAACTCGGATTGGTAATATTATGAAACAGCATGGCTATAGGGAGCTTATTGAAATAGTTCTTGATTTAGGCCGCCCTCCTGTTGCTAGATATCAAAAGTACGGAGAGATGTCGATATCTGACATTGAAGTAACACAACAAGAAATAGATCAAACAGTTGCTCAGTTGTCAGAGTTTGGTGAAGACAATCGAGCAGGGATTCCGCGGACATTACATCGTGTCTCTGCAATTCGAAACAGACGAGAGAGAATAGTGGGTCTAACTTGTCGAATCGGGAGAAGTGTCTCAGGGTCGGCAGGAATTGTGGGAGACTTGATTGAAAAAAGCAGTATTTTATTGTTAGGGCCTCCAGGTGTTGGAAAAACAACTATGCTTCGTGATGTAGCTAGAACTTTAGCCGATGAATTAGGTAAAAGAGTTGTTGTTGTTGATACCTCTAATGAAATAGGAGGTGATGGTGATATACCTCATCCCGGCATTGGAAAAGCCAGGAGAATGCAGGTTAGTAGTCCTGAACTACAACATCGAGTGATGATAGAAGCTGTAGAAAACCATACTCCTGAAGCAATAATTATTGATGAAATTGGTACTGCATTAGAAGCTGATGCTGCTCGAACAATTGCAGAGCGTGGAGTACAACTTATAGGGACTGCGCATGGTAATTCACTTACTAACTTAATGCAAAATCCTACTCTTTCTGATCTTATTGGTGGAATAGAATCTGTGACACTAGGTGATGATGAGGCCCGTCGTAGAGATAGTCAGAAAACAATTTTGGAAAGAAGAACTGCTCCCACCTTTGACTCGTTAGTAGAGATTCATTCTTTTGCAACGGTTGCTGTCCATCAAGATGTAGCGCGAACAGTGGATGAAGCTTTACGAGGATTTAAGATTGAGGCTGAATTCCGAGAAATTAAAGATGGACAGATGTACTCACTTGGCCGGAAGGCATTATCGGAGCAACCAGATAATGTCCAACAAAAGGATAAATCGAAGAGTCAGAAAAGTTTGAAAAATATACGAAAACAACAAATTCGTCCCGAGAGGAAACTTTTAGCTTTTGGGGTGAGCAGATCTAGGTTAGAAGAGGCTATTGTATCCGTGCAGATGTCAGCACGGATGGTAGATTCAGTTGATGAGGCAGATTGTGTTATTACACTGCGACCGTATTATCGAAGGCGAAGTGGTCCTTTGCGAAGAGCAGAGCAGAGAGCAATTCCGATTTATGTATTACGTAATAACACTATTGAGCAAATGGAACGGCAGTTGGAATCGATGCGTGATGAAGACCTCGAAGATGAACCTATAACTATTGCTTTAAGAGAGGCCGAGGAAGCCACTAATAAAATCTTAACTGAGGGTGCTTATTCAGTAGAGCTTTCACCTCAGAGTGGGTACGTACGTCAATTACAACATGAATTAATCTCTCGGTATGGATTGACTAGTGTGTCAAAAGGCGACGAACCATCAAGAAGGGTAAGTGTAGTGGCAAATGACCTTGCTGGTAGAGGGAAGTTGTCGAAAGCGGCTCGAAGATGAATAAAATTGCAGGTGGATTCTTTCTAACATTAGAAGGAGGGGATGGTGTTGGTAAATCAACTTTGCAACACGCACTTAATCAGCGAATTATCGATGCTGGTTTTGAGGTAGTTATGTGTAGAGAGCCTGGCGGAACGATACTTGGAGAGAAATTAAGAGAAGCCCTACTAGGATCGAACAAAAATGAAGTAGATTCCCTTGCTGAATTATTAGTTTTTCTTGCAGCACGGACACAACTTAGTAAAGAAATCATAAAGCCTGCCCTGGAAAGAGGAGCCGTAGTTATTTGTGATCGCTTTACTGATTCTTCGATAGCATACCAGCACTATGGTAGGGGAATTGAAAAGTCTATTATCGAAGATCTGAATACTATTGCTACAGCTGGACGGATACCTGATCGGACAATACTACTTGATTTGGATCCTTCTATAGGTGCCAAACGCAAAGAGCAGGCACAAGACTATATGGAACAAGAAGCAATAGATTTTCATAATCGAGTCCGAGAGGGATATATGCAATTAGCCAACGAATCTCCGGAGCGTTGGCTAATTGTTGACGCGCTACAGAATGAAGATGTGGTCTTCGATTTAGTTTGGTCAGACGTAGCCCAAAGAATTAAAGATTAATCAATTCTTTCAAAGATTGTGGCAATCCCTTGTCCTCCACCAATGCAGAGCGAAACCAGAGCATATTTTCCATTCGTTCGTTCTAATTCGGCCATGGCTTTAATTGTTAAAATTGCCCCTGTAGCTCCAATAGGATGACCTAGGGCTATCGCACCTCCATTTGGATTAGTTTTATCTTTTGGGAGGTCTAGTACAGTCGAGCAAGTAGCTGCAACAGACGCAAAAGCCTCATTGAGTTCAATGACATCCATGTCACTTATAGAAAGGTTAGCTTTTGTCATAACATTTTCGATAGCTGGGATAGGACCTTGCCCCATAATTGAGGGGTCAACTCCTGATTCTGCACGTGCCACCATGCGCATACGCGGAGTTAGTCCTAGTGTTTGTGCTTGGGTGGAAGTCGTCAAAACTACTGCTGCTGCCCCGTCATTGATTCCTGATGAATTACCAGCGGTTACGCTTCCATTTTCGCGAAAGACAGGGCGTAAATTTGCTAGTTTATCGATCGAGGTGGCACGAGGGTGCTCATCGGTTTCGAAAGTAAATGTGTCACGTCCCTTTCGAACTTCTATAGGAGAAATCTGGTCTTTAAAGTAGCCAGATTCTACAGCAACTTTTGCACGTTCTTGTGAACGGAGTGCATATTCGTCCTGGATCGTTCGAGAAATTTCATATTTTTCTGCAAGATTTTCTGCTGTTTCACCCATTAATATTTTCTCGAATGGGTCGGTTAACATATGCATTGTAGAGTCTTCTACTTCAGCATGGCCATAGCCATAGCCTGTGCGTCCTTTACGGAGTAGGTAAGGCATCATACTCATATTTTCAGTACCGCCAGCAACAACTATATTTGCGTCACCAGTTTGCAACCATCTTGCAGCCGTGTTGATAGCCTCTAATCCAGATCCACATAGTCGATTAACTGTGTAGGCAGGTGTTTCTACAGGCATGCCAGCCTTAACTGAGGCATGTCGGGCTATATAACCATCTTCGGCAACCTGACCAACACAGCCTAGAATTACCTGATCTACCAATGTTGGGCTAACTCCGGATCTTTGTACAGCTTCACGTATTACATGAGCTCCTAACTCTGAAGCTGATGTTTCACTTAGCGATCCTCCGAAAGTGCCGATTGCTGTTCTTGCGCCATCTATGACTACAATTTCTTCCATAGCTGTAACCCCCATCTATAGTAACGCCATTATACGCCAGTTAGTGGAAGATGAGAATATTATTTTTAGTAAAGAAAAAAAATTATAGTTGCGATTGCGCTACTAGTCTCTAGACTCGATGTATGAGTAATAAAAGAAGGGCCGTTGTTCGTGTTCCAGCAACTTCGGCAAATTTAGGCCCCGGATTTGATAGTGTGGGTGTCGCATTAGATTGGTCTGCAATATATACAGTTGAGATCGCTGAAAAGTCCAATTCATCCAATTACGATCCTATTCAAAATATGGTTGCTAAGTCTGCGGCTGCATTTTTTAGAAGAGAGAAAATTGACGATTCGATCAATTTTGCAGTTACTTATGAAAGTGATATTCCTGTAGGACGAGGTCTTGGTGTTTCTGCATCTGCTCGCGCTGCAGGAATTATGGCTGCCAATGCCCTGGCGAGTACGGAGAAGACATTAGAAGAGATGCTTCCATTGGCTGTTGATCTTGAAGGACATGCCGATAATATTGTGCCTGCTATTTTAGGTGGTTTGCGGGTAGTTGTTCGTAATGAAAATCAGATACATCAGGTAGGTGTAACTATTCCGGATGATTTATGTTTAGTTATTTTGACACCTAAATTTTCGATGCCTACAGAAAAGTCGAGGAAAAGTTTGCCATCCCAACTTTCGCGACAAGATGTAGTGCATAATACTGGTCGAGTGGCAATTTTAATTGCTGCAATTACTCAGGGCAATTATGACTTATTGAATATTGGTGTTCAGGATATTTTACACCAACCCCCTCGTTCGAAACTGTTCCCTGCAATGTACGATCTATTTGATGTAGCAACTTCTGCCGGTGCTTATGCTGCCTATTTGTCAGGAGGGGGCTCGTCTATAGCTGCTTTTACTAATGAATTAGACTCGTCTGAAGTTGCTACCGCTCTGACAGTAGCGTCGGAAAGATATGATTTAGGAGCAAAAGTTACTATTTGTTCGATGAGTGATATAGGGGCAGAATTGCTCAGTATTGAATAGTAGGTCTTAAATGGCGAATATTGTACAAAAATTTGGAGGTTCTTCTGTCGCTTCAGCAGAGCATATTAAGCATGTTGCCAATCGTATATCCAATAGAGCTTCTCGAGGTGACAAAATAGTAGTAGTTGTCTCTGCGATGGGGGATACTACTGATGATTTAAATAGACTAGCCTTGTCAATGACTCAAAATCCCGACCCTAGAGAAATGGATGTTTTGTTGAGCACGGGTGAGATGATTACAAGTACTTTATTGTCGATGGGTCTTAATGACTTGGGTGTTAATGCTATCAGCCTAAGTGGAGCCCAAGCTGGGATTATCACCGATGATGTTTTTGGGCGCGCTAGGATTTCTGAAATAAAAACCGATAGAATTAATTCTGAATTAGAAAAAGGACGTGTAGTAATAGTTGCAGGTTTTCAAGGAATTTCTAGCGATTTTGATGTAACAACATTTGGCCGTGGAGGTTCAGATACCACTGCAGTCGCGTTGGCAGCAGCATTAGAAGCTTCTCAATGTGAAATTTATACTGATGTTGCAGGTATATATACCGCAGATCCTCGAATTTGTAGTTCAGCACGTCCTCTCAGGGAAATTGGATATGAAGAAATGTTGGAAATGGCTTCAACTGGTGCGCGTGTTATGCATGCACGTGCGGTCGAAATAGGCGAGCTTTATGATGTTCCAATATTAGTCACTAGTAGCTTTGATGAAGATGCCAATGGAACATTAATTCATAGGGAGATAACTATGGAACAAGGAAACAAAGTTCGTGGAGTAGCACACCAAAATAAAGTTGCAAAAGTTACTGTACGTGGTGTTCCAGATCAACCAGGGATCGCAGTGCACTTATTTGGTCCGTTAGCTGATGCAAATGTTTCGGTTGATACGATTGTGCAGAATGCAAGTGTTGAAAATTTGACGGATATGACATTTACAATTGCACCTGAGGATTTAACAGCAGCATTAAAAGTGGTGGATGAGGTTAAAATATCTCTAGGTGCTTTGGAAATTCTTTCGGAAACTGATTTAGGTACTGTTTCTATTATTGGTACAGGGATGGCGAGTGCTCCAGGTTTCGCGGCTTTGATGTTCAAAACGCTTTATGAAAACAATATCAATATCGAAATGATATCGACTAGCGATATTAGAATTACTTGTGTGGTGAAGGCCGACAGAGTGCAGGATGCAGTGGAGGCGCTACATTCTACTTTTGAATTAGATATTATTCCTGAGTAACGACACTTTTGTTGAGTAAGTGTGGATAGCTTAGCTTGTGTAAAAATTGTAGCTTTATGTTTATGCGAGTATACTGTTTATCTAATTAATTTTTTTTTATTGAATTCAGGTTTTTGATGTCGTTTGTCCATCTTCATACACATAGTGAATATTCGTTACTTGATGGTATGTCTAAAATAGATTCCATGGTCCAGAAAGCAAAAATGCTGGAGATGCCAGCTTTGGCTGTTACAGATCATGGACAATTACACGGCGCGTTGGAATTTTATGAAAAAGCTAAATCTTTGGATATTAAACCTATTATAGGTTTAGAGGCGTATGTGTCCCCTGGTAGCAGATTTGAAAAAAAAACTGGGGACTGGCCATATCACTTAACTCTATTAGCAAAAGATGAAGGTGGTTATAGTAACTTACTTAAATTGTCGAGCCTTTCCCATTTAGAAGGGTTCTATAGAAAACCTCGAGTCGATCGTGAATTATTGGAAAAATATTCCGAGGGCTTAATTGTCCTTTCAGGGTGCCCTTCGGGTGAATTGCTATCGAAAATACGTGAAGGTGATTTGACTGGTGCTGAACAAGTTGCCAGTTGGTATGCTGATGTTTTCCCAGGGCGTTACTATCTGGAAGTAATGGAGCATGGTATTGATGAATTTAGTCAACTAACTCCAAAAATCAATGATCTATCCAAGAAAATGGATCTTCCATTGGTATTAACTCAAGATTCACATTATACGCATGCAGAAGATTCACATGCGCATGATGTACTGCTGTGTATTGGTACGAATTCAACTGTGAACGAAGTAAACAGATTTAAGTTTAGCAGTAATCAATTTTACTTAAAATCAGCTTCTGAAATGCAAAGATTATTGCCAGAAATTCCAGAAGCATATCGAAATACACTAAAGATTGCAGAACAAGTTGACATCTCACTTGATTTTGCCCGAACACTTCTTCCCGATTCAGGTGTTCCAGAAAACATCACACCTTATGAATATTTACGTCAATTATGTATGGAGGGTTTGCATCGCAGATATCCCAATCTAACCGAACAGCAAACTCAAAGGTTGGATTATGAATTGAATATTATTGAACAAACAGGGTTTTCAGAATATATGCTGATTGTTCGAGATTTAGCACTATTTGCCAGGAAGCAAAAGATTCCTATGGGTGTAAGAGGATCCGCAGCAGCGTCAATAGTTTTATATACATTAGATGTAACCGATATAGAGCCGACAGGTTACGGACTTGTTTTTGAAAGATTCTTAAATCCGGAACGTATTTCGATGCCTGATGTGGATTTTGATTTTGCAGATGATCGACGTGAAGAGATCATTCGCTATGCGTCGGAAAGATATGGTAGAGATAAAGTTGCACAGATATGTACTTTTGGAACTCTAGGTGCGAAAGCAGCAATTAGAGATACAGGTCGCGCACTAGGTGTGCCACTAAGTGAAACAGATCGATTAGCTAGGATGATTCCTGAGCAATTAAATATAACTATTGATAGTGCACTTGAAAAATCCTCAGAATTGGCTGAGATTTATACGAGAGATCCTGCCAGCAAAGAGCTAATCGATACTGCAAGAAGTTTGGAAGGAGTCGCTCGACATGCTTCAACTCATGCAGCCGGTGTAGTTATTTCAAGACAGCCATTGATGGATGTTGTTCCATTGCAACGACCGACTGGCGTTAAAGATCAAGATGCGTTGCCTACAACTCAATATGCTATGGCAGATGTTGAGAAGATTGGATTGCTGAAAGTTGATTTTTTAGGGTTGACCAATCTTACTATTTTAGGAAAAGCGGTAAAGATCATAGCTGAATCAAAGGGCGAAGAAATTGATCTTACTAAATTACCGGATGGTGACAAGCTTACGGCAGAATTGTTGGCTAGCGCTGAAACGTTTGGTGTTTTTCAAATGGAATCGGCAGGGATGAGACGTTATGTTGCGGAATTACGACCAGAGAATATAGGAGAGCTTGCAGCTATGGTTGCTTTATTTCGACCTGGCCCTATGGAACATATTCCGCGATACATTGATGTTAAATTCGGAAAAGCAGAAGCACATTATCCACATGAAGATCTTGCCAATATTTTGGATGAAACAAATGGCGTGATTACATATCAAGATCAAGTTTTACAGATTGCCAGGCAATTCGCTGGATATACATTGGGTCAAGCTGACGTTATGCGTAAAGCCATGGGTAAAAAAATTCCTGAAGTAATGCTACAGGAAAGACAGGGGTTTATTGAAGGTTCGATCGCTCAAGGGTATGAAAAGGAAACTGCTGAAATACTTTTTGACCTGTTTGAACCATTTGCTGGGTATGCATTTAACAAAGCACATGCTTTTTCATATGCAACAATTGCTTACCAGACTGCCTATTTAAAGGCTCATTATCCGTTGGAGTATATGACAGCGGTTTTAATGGCAGCGGGCGGTTCTCAAGATCGATTAGCAATGGCTATAAGAGAATGTAAGAGATTAGATATTGAGGTTCTTCCTCCAGATATCAATCGTTCAGAGGCTAATTTTTGCATTGATCAACAACATGGTGGTTTTGGTATTCGTTTTGGCCTGGCGCAAATTAAGAATGTAGGTGATGCCGGAATTAAGAAGTTAATCGATGAACGTAGGTGCGATGGTGACTTTCTTTCAATAGATGATTTTGTCAGTCGGATTAATCCGCGGGATGTTAACAAGAGGGTAATTGAGGCATTAGCAAAATCAGGTGCATTAGATGCGTTTAGTGATCGAGGTAAACTTATTGACGGGATTGATAGGCTAATACAGGTCGCCCAAGAGCAGTTTAAAATTCGAGAAACGGGACAAACATCGATGTTCGATCTGTTAGAAGATGAACAAACTCTGCAGGCTATTTCTTTAGATTCTTCTGAGATTGTTGAGCGTCAACTTTTGGTATGGGAGAAGGAATATCTAGGTACATATCTTTCGAATCATCCATTTCAAGAAATCTCCAGTAATGTTAATCAATATGTAACTACACAAATGGTAGATATTGATGCATCTAGATCGGGAACTGAAGTTGTGATTGCGGGTTGGGTTACTAATGTACGCTCTCTAGTAACGAGACAAAATAAACAGTTTGCAATTGTAACGATGGAAGATTTTACAAATAGTATCGACTTAACAGTGTGGCCAGAACTGTATGAAGAGAACCGGGATTCGATTGCTACTGATATTGCCTTGGTAGTAAAAGCGAAGATTCGATCACGTGATGGTCGATTGAATGTTGTTGCAGATCGAATTTTCATTTGCCCTGCAGAATTATCTCTAGAAAACAGAGATCAATTAGAACAATTAAGTATGAAAAACAATAGGAAGAGGGATCACTTTAGTGTAAAAGCAGAGCATACACGGATAGATAAGGATCCAATTACGCTAAAAGCCATAAAGACTTCTGATGCAGTTGAAACAGGACAGTTTAATGGAGATGGACAACAGAGAAAATTACGTATTGTTGTTGAAGAAACAACTGATGAAAATGCTGATGTCCGTCGATTAAGAAAACTATGTACAATTTTAGATCCTTACAGTGGTGATCTTCCTGTAGAACTTGTTATCCAGCGTCGAGACGGAACAAAAGTGAAATTTACTCGCGGGACAGTGAATGAACGTTCGCTCGATACGATTGTTTCGCAGACTCGCATGCTATTAGGTGTGTTGGGTATTGTGGAAGAATTTACAGGTCTAGAGTCTGGATTATTTAACAATGGTTTGGCTGCTGCGAGTGGGTAGATTTTTTCCTAGATTGTATAATGATTGTATAATGATAAAAAAAGGGTCATAGTTTGAAAGCTGGACTCTATGAGAGAAGAAATATTCGATCAGACTGATTTTAATGACTCCATGAAAGATCTCGAGATCATTCGTGAAGGCTTTACTAGTGTAATCTTTGGCCAGAGCCAACTTATAGAACGTGTAATCATTACGTTGTTAACCAACAACCACTGTTTAATTGAAGGTGTTCCTGGCCTTGCAAAAACGCTGACTGTACAGACATTGGCTAGTGTTTTTGATTTAGAATTTACGCGCGTGCAATTTACTCCAGATTTATTACCTGCTGATATAACAGGGACTATGATGTATGATCCCGGTCAAGGTCTATTTAATCCACATTTCGGGCCGGTTTTTACAAATATACTTTTGGCTGATGAAATCAATCGTGCACCTGCTAAAGTTCACTCTGCCTTATTAGAGGCGATGCAAGAACAGCAAGTTTCTATGGGAGGGCAAAGTTATACTCTTCCGAAGCCATTCATGGTACTTGCCACACAGAATCCAATTGAGTATGAGGCGACATATGCATTACCTGAGGCTCAATTAGATAGGTTTATGCTTAAAATTGTCATTGACTATCCAACACAAGCAGAGGGTCGAGAAATTTTAGATGCTTCATTAAATTATGATTTTCGAATGGTTGAGAGAAAAATTAATATCGATTCTCTAAACAAACTGTGCGATATCGTGCGGAAGATCGTTATTGATGAATCGATTAGGGAGTATATATTGCGTATTGTGCATGCATCACGAAATCCTTCAGACTATGGTTTATCGAGCATAGAACCGATGATTGATTATGGAGCCTCTCCACGCGCTGCTACTTTTTTGGCGAAGGGATCACAGGCCTTGGCT
This sequence comes from Chloroflexota bacterium, assembly GCA_002707835.1. Taxonomy (GTDB): domain Bacteria; phylum Chloroflexota; class Dehalococcoidia; order UBA2979; family UBA2979; genus UBA6955. The sequence continues at coordinate 35,298 of PANZ01000010.1, forward strand.
TTCTTAAATGGTAGAGAATATGTAACACCAGATGATGTTAAGGCATTGGCTCCAGATGTTTTACGACATCGGTTGGTTACTAGCTATGAGGCAGATGCAGCACAGATCACGGTAGAAGAATTGATTAGAACACTCCTAGAGCATGTGAATATAGCTTGAATATGAGTGGCAAATGTTAAATTGGCAAAAAGATCATGTACAGACTTCTTTGAATGACTTGGATGAAGATTTTATATCTTCACTGAATATCAAGATGAAACAACTAGAGTTACGTTCTCGTAATCTTGCATCATCAACTTTAAGAGGAGATTATCGGGCAAGTTTCCATGGGAGTGGTGTCGAGTTTGCAGAATCTAGAGAATATATTTCCGGAGATGATACAAGGTTTATTGACTGGAATGTCACTGCAAGAATGGGCAACACGTGGATTAAGCGATACGTGGAGGAAAGAGACCTGACAATTATTTTGGCTGTAGATACCTCAGCTTCTCAATTGGTTGCAGGAAGGCAGAATGGTCGAATTGGTGCTTCTGCAGAATTGGTGGCATTGATTAGTTTTCTCGCAGTTGAGAATCATGATCGAGTAGGCTTGATGCTCTTTGATAAGGAAGTTAATGAATATATCAAACCTCAACATGGTGAAAAACACGCACACAGATTAGTTCGAACAGTGTTAGATCAGAAATATTTTGCCCTAGAGACTTGTATTACAGAAGCATGCGACCGTCTGACCAATGTACTTAGAAAAAAGTCGATAATTTTTTTGCTGTCAGATTTTACTAATTTAGAAGATCTTGGAAGCTTGCATAGAATGTCAAAACGCCATGATGTAATAGCACTAGTCCTTACTGACCCCGTTGATTTTGTATTACCAGAGGTAGGACTTATACAAGTTCAGTCCATAGAAGATGGTTATTCAACCATCATTGATACCACAGATCCTGTCGTCCGAGAAAGGTATAGATTGCGTGCTAAGAATTTTTCTGAGTTGAGGAGTCAAAAATTTTCGTTGGCAAATGTGGGTGAAGTCAAAATTGATGTGACGCAAGACTTATTAAATCCGTTGAGTAATTATTTTAAACTGCGATCGGTAAGGTAATGAAAAAGCCACATGGTTGGTTGGTAGTGGCAATGGTAGTTATTTATGGTATTACTTTTAGTAGTATACATGCGCAAGAATATCCAGATTATGACGTTAGTGTTAGAACAAATCCGAACGAAGTTACAGTTGGAGATTTAATAGACATTACAGTAGAAATTTCACATAAAGAAGATGTTATTTTTACGATAACTGAACCAATTTTACCGTCGGGTATGGATATAGTATCGAGTGAAGATCAAATTAGTATTTTCGATCGAACGAGTGGAGATTTAGTAATATCGAGTCGGACTTTTAAAGTCGCTTCGTATGTACTCGATCTTCAAGCGAGTGGATACATTGATTTGTTATGGGTCGATTCAAAATTAGGCACAGGTAAAGTCAGCATAGATCTTCCTCAAATTAATATATATCCAACAAGAAATAAAGATGATGGGTCCCTACGTCCATTAGCGCCTTTGTTTAGAGAGGAAGGCTTTTATAGTTTTAATTATCAAGAATTGCTAGCGATTAGTGGATTTTTCCTTTTGATAGCTTATTTGTTACTTCGTATTAGAAAACGGACAAGTAAAGAAGGTACATTCCCTATACAACACGATGAAGATATTGCAACAAATCGATTAAGTTTATTAAGAGGAGTGAGTTTAGACTCTGTAAAAAATTATCGAGAATTTTATCAGTCGATAGATAGAATCATTAGGCAATATATTTCATCAAGATATAACATGCAGGCATCTTCGTTAACTGTAAAAGAATTAATTGTACTGGGAGATCTTGCCCAGATTGACAAATGGCAACTTCGTTTGATTAGAGATTTACTTAATCGCTGTGATGAAGTTATTTATGGCAATATTTTGCCTGATCCAATTTTAGCTGACCGTGATCTTACTATTGCATACGAGATTATAGAGTTAAATCGTGGAAGTGTCTCGGGCGAGATAACGACTAGGGATATCGAACATGAGATTTGAAAACATCGAATTTTTATGGCTTATTCCGATAGCATTCCTTTGTGTATTGTGTATTAGTTATATTGCTGCACCTCGGCATAACTTATGGATATCAAATGTAGAATTAATTCGAGGAGAGTTTAAATCAAATTGGAGGATACGTTTATGGTGGTTACCCTCTTTTTTAAAGGGGATAGTCATTTTATTGTTAATTTTTGCGCTGGCACGACCACAATTTGGATTGAAACGGATAGAAATCCCATCGGAGGGAATAGACATTGTAATAGCACTGGATGCTTCTAGCTCGATGGACTTAGTTGCAAACAATATAAAAGGTGAATCACGCTTGGAGCAAAGTAAAAATGTTGTGGTTGATTTTGTCCAAAATTTTGCAGGTAACCGTATTGGATTAATTATTTTTCAGTCACGTACTTTGACTTTATCCCCATTGACCTACGATCATAACGCCCTTCGAAGGCAAATCGAATCAATAGAAACGGGAATGATCGACGATGGAACGGCCATTGGTCTAGGCATTATGGAGGCTTTGTCATTGCTTAAGAATTCTCCTGCAAAAAGTCGTGCGATTATTTTGCTGACTGATGGTCAGAATAATGTAGATGTTGTTTTACCAATACAGGCTTCGCGTGTTGCTGAAACTTTGGGAATCAAAGTGTATACAATTGGATTCGTTGGACAAGATTCTGTAAGTGGAATGACGATCGATACACAAATGCTGCACTTGGTCGCAGAGAGAACGGGTGGATTTTTTTACAATGCGAAGACAGTTGATGAATTGACAGCTGCCTATCAAGATATTTCTAAATTAGAAAAATCGAATTTGGCAGACATTACTTATTCTGTAGAGATGGATATCGCGCAATATCTTATTTGGTGCGCATTTGCATTAGTGGTGTTTGGATTTGTTTTTAAAAAGTTTTTTCTGCGGGTGTATCCATGAATTTTGATACTCCCATATTCTTATTGGCTCTGATCTTACTACTGCCTTTTTATCTGTGGAGTAATCACTTGATTAGGGTTCGCAGGAGATATTTTGATATTGACGGTCAGAACCAGTTAATACGTTCAAGGTTTATTAATAAAACATATCAAGTAAAAAATTTTCTCTTAGTTTTATGTCTAGCGTTTCTAATAATTTCAATGGCAGGGCCAAGTTGGGGTAGTGTTGAACGTCCATATAAAAAGCAAGGGATAGATGTTGTGTTTGCGCTTGATATATCACGATCGATGACTGCTACGGATGTGATTCCTTCGAGATTAGAAATGAGTGTTTTTGAACTTCAAAAGCTATTGCAACATCTGGAAGGCAATAGAGTGGGTTTGGTCCTTTTTGCAGGTAATGCAATTGAACGTGCACCTCTAACTTTGGATATCGATGCACTTTCCCAATTAATTGATCAAGCACAATGGGAGTTTCCATTAGTAAAGTCAGGGACTGATTTAGATGATGCTGTTTCAAAAAGCCTAGCACTATTGAGTGTGGAAGATTCAGCAAGCACACAATCGATAGTAATTATTTCCGATGGAGAAGATATAAAAGGTGTCAATTCTGAATCAATTCAACAAGCTAACCTTGCCGGTATCGCTATATATACGGTAGCAGTTGGCACTGAATCAGGTGGCTTCATTCCGAACGATCTTTCAGGGGGAGGTGTCACAAAAGTTGATGTTGAAAAGCTTAAAGGGATTGCCGAAATTACAGGAGGTATTTTTTTTCAGGTACAAGATATTGAATCAATAATATATGAATTACACAGAGGTGAAATTACTGAATTTAAGAACATCAATTATACGATGCCTAATGATATTAGCAGCTGGTTTGTGTGTATTGTTGTTTGCTTATTAGTTATTGATTTGGGATTAAATCATCGACTGTTTTCTAGTAAAAATCTATTCACATGGGGGATGGCTATTGTAATTATCAGTGTCATTCTTGGTGTGGGATGTAGTGATTCAAAATGGTCAAGTAGTGTAAAAGCAGGGAATCAAGAATACCTAGAAGGAAATTTTGATTTAGCTCTTTCTCATTATCTTAATGCTAGAGAACTAGATAACGAAGATCCATTGTTGGCATATCATTTATCTAATGTATTGCATTATTTAGGAAGAGATGATGAAGCGGCAGTTGTGGCCCAACAAGCTTTACTGAAAACTGATGATGTTAGTTTGAAATATTTAATACACTATGCGATGGGTACCTATGCATTTGAAAGAGGGATGCTCGAGAGCGCTCGAGATCATTATATTCGATCTCTACAGTTACAGCCGACCCATAATTATTCAAAGCAAAATTTGGAATTGGTCTTAAGTTTACTTATGACAAGAGAAATTACACAACAAGAGTTAAGTCAGCCTTCTGGATCAGAGAACGCAGTGCCACAAAATGAAATTAATACCAATGGAGATCAATTAACTAATGCACAGTCGATTACAACTGCTAATGATATTACTGGGAAGGATACGGGAGGATTAAATACAAATACGGAGAAACAAGATCCAGTTGAAGAAAATCAGATTGAAACAGAAGATCTTATATCTGAGGTTCAAAAATCGTTCCAAAGTGAATTAATTGATGATTCAAATGTTTTAACCAGATTAGAAGCTAATAATCTAGTGCTTTTAATACAAAGATGGAATGAACTTCAAAGAGAAGAGGAGCTGTCTCAAGAATTATTTAGCATTGATGAAAGGTAATAAATTACGAAGTTTGACGATCGGTTTTGCAATAATTCGTTGGAGTAGAATTTTTTTAATTTCGTTGTAACTGGAGATTAAAGCTACTTCATTAGATGTATAAGTCGTCTCCGGATTTCCATATCGTACTGCATTGTAGGAAGTCGCTAACACTCTAAAATGAGATGCATTGCCTACGCTTTTGGAAATTAAATCAGACCACTCTAAAGGTGTTTGATTTGCAATCAGGGGCAGTCCTGCCCATTTGGCTAAGTACTGTATTTTCGCCCAATAACGTTGATTAGGAGGTACTTTTCTAAATAAATATAACCATATTCCCCAAATTATGAAGGTTATTGCGATTAAGGTTAATCCAAGAACAGCGCAAAAAATTAAGACTTGGAGTATGTTTTTCACAGTAAGAATATTGCTTTCTGTAGAATCGCCGATCTCAGAGATACCTAATGGACTTGAAGTATTTAATTCATCAAGAAGTTCATCATCATCATCTTCTTCCTCGAAAGGAAGTATTTCTGTCCCAAGTGCTAAGCTATCGGGTGACCAGTTAGGTTGGTTAGTACGTTGAACGAGAGGGCGATTGGGCGTGGGGTTAAATTCTATCCATCCAAGTCCTGGGAAATAAACTTCAGGCCAAGACCAACTATGTATCTCGCTAATTTTATAAGACTTTGATGAAGTATCAAATGAATTTGTGTCGAGAGTAAATCCTGTAGCTATTCGTGAAGGGATTCCTATTGTTCGAAGCAATATTGTCATTGCAGAAGCATGATGATCAAAATAGCCACGTTTTTCTGTGAAAAGAAAATTCTCGATTACATCTGAACGTGGTGGTGGTCTATTAACATCAAGTGTGTAGGGATAATTACGTCTTAAGTGATCTTCAATCTTTCGAGCTGATATGTAGGGATGCTCAGCAGTACTTGCAATATCTGTGGCCAACATCTTAATGCTTGTAGGCAGACTGTTAGGTAATTGTAAATAATGTTCTTTTATATGTGATGGATAATCTAGCGAAGTGCTAAGTATGGATTGAATTGGTGCAACTGAAATTGCACCTACGGTGGTGTAGGTCATGTTTGGTTTTAATCGATCTTTTGGAGTTACTCCGATGATGTCATTGGATTGAGTATTGATTACGTTTTTTGTATTTATATCAGAGGCGATAGGTTCGCCGTGAAAAAGGAGACGTCGGTTAGGTATTGGGTTTAGTATTGTGACAGTCAAAGATCGTGGTTCGCGTAATTGTGATTGAGTTAAAGATGTTCCAAATAAAGCGGCATCTATAGTAGTTCCACTTGAGTTAACGAGGATTGTGTCTGAAGTACGCCAACCAAAACCTGTATATTCATCATAAATAGCGGCTTTAAAATTACCAGGCGATATGGTTTCAATTTCCATGAGATCTGTATTGCTGAGGCTGATAGATGCTTGTAGGGGCATTGTTTCACCAAAGCTATGGACTGGGAGGTCGCGTTTTGATGAAACGCCCGCAAAGACTCGATTGAACCACTCGAATCTTTCTTGAAGAGGTGAGGTTACGTTTTCAAAGTATGTGTCTACAGGTTTCCAATTGTTGAAAGTAGGTGTTAACCAGGCGAATGTTACTAGTATAAATGAAGTTGCTATTCCTAAAAAAATGATTTGTATGGATATGTGCTCTGGCCAAGGTCGACGTTCGACATGCCATTTTTCCAGTGAACGCATGAAATTGATTTGTACTATTAATAGGATTGCTATAAATAAAAAAATTATTAGTTCAACATTTTTTGAATAGGAAAGGTAGGAAATATTCGTCAGTAAAACAAATCCAGGTGGAAGTAATGCTAGCCAAGGATTTTTCCATCGAATTGTTGATAGAACTGCATAGAAAGAGATCAAGCTAACTGTCAGGATTAGAATAATTACAAAAGGTAGTGGATCATTTGAAATCCCTCCAGTTACAACAGCGGAATACCAATCGTAGATTCGGAATAAGAATTCATTGATATGTAAGTAAGGTTGATTTGCTGTTGCAGGATTAGTAGTTTTTAGATTCCAGACGATCGTGCTTAATGACAAGATAATTGTCGTAATTGTTCCGACATACAGACTTTTGGAGAAGTATTTGATCTGAAAAATGATCGTAATTAATCCAGCGACGAAACCAATCAATGTGGATATATAAATAGAGGGCATCTCATCAACCCAGTTGGCATTTTCTAGTGAATGGGTCATAGCCAACAGCGCTATTAACAAAAGAAATATACTGAACCAAGAGTAACCATGCAGGAAATGCTCTAATATTGAATTTGGTTGTTCATGGCGATCAGTATCACTAGGACGAAATAAGTGTTCTAGTTCTGAATTAATCATAATTAATCACCAGTCGTTGATTTAAATTTATGGGGTATTTTTCTTGAAAGTGCGTTAGTAAGATCAGTCCCAGCTGCTATGTCGTAGTGAAGTATTCCATTTTGTTCTAATGATTTATACACATTATCGGAATTAATAAATCCACCGAAGCTTTCACCATTTAGTGTGATTGCTGTTACTTGAATGCCGCGATTATTAAGGCCTCTAAGTTCCGTAATCCATTGAGTATTAGTGGAGGGAGTAATAGCGATAACTGTTGAGTGTCGTCCAAATTTTGGGGATTGATCTAAAATTAATTGTTCCATCGTGACGGATCCTATGGCTTTTGCAAGTGCCAGTGATTCAAGGATACGAGTGAAGTGTGAATTTCCTTTTTCAGGTTTATCTACCTTAATAGACGAGTCAAAAAATGCAAGACCAACCGACCTGTTGGTTTGTATAAAATATCGGGCGAGGCCTGCACAGATTTGTGCAGATATTTCTTCAGTAGAATTTAAATTGAATCCAGTGTGATGTGTTTTATCTAAATCTAAGAGTAGACATATTTCAGAAGAGGGGTCTATTTCAAATTCTTTGACTATTGTACGACCCTTTCTTGCGGTACTTGGCCAATGAATTCTGTTGAAGGCATCGCCAGGTATATAATCTCTTAATCCAAAGATGTTCGGTGTAATATTATGGCTACGTTTACGAAAATGTCCTTCACCAGGGAGGTTTGAGGATGGTGTATTAAAGTAGTTTATTTCAGGGGTGTAAGGGTATATCAGTAGTGTTGATTCACTACCAAAAGTTTTCGAAAACTTAAAAAAGCCAAAAGGGTCTGTAGCTGTAACAGTGAGAGGGCCTAGTGTATACAGGCCACGGAGTAGTGCCTTTGTATTATAAGACCAGACAGTAGTACCTCGAGATGGAAGGGTGATTGCTCGTTTTGATGTGTGTGAAGGAATAGTCGATTGGTCAGATAGTTCCAGCCAGATTTTTGGCAGTATTGAGCTGGATCGAAGGGTGATTCTTCCTCTTATGGATTGTCCTTGTGTTGCTCGTTGAGTTTCTCTAACAATTTCCACATCGAGGCTGTTAATCATGGATTTTGTCCATAAATAAAGTAAAGGGAGTGCAATGATAATTATGTAAAAAAGTCTAAATAGTAACCAAAATCCCGTAGACAATCCCAAGAGTAAACATATTATAGCCAAAGCTACGGCTATGGATGGGCTGGGGAACTTTAGACAAGTCTGTTTTAAGTTTGAAATAGATCTTGTTATCATTGCATTTGCTAATTACTACCACGGGCGCGATCTCCGGGTACCCTTACTCGTCCGATTATTTCATCAATAATTTGATCATTGCTGACACCGCGTATGTGCGCACTAGGATCGATGATTATTCGATGTCCCAAAGTTGGATAAGCTAAAATCTTTACGTCATCTGGTTGGACAAAATCCCGCCCTTCAAGCATGGCGTATGCTTGAATTGATCGCATTAATGCCAAAGATCCCCTTGGTGAGGCACCGAGATAGATATTTTCATGCGAACGAGTAGCATTTACCAAATCAACAATATACTGCTTCACTAAAGGATCGATGTAGATATTCTTAACGTTTTGTTGTAGTTGTTTGATTTCTTCAGGAGTTGTTATTGGAACAAGGTTTTCAAGCGGATGTTTTGATTGCTGGGAATCCATAATATTAATTTCTTGTGCAGGGGTAGGGTATCCAAGATTGATATGGATTAAAAAACGATCTAACTGTGCTTCAGGTAAAGGAAAAGTTCCTTCATATTCGATAGGATTTTGAGTTGCGATTACCATAAATGGACTGGAAAGATAATGGGTATCCCCGTCCACTGTAATTTGGTTTTCTTCCATGGCTTCAAGTAATGCAGATTGTGTTTTAGGGGTGGCTCGATTAACTTCGTCCGCTAGGACAATTTCAGAGACAATTGGCCCTGCGTGAAATTCGAACTCACCTGTTTGTTGCTTATAAATTGTGACACCAGTGACATCAGAAGGCAGTAGATCAGGTGTGAATTGTATACGTGAGAATTGACATCCTGTAGATTTTGCTATCGATCTGGCAAGTATTGTTTTACCAACTCCCGGAACATCTTCAATAAGTAAGTGACCATTACACAGCAATGCAATTAGGGAGAGCTTAATTTCATGTTCTTTACCAAGAATTACAGTGGTAATATTATCGATAATTTTCTGGGTCGTTAATTGTGGATTATTCAATTGCACCTCGCAGATTTCCTATATATTTTATCAAGGATTTAGTACTTAAAGTGATTCTTAGAATAAGTCTAATATTCAAACCTTGACTGCAACAAGACACGTCCAATTTGAATCACTTAATATATCGATTGTTTCAAAATTAAGTTGTTCGAGTTTGGATTTGATTTCAGGTAGATGATCATTAATGAATCCACTCAATATCGCTAATCCTTCATTTTTCAGGGCATCTTTTATTAGTGCGATTAATTCGAGGATAGTGCTAGTTGAGATATTAGCGATAATAATGTCGGCTAATGATGATTGTTGAGGGAATTGGTCTGGCCAGCTCGATCCCAATGTTCCATGGGCTGCCAGTATTTTCGGGTGAGTATAATTTATTTTTGAATTTTTGATTGTTATGTCAATGGCATTATTATCGATATCAAGGGCGTACGCAGATTTTGCACCAAACATTATTGCCCCAATGCTTAATATGCCTGAGCCGCATCCAAGATCGATTATAGTATCTTGTTTTTGAGTGTATCTTTCTAGTGCAATTAGACAAAGTTGACTAGTGGGGTGCTGTCCTGTACCAAAGGCAGCTCCAGGATCAAGAGTAATTTTTGTTTCCGAATGCCTTGGATGATATTCAATCCAGGAAGGGCAGACGACAATATTTTCTCCGATACGCTCTGTTTTATAATATTTTTTCCATTCATTAGCCCAATCATCATTTTCAATTATGCGGTAGTGAATACGAGGGATCTTAGCTGTTATAGGTAGTGCATTTAACATTTTTCTAAAACTTACACGTTCTCTAGTTGTAAAAGGTTTTTCTACATAAGCACGAATAATGGAAGGTTCATTTCGATAAGTAAATCCAAAATCGACATCAGTAAGGATCTCAATTGCTGGTTCAATAGTGACACCATTTGTGCTTATGCTTGAAAGGAATTCACTGATAATCGGAACATCTGATGGGGTAGACTTAATTGAAATTTCAAACCAGGAAAAGGTGCTAGAAACATTGCTAAGCAAAACTGTCTCTTATCTTTCCGAAAATTGAATTATCATCAGGTATATCAGGTGTTCCCAGAGATTCGGCAAGCTGATTAAGTAATTTTTTCTGATCGTTAGACAGTTTTTTTGGTGTAATAATATGTGTACGAACAAGCAAGTTTCCTCGACCTGATCCTCTTAAGTGAGGGACTCCTCTTCCTTTAATCACATGAATTTCTCCATGTTGGGTACCCGATTTTAGTTTTAGTTCGTGAGATTCACCATCAATAGTGGGCACCTCAATATTTATACCTAGTGATGCCTGTGCAATATTAAGAGGTAGCTCGTATACCAAGTCTTGATCGATTCTGTTAAATAAATCATGTGGTTGAACTTGCAATTGTATATAGAGATTTCCTGCGGGGCCACCATGCGAACCTGCACTACCTTCTCCTGCAAGGCGAATCTGCTGCCCATCTTCTATGCCGGCAGGTATTTTTATGGTCCTATTTACGTCGATGCGCTCTGCACCTTTTCCTCTGCATTTTGTACAAGGATTAGTTACGATGCTTCCTGTAGCATCACAACTAGAGCAGGATGCTACATTAACATATTGGCCAAAAAGTGATTGCTGGACACGACGAATTTCTCCAGTGCCGTCACAGTTCTTACAAGTTGACCTATCTTCACCATTTAACTGACCATTTCCACGGCAATCAGAACAACGTTCAATACGTTGGAAGTTTATTTCTTCTTCTGTTCCAAATATTGCCTTTTCAAAATCAATAGTAATTGATGTTTCTAAGTCAGAACCACGTTGTGGACCAGAACGCCGTGTAGTACTTCCTCGAAAAAATGCGTCAAAAATATCACCAAATCCACCCATAGATTCAAAACCAGCAAATCCTTGACCGTCACTGGCACTGTGTCCATAACGATCGTATCTTGCCCGTTTCTCTTGATCCGAAAGAATTTCATACGCGTTGTTGATTTCTTTGAATCGTGCTTCTGCATTTATATCTTTATTGCGGTCAGGGTGATATTCCATAGCCAATCTACGGAACGATTTCTTAATCTCCTCGGAAGAAGCGTTTTGTGCAACGCCTAAAACTTCGTAAGGATCAGGTTGACCTGTCATATGCTAAAGCCTCGATTTGTTGTCATATTTAACCTTAATATGTCGGAAATCTATTTTTAAACTTCTCGAAATTCTCCTTCGATAGTGTCTTTTTCTTCGTCTGACAAGTTATCACCACTCGTATTATCAATGTCATCGGGAGTAACATTTTCGGGATTACTATAGAGTGCCTGTCCAATTTCTTGCATGGCCAAAGATAGTTTTTCTGTGGACTCTCGGATAGCGTTAGCTTCTTCTTGTCCTAGAGCTTCTCTAACTTCCTCTATTGCCGCTCTAACTTTTTCGGCAGCTTCAGTATCGATTTTATCTTCATTTTCAGTAAGCATTTTTTCTGAAGAATAGATCAAAGAATCTGCCGCATTTCTTTCTTCTACAGCCTCTCGTTTTGCTTGATCTTCAGACGCAAATTTTTCAGCTTCCTGTCTCAATTGTTCAACTTCTTTGTCATCTAGACCTGAACCAGCTTGAATTGTGACATTCTGCTCTTTTCCAGTAGCATTATCTTTTGCTGAAACTGTGACAATACCATTTGCATCGATATCAAAACTAACTTCAATCTGAGGCATACCTCGTTGTGCTGGTAATATGCCATCTAAAATAAATTTAGCTAAAGATTTATTGTCAGTTGCCATAGATCGTTCTCCCTGTAAGACATGAATTTCAACAGAAGGTTGATTGTCTGCGGCAGTTGAAAATACTTGAGACTGGCTAGTGGGTATAGTTGTATTTCTTTCTATTAGTGGAGTCATTACACCGCCTAATGTTTCGATACCTAACGTCAGAGGTGTTACATCTAAAAGTAATACGTCGTTGACATCACCTTTAAGTACTCCAGCTTGAATGGCTGCTCCTAATGCAACCACTTCATCTGGGTTTACACCTTTGTTAGGTTCTTTTCCAAAAAAACTTTCCACTTGTTGTTGGACTAGTGGCATTCTAGTCATTCCTCCAACTAAGACAATTTCATTGATTTCTGAAGCTTTTAGTCCAGCATCTTCTAGTGCTTGTTTACAAGGAGTAAGTGTTTGCTCAACAAGATCTCCTACTAGTTGTTCTAGTTGTGCACGTGTAATATTTGTGACTAGATGCTTTGGGCCGCTGGCATCAGCGGTTATAAATGGTAAATTAACTTCAGTCTGCTGCGCTGAAGAAAGTTCAATTTTTGCTTTTTCGGCGGCCTCCTTTAATCTTTGCAGTGCAGTTCGATCTTGTTTTAAATCTACACCTTGATCTTTAAGAAATTCAGCGACTAAATAGTTAATTATTACTTCATCAAAATCATCACCACCAAGAAAAGTATCTCCATTGGTGGCTCGCACTTGAAACGTCCCTTCACCAAGCTCAAGAATGGATATATCGAAAGTACCTCCACCTAAGTCGTACACTGCTATTATTTCATCGCCTTCTTTGTCGAGTCCGTAAGCGAGTGCTGCAGCAGTTGGTTCATTGATAATTCGTAGTACTTCCAAACCAGCAATACGTCCAGCATCCCTGGTGGCCTGCCTCTGTGAATCACCAAAGTAAGCAGGGACAGTAATGACAGCCTCAGATACTTCTTGACCTAAATATGCTTCAGCGTCGGCTTTGAGTTTTTGCAAGATCATGGCACTAACTTCAGGGGGGCTATATTCACGTTCTCCCATTTTGACACCAGCATCTCCATTTGAGAGCTCTACAATTTCAAACCCTGCAACATCCTTAAATCGTTGTACTTCATCATCACTATATTTTCGACCCATTAATCGTTTCACAGAGTAGAGGGTTTGGTCTGGGTTTGTAACAGCTTGTCTTTTTGCAACAGTTCCAACTAATCGTTCACCATCTTTACCATGAGCCACTACAGAAGGTGTGGTGCGACCTCCTTCAACATTAGCGATTACTTGTGGTTGACCAGCTTCCATTCCTGCCATAGCAGAGTTGGTAGTTCCGAGGTCTATTCCTAATACTTGAGTCATGTTTCCCCCTCCTTTGGTGGGTACATAGCTAACTTGATTCAGGGTCTAATTTGATATTCGATTTTTTAATTAGTTCCATTTCCTACCATTACCATCGCTGGTCGTATTACGTTGTCATCGATGATCCATCCAGATTGCATAACTTGGACTACTTCCCCTTCTGCTCCTTCTGCATAACCTATCGCTTCATGAAATTTAGGATTAAAAGGTTGGTTTAATGCTTCAATCTCAATAGCACCAGTAGATGTTATAACTCCACGAAATTTTTCATGTATTAAGGAAATACCTGATACCCAATCATGATTTTGTATCGATAAATCAATAACCTCAAATGCACGAGTTAAATCATCGTAGATAGGTAAAATATTAATGATTACAGATGCTGTAGTCAGCCTGCGTAATTCTAAACGGCCTTCTTCAGTACGACGTTCTAAATTACGATAATCTGCAATTGCACGTGTATGAGCATCTTCTAGCTCTTTGCACCTTAATAATGCCTGCTCCAGTGCTAGATTCAGTTCATTTTCAACATTCTCATTAGTTGCTGAATTCATTTCTTCCATTAGCGGACCTCGTACATTAGTGCACTCATTAATTCAGCTATATATCTAACACGTGGGATAGATCTAGGATAATCCATGCGCTTAGGGCCCAGTACTGCGACCGTGCCATTTGAAATGCGATCGCCAAAAGAGCTTATAATTACACTCCATTCACGCATTAATTCATCCCCATGTTCTTCACCAATAAGAACATGCGTTGTTCCTGGTTCTACTTTAGGCGAATGCTCAATCAACATACGAAGGTGATAAGCATCGAGATTCTCAATCGCCTCACGCATTTGATTGACATCCGTAAATTCTGGTTGATTTAAAACAGTACTTAACCCATCTAGATAGGCCTCATGTTGTCCTTGTTGATTGATGGAAAGTTGAAAAATAGCATCGATAATAATATTGTCATCAATTTTGTTGTTTATATTGATAGATTGCCGACCTGATTGCGGGGAAGGGTCTTTCAAATTTTGATTTAGTGTTTCTGCATATATGTTGAGTTCATTTTGTAGATAGGGTCGAGATAGGTTAAGAATTTTTTGCCCTATAAATCCATTATTCATTACAACCACAAGCATTACCGATGTACCGTTTAGTTCTACGAGCTGAACGTGTTTGAGAGATGTTGTTTCCGCAGAGGGTCTTATTACCATTGCGATTCCACCGACAGTTGTGGAAAGAATAGTTGCAGTTAGACTTAACCACTCATCTAAACCACCATTGACTTGGTGCAATTGATGCTCAATAGTTCGCATTTCATCAAAACTAAGAGGTTTTTCATCCATCAAGGATTCAACATAATGTCTGTATCCTTGATCGGAGGGAATGCGACCTGCTGAAGTATAAGGGTGAGTAATATATCCATTTTCTTCTAATTGTGCTAACTCATTACGTATAGTTGCACTAGATAAAGGGAGCTCTTGCCGACTGGCAAGCAGTCTTGAGCTGACAGGAGTCGCAGACTCGATATATTCGTCTACGACTAATTCCAAAATCGATTCTTGTCTTTGTGTTAACACATTTCCCTCTATTGGCACTCTATGCGTTAGAGTGCTAATTATAATATATATTGTAATCCCATGATTTTTAGGGTCAATTGAGTGGATTTGTGGATTTTAGCACTCTCATACATTGACTGCTAATAGAAATGGCAGTTTGAGGTGTAATTTGTAAAATTGAAATTAATAGTTACTTTTACTTAAATTCTTAGTTGGTATGTTAATTAGCTTGATTTAACTATATTTGTTCGAGGACAATGGGTCAGTCCTATCTTAGAGAGTTCGAATGACATTTTTTGCAAAAATTTCTGCAACCGGCGCGTACCTTCCAGAGAAGGTATTGACTAATTTTGATTTAGAGCAATTGGTTGAGACTAATGATGAATGGATCCGTGAAAGAACTGGTATTCATACGCGTCACATAGCTGCACCAAATGAAAGTTCAAGTTCATTAGGTATTCATGCTGCTACACGTGCACTTGATGCAGCTGGAGTAAATGGGAAAGAAATTGATTTGATTTTAGTAGGAACCTGTACTCCTGACGGGATGTTCCCTTCTGTTGCTAGTCATATTCAAAATGCCGTGGGTGCGATCAACGCTGGAGCATTTGATGTTAATGCAGCGTGTACTGGATATTTGTCAGCACTTTCGACTGCGACTCAATTTATTGAAAATGGATCGGTAAAAAAAGCTTTGGTTGTCGGAGCAGAAACTTTGTCTAGAATCGTTGATTGGTCTGATCGAACTACCTGTGTATTGTTTGGTGATGGTGCGGGTGCCACTCTCCTAGAAGCTTCTTCAGAAGAGAATTTAGGTTCAATTCGATCTTTTGTTTTACGATCGGATGGCGGGCAGGCCGATGCCTTGTTTGCCGGTGGCCCTGGTGCACCTATGGATCATCCGATTAAAAAAGAAGCACATATTATGATGGATGGGCGCGCAGTATTCCGAGCAGCAGTTGAAGAAATGAGTAAAGCTTCATTAAATGCTATACATGATGCAGGGCTTTCATTAGATGATATTTCATTATTGGTGCCCCATCAGGCCAATGAAAGAATAATTCGTGCCCTTGCCAGAAATCTTAATTTTCCGATGGAAAAAGTTTTTATGAATGTTGAGAAATACGGTAATACTTCAAGTGCAACTATTCCAATTGCTTTGCACGAGGCCAATACTGCAGGTCTTATCAAACCAGGTGATTATGTTCTTATGACTGTGATTGGTGGTGGTTTAGCGTGGGGTGCAATGGTTGTTCAATGGAGTGATTATTGTGCTAGTTGATCAAATTAATGGATAAAACTTTTTATGACAAACTTAGTTGATACAGAGAGTGCCTTAAATCGTCGAGTTGTTATTACAGGTTGTGGAGTTGTTTGCTCATTAGGTCGTACCTCATCAGAAGTATGGGAGGCAGTTGAAAATAATCTTTCAGGTGTTAAGTTGATTTCGCAGTTTGATACTTCAAAATATAAGACAAAAATTGCTGCAGAGATTGATGATATTGAATCCTTGGGGCATAGGTTCAAGCAAGAATACTGGGATGGATTAGATAAAACTGCACAATTTGTCGTAAGTGCTGGACTGAGTGCCTTTGAAGATGCTTCATTAAATTTCACACCACAAAACTCTAGTGAAGTTGCCGTTGTCATTGCTTCACAATGGCAAGAAAGAAATTCAACATATCAACCTGCAGAAACTTTAGCTGGTTTACTTGGAGTAACTGGGAAAGTATTACAAGTTAATCCTCATGCTGCAGGTGGAATTGTTGCTATTAGTGAAGCAGCTGAAATGATCAGGCGAGGGGATGCTTTAGTAGCATTAGCTGGCGGGGTAGAAAATCCAATTACCCCTGAGACTCTTTCTTTTTATGAGGAAAGAGATGATTTATCAGTAAATAATGCTTCACCTACCAAAGCATCCCGGCCATTAGATTTAAATAGAGATGGTTTTGTTATTGCTGAAGGTGCTGCAATTGTTGTGTTGGAAGATTTAGAAGTTGCACAAGTACGAGGTGCAAACATTCTTGCAGAATTAGAAGGTAGCAGTTATGTCTTTTCACCAGGAATGAGTGGTATCCCCAAAATATCAACTTCACAGATTGCGAAGTCAATCTTGTCAGCTGTTGATAAAAGTGGTCGGATTCGTTCAGAGATTGATGTGGTGTATATGAATGCCTCCGGAAGCTTAGAAGAAGATGCTTTGGAAGCGAAAGGCATACAGAGTGTTTTTGGTGCAGCTACAAGGCATCATATGTACACTCCTGCACTTAAAGGACATACGGGTAACATGTTTAGCGCTTCAGGGCCATTAGGAGTTATTGTATTAACTGAAGCAATGCAAAGAGGGAAAATACCATCAACTTTAAATCTTGTTGATGATGATCCGGAGATTGATTTGGATGCTAATAAAATTTCTGTGAAAGACGATATAATTTCTGTGTGTATAGTAAATGCAATAGGTGGACCTAATAATGCAACATTAGTTATTTCTCATCCGAGAGTAATGCGAGATTTTTGATTGTGTTTTAAATAAAGTTTGGAGTTGGCTTTGGATATTACTTGGCTAGGTTATTCAGCTATGCGGTTACGAACTCGTAATGCGACTGTAGTTATAGATCCTACAGATAAATCTTCTGGAGTTGATATGGCACGTCCGACAGGGGATATAGTTCTTATTAGTCGTGATCATATACACCATAATTTTGTAAGTGGAGTCAAAGGTACACCATTTGTTATTGATGGCCCTGGTGAATATGAAGTTGGAGGAGTACAAATTCAAGGTGTTCGTTCTCGATGGTCTGTATCGCAAGAAGATGTTTTTGAACCAACTACATTTTATATATTGCAAGCGGAAGATATGAAAGTTGTCTATTTGGGGGGGTTGAATGAAATCCCAGATCCTAAGCAAATTCAAGTTTGTTCGAATGCAGATATTGTGATTGTCCCCATTGAAGTCCCTGAGGGTCTAAGTCCTCAAGATATGGCACGACTTGTAAGATCTCTTGAACCTAGAATGGTAATTCCTACTGCTTATCAGGTTGAGGAAAAGAAGAAAGAAGATGCATTGAATTCTTTTATTAATGAAATGGGAGTAGAAGTTGAAGATGCAGTACAGCGTTTGAGTTTGCAACGTCGCAGTATTGGTGATAAAACGCGGATTGTTTTATTGAACTCGAGGGGATAATTCCCTTATTGATTTAAGAAGGCAAGAGGATCTATAACTTGGTTATTATGACGTATTTCAAAATGAAGATGTGGTCCTGTGGATCGACCAGTATTGCCTGAATAACCGATCACTTCACCTTGCTCTACCCAAGCCCCGCTTTGTATTCGTTCAGGCCAACTACTTAGGTGTGCATAATATGACTCGTAACCATCGCCATGATCTATGATTACATAATACCCGTAAGAAACCCAAGGATCTCCACCGACAAATTGTACGACACCTGGTTTAGTCGCAACGATAGGAGTGTTTTGAAGCAATCCAATGTCCATACCTAATGGATGCCATGCGCTAAAATAAGAAGTGATTGGGCCCATAGCAGGCCAAAACCAAAGGCCACTTTGCTCTGGTATTACTCCAGGGACAGGTCTAATAGTTGAGGCTGGTGTTATTTTTCTACCTCCAGGCACAAAAATCATTGTGTCTCGTAATAATGAGTCAGGATCTGATAGTTTGTTGGCAGGGAAAGTCAGGATACCTTCAACTGTTGCATCGTACCTTTGAGCTATCTCGGAAACAGTATCATCAGAGCGAACGGCGTGAATGATACCTTCCACCCAAGGGACAAGAAGTTTGTCACCTGGTGTTAATTCATCTGGATCGTGTACGTGTATGTTATTCCATACAATATATTCACTTCCTATATTTTGTTTTTGTGCTATTGAACTGATAGTATCTCCGTCTTTAACTGAATAATTCAGATACATTGCTATACGTGAATCAGGAGGTTTGGCGATTTCATTAGGAGATATCTCGTTTTGAGAGGATAGTGCTTGTTCATTATGACTATGACTATGATTAATTGAAGCATTGTCATTACTTAGGGGGTTGATTTCTAAATTCATTGTGATATCAGAAGTTTTGTTGATGGTGCTTATGGATGCAGGGGCACTACTTATTACACTTGTGAATCCAAGTGGATTCACAAGTATTGAAGGTGAATTAATGTTGCTGGGGCTCATAATTGGGAATATTCCACTAATTGCTAAAAAAATTAGAAAAAAGGTCATTATCGAAGCATGGATAACTAAAAAATTAGACAAGCTATTATTTGCGACAGAATAATTAGACTGCCGTTGTTTTTCCCAAGGCGAAAAAGGATTTCTCGGTTGAATTGTTCCTCGGATTGTGCACCCCGCTGTCAGAATCCTAAGTAATAAAATGCTTTATGATCATACGATGCAAAGAATGAAAAAAACAGCAAAATTCTTTTGTGCGTAGACATGGATTATATATGTGTGGATAGTTTAATTTTATTAGGTTAATTGGTTTGGGAAAATTAATCTTGAATTTGTGCTTGTGCCATTGATTTCATTGAAGCTAAAAATTCTTCATTGGATGCTGTTTTTGGAAGTTGGTTAATCATTATTTCTGCCATACTTCCTCCATCACCTTCTATCCAAGCAGCCATTCGCCGCATCAGCCAGACCTGTTGTAATTCCTCTTCTTCATAAAGTAAGTCGTCTCTTCGTGTGCTTGATCCTACGACATCGATAGCTGGGTACATTCTTTTTTCTGCTAGCTTTCGAACAAGGCGTAATTCCATATTTCCAGTTCCTTTGAACTCTTCAAAGATCACGTCATCCATACGGGAGCCAGTTTCTATTAAGCAGGTTGCGATAATGGTTAGAGAGCCACCCTCTTCAATATTTCGTGCTGCTCCAAAAAATCTTTTTGATGGATAAAGAGCTATTGGATCGACACCCCCTGAGAGAGTTCGTCCACTGGTAGGCATTGCAGTGTTATATGCGCGTGTTAATCTAGTGATAGAGTCCATTAATATTACAACATCGGTACCGCCTTCAACTAAACGTTTTGCACGTTCAAGGGCAGCTTCAGTTACTCGAGTATGATCTTCAGCAGGATCATCAAAAGTAGATGCAATTACCTCTCCAGTAACGGATCTTTTCATATCTGTTACTTCCTCGGGTCTTTCACCTATAAGAAGTATCATGAGATGAATATCTGGATAGTTATTCGTAATTCCATGTGCTATCGATTTAAGAAGTAGTGTTTTACCAGCCTTAGGCGGTGAAACAATTAGCCCTCGTTGTCCACGACCAATAGGAGAAACAAGGTCAACCATTCTTTGGCTTAATTCTTCTTCTATTACAAATGTTCCCTCTTTTTGCGTGTTTGGCGTACCTGAGCCAAATAAGCGTAACATTTCATTGGGGAAAACCGCTGTTAAAGAATCGAATTCTGCTCTACGTTTAGCAGCTTCTGGGTCAAGGCCGTTAACTGTTTCTACTCTCCGAAGTCCATAATATTTTTCAGAATCTTTGGGTTGACGTACCTGTCCACTTACATAGTCGCCAGAACGTAGTCCGAACCTACGAACCTGTGATTGAGAAACATAAACATCATTCGGCCCAGGTCGTAGTCGTTCACCTCTTAGGAACCCAAAACCGTCATCAACAACATTGAGTATTCCTCCTGAAAAAATGCTTCCATTTTTAAGAGCTTGTTTTTGTAATATTCGATAAATCAACTCTTGCCGAGGAAGCCCATCAGCATTTTCTACCTCGAAATCATTTGCGACATCTATGAGCTCATCTCGCGGCGTCGCATCAAGTTCAGAGATATTTACCGAAGGAACATCAGGATCTGTTGGAGGCAGTTGCTCTTCTTCACGATCCCAATCTCTAGGTGGGCGTGTTGGTCTGCCTCGACGTCTTCGTCGTCCATCGGGTCGTTGTTCCGTAGGGGTTTCACGCCCACGCTGAGTACTTGTCATACGTACCTTTATGAATATTTTTATGAGAACTGTCACCGGTTAGCAACGGCGTAATTCTAACTAGGGTTTTGTAATTCTTCAAGTATTATTACAAATATTCTTAATTTTTTTCTATTACACTGGTGAATATTTTTTAGCATCGGCCAAAAATAAATCAATTCCTTTATCTGTTAGAGGGTGATTTATCATGTTAAACAGAACATTTGGAGGTATTGTTGCGATATGAGATCCTGATAATGCAGCATCAATTACATCTCTGGGATTACGGATGCTGGCAGTTAATACTTCAGTCTCTAATTCAGATTGGTTGAAGATATCTG
Organism: Chloroflexota bacterium; assembly: GCA_002707835.1. GTDB lineage: Bacteria > Chloroflexota > Dehalococcoidia > UBA2979 > UBA2979 > UBA6955. The sequence goes on from PANZ01000010.1 coordinate 56,550, forward strand.
CAATTTCTCGGATTACCTCCATTCCATCATGGCCTGCATCGTTTAATCGACCTATAAAAGGTGATACATAAGTTGAACCTGCTTTTGCAGCTAATAGTGCTTGGTTTGGTGAAAAAATTAAGGTTGTATTTACTTTGATTCCTTCTGATGTTATTTGGTTAGTTGCAGCTAGTCCTGCTTCGGTAAATGGAATTTTCACAACAATATTTTCATGCCATTCTGCAATTCTGAATGCTTCGGCGATTAATTCCTCTGTAGTTTCTGAGATACATTCTGCTGAAATAGGCCCATCAACTATTTTTGCAATTTCAAGGACACGTTCCTTATATTCAACGCCTTCTTTAGCTAAAAGTGATGGATTAGTGGTGATGCCATCTAGTACTCCCATTGCAGCACCACGCTTGATGTCTTCGATGTTGGCAGTGTCCAAAAAAATTTTCATGCGTCTCCTAACTAAAAGGGTTTAAAAATTGGAATTACGGTAACTAATAATGTGCTAATAATAATCAATGTACCAAATACAAGTGGTGCATTGTCAGCTAGGGCGTCGTCTAATTCAGGTGTTGGAGTTCCTTTTTTATCTGCTTGAAGTGCTAGGTAGTGGACTTTTCGTAATCCAATCCCAAACAGAGGCAAAAGTATGAAAATTTGTATAATCCAAATCAATCCAGTCGCTAATAGCCAGCCAGAAGTTATAACATTTACGCCATCTATTCCTGCATATAAATATCCGGTAAGGCCAGATGCTATTACTCCAGGCAATAACCAGTATGAGTAATTTTTGCTAGATGTCGATAGAGTGATAGATCGAAGTTTTAGATTATCTTGAGCCCATGCCCCATAGATTGGAATTATCGTGTTTCCGATTCCTGCTATCATCCAGAAGATGGCTAAAAAATGTATTAATCGTATGAAGCTCAAAGTATTCTCAATAATTTTTCGATTTGGGGCTTGTTTGTTTTGTATCTAACTTTTTAGAATCAGAGTTACTATTCTTTTGGTATTTTATCGCAGCATCTACAAATCCAAGAAATAGTGGATTAGGATGATTTGGCCTACTTGTAAATTCAGGATGAAATTGTGCTGCGACCATCCAAGGGTGGTCCTTTAATTCTACTATTTCTACTAATTTACCATCTTCTAACCACCCAGAAACAATCAATCCATGTTGTTCAAGTTGTGGAAGGAAAGTGTTATTTACTTCATAGCGATGTCGATGTCTTTCGCGAATTAACTTCTTGGAGTAGGCTTTTGCAGCTTTGGTATTAGATACTATCCTGCAATTATATCCACCTAAACGCATGGTCCCACCCATATCATGAATGCCTTGCTGTTCAGATAATAAAGAAATAACAGGGAACGGTGTTTTTGCATCTGCTTCTGTAGTGTTAGCTTCCGGCATACCTGCAACATTACGTGCGAATTCAATTACTAGCATTTGCAACCCAAGACAATCCCCAAGGTAAGGTATTAAATTTTCTCGGGCATAACGTACGGCTTCAATTTTTCCCTCTAAGCCACGGTCACCAAAACCTGGGCACAGAAGGATGCCATCTACTTGTCCAATGAGATTATCGGCACTGTCATTTTCCAACTCTTCCGAATGGATCCACTTAAGATTAAGTGCGATACCTTGATGGACCGCTGCATGGACGAGTGCTTCCTTAATAGATAAGTAAGCGTCATGTAATTCAACATATTTACCAACAATGGCTACTTCTATTTCACTTGACGGATTATTAAGACGCTCGACAAAAGCACGCCAAACATTCAGGTCAGGTGTTTTTTCGTTAACATTCAGATGTTTTGAAACTATTTTTCCTAGTCCTAAATTTTCTAGAATTAAAGGAACTTCATATATTGAATCAGCTGTTTGTAGTGGTATTACAGCATTGCGTTGGACGTTACAAAACAATGACATTTTTTCTCGCAACGCTTCGGGTACAGCCTGATCTGCTCTAGCTACAATTACATTAGGTTGAATTCCAAATGATCTTAATTCACGTACAGAGTGCTGTGTGGGTTTAGTTTTGATTTCATCTGTTGAACCAATTCGCGGAAGAAGTGTAACGTGAATAGAAAGTGTATCATTTGGGTTACCTTCATAGCGCATTTGACTAATTGCCTCTAGGAATGGCTGGCTTTCCATATCACCTACAGTTCCACCTACTTCTACCAGAATAATTTCTGCCTGAGAAGATAAACCTGCATTTCGAATGCGTCGTTTAATTTCATTTGTTACATGAGGAATTGCTTGAATTGTTCCACCAAGGTAATCACCACGTCGCTCTTTGCGAATAACCTCTTCATACACTTGACCGCTTGAAGAAGAATTTGCTTGAGTTAGGTCTTGATCTAAGAATCTCTCGTAATGCCCTAAGTCGAGGTCTGTTTCTGCGCCATCATCGGTTACAAAAACCTCACCATGTTGATAGGGTGACATAGTCCCAGGATCGACATTTATGTAGGGATCTAATTTAAGTATCGAAACTTCGAGGCCCCGAGATTTAAGAATACGAGCTAAAGAGGCGCTAACTATGCCCTTACCAACAGAGCTTACAACGCCTCCTGTGATGAAGACATACTTTGCCATTGATCTCCTTGAAATCTGAGGAGCAAGTTATTTATTGACAGTCTACGCATCTGCGAACCACATGTCGAACAATTACTTAAATCCCTAGTGCGTCAGCCACATCACTGAGTCCAAGTGAAATTAGTAGGTCACGATTAGGTGCACTAGTTTCTTGATCCCACCCTGCTTCATCCCACCATTCTCTTTTCATTGTTTCTAAATCGATTGTGAATCCTTCATGTGGCCCTGATTGTTGTGGTGGGTTGCCCAGTAATCTACCTGGTACAACACGTGCTCCAGGATTATTACCGTGTTTTACCGCAAAGGCCATGCGTAAATTAGCTATTCGTTCTCCAACATCATCTAACTCTTCGAAAGTAGTATCCCAGCCAGTAACTAAATTTATCCAATCAGGGATTCGATTGGTAGGAGCCATTGTATAAACGAAGTAACACATACCAGCGGAGTTCATAATATGAGCTTGTTCATGAGCCTTTTTATGAAGGGGTCCTCTACCAGAAAATTGATTTTTATCAGCTGGTGGTTCGGGCATAGTAGGGAATTTTGAACTTTTACCTGGTGACCAATTAGTGTGCCTTGCAGGAGTAGGATCTAGAGCATATGAAGCCGCGAATCCAATTTCTTTTTTAGGATCATGCATAGGAGGTTCTTCACCATCTATTGCTGTTATGAATTCTTCAGCTGCGGGTCCAATACGTTGGGCCGCAATAGTAGAACCATCTGCTAACAGGTCACCTATCCCTTGTTCACGTCTACCAATTTTGTGAAGTATGTCTAAAACACTAGTAGCGTTTCCCCAAGTAAGTTCTATTCCGTCAGTATCTTCTTTTGTCAGAAGGCCATTTTCGTAGCATTCTGTTGCAAAAGAGATGGTAGCTCCAGCAGAAATAGTGTCTAATCCATATTCATTACACCAATGATTAATGGCAATCATTGCATCAGTATTATTAACCCCATTCATTACACCAAAAGCACCTAAAGTCTCATACTCTGGTCTGTGTGTATGTTGAGGAAATGCAAATTCCCCTCGATCGCTCCCATCTACTGACTCTGCACCACAAGCTACGGGGCAATGCCAACATGCATATTTTTTCTCCATACTTTCATTGAAATTTGGCCCATTCATTCCTGACATATCCATTGTGTCGACAAGGTTGATTATTCCTACGCCTCCCCAATTAAGTACAGGAGCGTCTCCATTGATTGCTGAATTAGCAGTTATTCCTGTAGTGCCAAAAGTTGTAAAAAACTCTTTTGATTTTTTGTTGAACTCACCAAGGCTTTCTTTAACTGCGAGTATAACTTCTTTATTTTGTGCCATAATTTTTTTAGTGGGTTTCACCACAACAGCTTTAAGTTTCTTTGAACCCATTACTGCACCAACTCCAGACCGTGCAGCAAGCCTACCGCGTTCATTAGCTACCCCGGCCATGGTACTAAGATTTTCACCAGCAGGACCTATCAATGCGACACTAATTTTTTTCCCTAGTTCTTCCTTGAATTGGTCTTCAACTTCAATGGCTAGTCCGCCCCAATAACTTGTTGCGTCTCTTAATTCAATAGTGTCATCGTCAATATATAGGTATACTGGGCTCTCGGATTGCCCGCTAAAAAGAATGCCGTCGTAACCTACAAATTTAAGCATGGGGCCAAAATCCCCTCCACAATTCGCATCACCCCAACCACCATTTTTTGGTGATTTTGTGACTACCTGGAATCTTTGGCCAAATAAAGGTGTTCCAGTCATTAAGCCAGGAAAGAATCCGAGAATATTATCTGGGCCAAGTGGATCTGCGTCAGCAGGAATACGTTCAAAAAGCAGACGTGCCCCAAGGCCACTCCCTCCAAGTAGTTCTCTGTAAGTATGTTCTTCTATTATTTCTGTCTCTATTTCCTTGGTTGTAAGGTTTACATTGAGGATTCGACCATTGAAAGCTATATTTTCCATAAAAAAATTCCTTTGAGATATTGTTTTCCAATACTAACATTTTCAGCACAATTGTGATGAATTATAAAGCTTTTTTATAAATATTTGTGATTTTTCAATTCACGATATAATTTGTCTAAGGCGGTTAAAATTTATGTTTTCGATTCGTAGTGTTTTGTCAATTTTGGGTTCTAATGATGAAAGTATGAATAAAGCAATTCATTCTAATGCTGATGTCATATTAGTTGACTTAAATGATGACGTACTGGATGGACATCTCAGCAATGATTTAAGTGCTGCTCTAAAATCTATTTTTGATTCAAATCGACCTCTATTGTTAAGAATAAATGTTAATAGGCTGGCTTATTTAACTGATAATTTAACGACTGTTTGTTTCGATTATTTTGCGGGGTTAGTTGTAGAAGGTGTTGAAGTTCCTCAAGATGTTCGTGACGTAGATGTTGCCTTGAGAAAATATGAAGGGGCGTTGAATTTACAGCCAGGAGTAATAATTTTATTCCCCGAGATTAGTTCAATTGAAGGGCTTACTGCCTTAGGTAGTATCTTAGATTCTGTTGATCGTATCGGAGCAATGTTTATTAATTGTAAACAGATAACGTCTGATTTGGGTCGTAAGCAAAATTTTTCAGTTCTGAATGAATATATTTTATCTCGTGCAGCAGTTGAAACACGTGCTAAACGAATTCCTTGGGTGTTGGCAGAATATGATAAGAACATTCAATCGGAACTAATTTCAATTTCCTATAATGCAGATGCTTTGGGTGTAGTTGTAACTTCTGAAGCACAAGTTTTAGGTATTAACTCGCTTTTTTCACCTAGTAGCTCTGAAGTGGAGCAAGCAAAAAGATTGTAAATAAGTCTGAAAACTTGCAAAATCAGCAAGGTTCCATGCTGTATGTAAACTTTAACTTAGGCAAGATAGCATTAAGAAGAGCTTGTTGGTTTTCTGAACAGGCACGATCGGTACTGAAAAAAAGAAAATGTAGTTTGTATTAGACTAATACACTTTAAGGAATGAATATGCCAGCAGTAGTTATAATAGGTGGACAATGGGGCGATGAAGGTAAGGGAAGAGTCGTTGATTTCCATGCACGTTATTGCTCTTTAATTGCTCGGTATTCTGCAGGCACAAATGCTGGCCATACAGTTATCAATGATTTAGGTAAGTTTGCCCTGCATCTTGTTCCAGCTGGGATATTTTACGGTGATAAAACTTGTTTGATAGGTAATGGTGTAGTAATTGATCCTGATAAACTTTTGAACGAAATTGCAATGTTAAGTGAACGCGGCGTAGATACTTCGAACTTATTGATTAGCGATCGTGCTCATGTAATTATGCCATGGCATCAAGTGATCGATAGTGCTGATGAAGAATTAAGGGGCTCGCAAGCTATTGGAACTACTGGGACAGGGACTGGCCCTGCATTCCATGACAAAGTTTCAAGGATTGGTATTCGAGTAGCTGATCTTATTAATAAAGATAAATTTCCGGAACGACTTCAAGAAGTGCTTAACTATAAAAATAAAGTTATTGAAAAACTTTACGATCGTGAAAGTCTAGATTTTACATCTATCTTAGAACAGTACTCTGAGCTTGCTGATAGGCTGGAGCCGTATGTAGCAGATACTACCGCTGTTGTTCAAGAATCTCATGAACGCGATGAAATGATTTTACTTGAGGGTGCACAGGGGTCATTATTAGATCTGGATTCAGGCACATATCCATACGTAACTTCTTCGGTTCCAGCTTCTGTTGCTGCAGGTGCAGCTATTGGTATTGGATTAGGTCCTACAGCAATAGAACGTGTTGTTGGGGTTTACAAAGCGTATCAAACTAGAGTTGGCCATGGAGCTATGCCGACAGAATTATTTGATGAAAATGCTGAGAAATTACGTGAGGGTGGAGGTGGAGTACCTGGAACGAGCGAATATGGGACTACAACTGGTCGTGCTCGGAGATGTGGTTGGTTTGATGGTGTGCTTGCTGGTTACACTTCAAGATTAAATGGTGTTACATCCGTTGCATTAACTCGTTTGGATTCCTTGACTGGATTTTCTAGCGTAAAGATATGTGTCGCATATGAACTAAATGGTAAACGTGTTACTACTTTGCCTGCAGCGATAAACGAGGCATCAAATTTAATTCCCATTTATGAAGAAATGCCAGGTTGGTCGGAAGATGTTTCAGGAGTGAGAAATATAAATGATCTGCCAATAGAAGCTCTACAGTATGTACGAAGAATAGAGCAATTGATTGGTGCACCGATAGACATGATTTCTGTCGGACCAGAGCGTGATCAAGCAATAGTTACTAGAGATATATTTGGTGGCAATCTTTAAATAACTAGGAGAATTAAATGGAAAATGTGGTGCTTTTTTTGCATGTTGCGGCTGCAGCTGTTTTTGTAGGACCGCAGCTACTTTTATTTTTTGCAGTGATGCCAGCAACATGGTTGATCGATGATGAGCGATTGCGCCGTGACGTTACTCTAATAATTTCAAAACGTTTTGGGAAAATAGCTGCATTTTCTTTATTAATTTTGTTGATAACGGGGTTATACCAATTTTATTTTATAGTGCCTGAAACAGTATCGAGTGATATAGGAAATTATAATTTTGGTCGTATATTCATGTTGAAGATGACACTATTTGTAGTGGTTCTTGGTTTAGTACTTTTTCATATAATTTTAGGTAAAAAGATTGGTAAGTTAGTCGATGCCTTAGTTGAAGGCGAGGATAATAGTTTTGAATTGGCTGATGCAAGGCGAAAATCTTTTATTTGGTCAGCAGTACTATTGTTCATTTCTTTTTGTATTCTTGCTCTTGGAGTTTTGTTGGGCAATCCTCAATTTTCATATGTTATAAGCTAAGTAAATTGTTTTTGGAATATAGTTTTATGGATAAAAAGCAAAATCGAATCACCCTTGAAACAAATTCTGGTGAGAAAAAATATATCCATAATTTCTCAATTGATGGATGTCCTTTATTTAGTGAAAGACTCGAAGAACATTTGGTTGCTGTTAGCCGTGGCGAGTCACCTTCAACAGGTAGATTTTGTGGATTTTGTTTCACTCCTACTGGTCCTGAAAGCGAAGTTTGTGCACATTGCCAGAGTGATTTTCGTTTAAGTAAAAAAACAGTAGAAATTGTTCCATTGGTAATAACTGAAATTCTTAGAGAACAAAGAAAAATTGAAGCTAGATTTGTGAATGGCTTTGCTTATTTGGGAGTGTTACTTGCTGTTTTGGGAGGTTTGGCAGTTGTATTAGGGATTCCTTATTTACGTGATCACTTGATACCAGCCACTATTGTATATGCATTGATTTTACTGGTGGGTGTTAGGATTTTTGCGGGTGTTCTAGGTGGATATTTTGGTGACAACATAGGGTACAGTCGTGCTCGCAAAAAAACGGTTCAGTCTTGGGAAGAGCTCAAAATAGCGATGAGAGAAAATTTACACGGGTAAATCAATTTTTTGTTTATGTAATTCATTTTCAACTAGAATGGCATTCTCATTTGAAATTTGTATTAGGGGCATACGAGTAGGACCTATAGAAAAACCGATTCTGTCTAGTGCGTATTTCAGAGGTGTAGGGCTGGTTTCTGAAAAAAGAACATTACATAGAGGCATAATTCTGTCATTAACTTTTTCTGCTTCACTTGTTGCACCAGTTATTTGTAAATCTATCATTTGACTAATTTGAGATCCGATCAAATGTGATGCTACTGAAACAATACCGACACCTCCAATTCTCATGATAGGTAGAGTGTCTGAATCATTACCCGACCAGACATAAAAATTAGTTGGTGCTTGATCGATGATTTTTTTGATTTGATTTAAGTCTCCACTTGCCTCTTTAATTCCGATAATATTTGGTATTTTTGCTAACTCTAATGTAGTTGTAGATTCCATATTAAGCGCAGTTCTTGAAGGAACGTTATATAGAAGGCAAGGTAAAGATGTTGATTTTGCAATAGTAGTAAAATGTTCAATTAAGCCTTGCTGTGTGGGTTTATTGTAAGCAGGCACAGTCAGTAACAATCCATCTAAGCCTGCATTCTCTGCTTCTTGGCATAGTTTGATCGACTCTGCAGTATTGTTATTGGTCGCACCGGCGATAACTGGTATTGATTTACCAACGGCATTTTTTGTGGTTTTCCAAATTGCTATTTGCTCAGCCGAGCTAAGAGTTGGGCTTTCTCCTGTTGTACCTGTAGAAACAATTGATTCTGTTCCAGACTGAACTAACTTTTGCGCCAATTTTTTGGTCATGTCAAGGTCTATGTCGCCGTTAGGTTTCATGGGTGAGGCCATTGCTGTTATCAAGCGTCCAAAATTATGCATTGTTACCCCGTAACAAGTTGCGCTTTAACAACTCTTCAGCAATTTGAAGAGCGTTAGTTGCCGCACCTTTACGCAGATTATCACTCACACACCAAAATACGATACCCTTATTATCTTCTACTGTTTCATCTCTGCGAAGTCTACCGATGTGTGTGAGATCATTACCTTCTGCAGTTAGAGGTGTGGGATATTCGTGAGGTGATTCACTTATAGAGATTCCTTCTTGTCTTGAAAGTGTAGAAAAAATTTCTTGAAGATCGACGGATTCCTGAAATTCGACATGTATAGTTTCTGCATGCCCTATCATTGTAGGCACGCGAACACATGTTGCCGTGATTGGCAGATCGGGTAAGTGTAGAATTTTACGAGTTTCATTCCTCATCTTGAGTTCTTCTTTAGTGTAATTACCTTCATCAAATTCATCTACTTGCGGTAGTACATTCATAGCTATTTGTTGAGGATAAACGGTGGGCTGAGGAATAACCTTTTCTTGTGTTAATGCTTCAAGTTGACCTGTTAATTCCAACACAGCTGCAGTACCACTCCCTGTAACAGCTTGATACGTCGAGGCGGTTACTTTGATGGGCTCTGATATCGATCGCATAGAGTGTAACGCGAGTGCGAGTGGAGTAGTTGTACAGTTAGGGATTGATATTATGCCTTCGTGCCAACTTAAGTCAGCAGCATTTACTTCTGGTACTACAAGGGGTACAGTCCTGTCCATACGGAACGCAGAACCATCATCGATCATTACGGATCCCATTTCCCTGATAAGGGGTCCCCATTCTTTTGAAGCCTCTGATGTTGCAGAGCAAAAAACAATATCTGAATTCTCAAGAGATGCCTTGCTTACCTCTTCGACGATAATGTTTTTATTCTTAAATTTTAATGTTTTACCAGCAGATCTTGCAGTTGCAAGTAGTTTTAAATCTCCTACAGGGAAGTTTCTTTCTTCTGCGACACGAAGAAAAACATCTCCTACTGCTCCAGTGGCTCCTATAATAGCTATATTTGGCAAGGTGTTCCCCTTTTACTGGTCAATTAGAAATAACGCTTATTCTAGTCCGAATAAAGATTCAAGACCATTAAAAAACATGTCATGTTTCATGACTTCTCGAACTGACATGATAACTCCAGGCATGAAGGAATCGAGGCCTGTTGAGTCATGTCGCAAACTAAAAGTTTGTCCTTCACTTCCAAAAATTACTTCTTGATGTGCAACTAGTCCAGGTAGTCTTATCGAATGGATCGAGATACCATCTAAAAGGCCCCCTCGAGTATTTTCGATATGAGTGATCTCAGGAGTGTTGTTGATGAAATCACTGCCTCGAGAATCTCGCATTTTTTCAGCAGTGGTTAACGCTGTACCACTAGGTGCATCTACTTTTTTATCATGATGCAATTCAATAATTTCTGCAGAATCAAAATATTTTGAGGCTAATTGTGAAAAATGCATAAGCATCACAGCTCCAATTGCAAAATTCGATGCAACGACACCACCTAGGTTTTTTTTCAATAATCCATCTTGAAGGTATTCAAGTGTTTTGGGTGTGATACCACTAGTACCTATTACTGGGCGTACATTATGATTCAAGACAGCTTCAATTAATTTCGGCACTGCTTCAGTGTTTGTGAAGTCTACTACTACGTCAGGTTTAACTAATTCAAAAAGTTGTTCAGCATCATTGTGGGAAGCTATCTCTTCAGGAACATTAAAATTAATATCTATTGGATCAAGTACACCAACTACTTCCATATCATCAGTAGAAGTAATGGCATTATAAACGGTGGAGCCCATTCTACCTGTTCCGCTAATTACGACACGTATCATTTTTCCTCCAAACAGTAGGATAGTGATAGTAATGACTAATCATTTTCCTCACTTTCCTCAATTGAATCTTCAGCAAATATTCCGAATTCTTCCCCTTTCCAAACAGTAACTATAAGATCTTCTCTTTCAGGATCTGCAGATAATACTAATCGTTCATCGATTTCACCGATTAATTCTTCGATTGCATTATCATCCATTGAAGAATGTACGGATAATGTTGCGTGTGTTTTGCCTGAAGTAAAATGAATGTCTACTCGACCTAACGAATAATCATTATTTTCTATTGTCCATTGTTCTGAATGAGAAGTGCGAGATTCACGTTCGAAGAAGTACTGACTCATAGGAACCTCCTTAGTGATCAAGTAACAATCTTACTAAACTAAATTAAAATAAGATTATTACGATGAATAATTTCAATGGAATGGGCATACCCTAATGTTTTTGAAATGTCATCAGAATGTTTACCTGCTATTTTTTCAATTTCGTCCAAGTCATAGTTTACGATACCTGTAGCAATGTGTGCGTTAGAATCTGAATAAATTTCTACAACTGATCCCCGTAAAAAATTTCCTTCAGCCTTTAATACTCCAGCTGGCAGTAATGATGTACCAGAATGTTGGAGTGCTTTTACTGCACCATCATCTATAATTATGCGACCTTGAACTTGTAGTCCCGACATAAGATAACGTCTTTTACTTTCAGTTCGATCACCTGTCGGTAAAAAAAGTGTTCCAACATTTTTGTGATGACAAGCATCTATAATTACAGAATCTTTATGTCCATGGGCGATAATGACATGCGCACCATGCTGAGTTGCTAGGCGTGCTGCTATAATTTTACTCGACATCCCCCCAGTACCTCTTTCACTAGGTTTGCCGGCCATTTTCATTATTGAATCGTCAATTTTTTCTACTTTTTTAATTAAGTATGCTGAATTATTTGTGTGAGGGTTTTCTGAAAATAATCCTTCGGTATCAGTTAGGATAAGCAAAAGATCTGCATCTACAAGATTTGCGACTTGTGCCGAAAGGTAGTCATTATCTCCGATAGTTGATTGGTCAATTTCTTCGATAGAGACAACGTCATTTTCATTAATTATTGGCAATATTTTTAATGACAGCATTTGAGTGAGAGTGTTTCGTGCATTTAAATATCCTGCGCGATCGTTAAGATCATTTCGGGTGAGTAACGCTTGACCTGCAATGATAGAGTGTTTTTGGAATATTTCATCCCAACTTCTCATCAGTTGTGCTTGTCCAACGGCGGCTAATACTTGTCGTGAATGGACATCTTTAGTTGTTAAATTTTCTGTTCGATGATTCGAATTAGCTTTGTGACGTCCAGCTGCAATTGCTCCCGATGTTATAAGAATGACCTCAATATCTTTTTGTATAAGAGTTGCGATTTGTGCCGCGAGAGAACTCATAGTTTTTTGGTTTAATGAGTCAGTACCGTTCGTTAAAACGTTGGTTCCTATTTTTACTATAATTCGTTGTGATTCTGTAGTTTTCATTTTTCGATCTAACAACCTAATATTAAGATACAGCAGATGTACTCTGTTGATACAATTCTCTCCTTAGGATGACTAAATAATAGTACTCAGTCGAGGATAATTAAGTGAAAAATTATGTCTGATTGAAGTATATATTTTTAGAAAAAGCAATTGTGAGGATTGGGTACTATTTTAAAAATTAAATCTTTAGGTTTTATAGCTGTTGTTCTGGGTAGATCAATCAAAAATTATACCGAAGATCGCGGTACTCAAATGGCCGCATCTATATCTTATTACGCTCTCTTTTCTTTAGTGCCATTGATTGTTTTGGCAGTTGCTATTTTTGGTATTGTTTTAAGAAATACAGCTATTCAGGAAAAACTGATAGCTGCCATCGTGGAAGCCCTTCCTCTTTCGGAAGGTGATGTTGCAGACGTAGTGATTGGTGCTACATCGTTGTCACCACAATTAGCCATAATTTCACTTTTTGGAGTGATTTGGACCTCGGGAGCATTGGCAGGAGCACTCAGGCTGTCACTGAATGTAGCTTTTGATACTGAAAGGAGGCATCCTGCATTGCGAGGAAAATTAGTTGATTATGCTTTGGTTCCCATTTTAGGGATTCCTGTAATGGGGAGTCTTATACTTTCAGCATTTTGGCAGGTTCTTGAGCAAAGCATAGCAAGTTTCCCTTTTGCTGATGATTTAAATTGGATATGGTCTCTAACAACGATTTTGGTTTCTTTACTACTTACTTTTATAACATTTAGTCTTTTTTATCGGTTTGCTCCTAATCGTAGGATTTATTTGAGGCATATTTGGCCCGCAGCATTGATAGCTGCAATTGCATTTGAAATTATGAAATATGCTTTTGCGGTGTATTTGAGTAATTTCGGTAATTATGATTTGGTTTATGGAGCTTTGGGTGGCGTAGTTGTTTTATTGTATTGGGTATTTTTGAGTGCGAACATTTTTATTTTAGGAGCCGAAATAGCTAATCAAATACCACGAGTATTGCATGATCAACCTAGACGTGATCATATCGTTACAACGGGGCAAGATAATACATCTCCATGGAGATTGACCAGGAATTTCTTGATAGGATTATTGTTAGATCCACGTGATATTCCAAGAAGGTCTTCTACTCCTTCGCAGACAGAAAAACAGAATGATTAGGGTGTCTAGTACTTTTTCTAGGTGATTACTGTGTTGAAGCTCTTAATGCGAAGCTGATTTTCATTTCTTCAATTGTGGTGTCAATTTGTATAGAAGATTCTAACGGCTCATTTGATTGGATGGACAGAGCTAAAGTTTCTGACGCTATATATTGCAGGTGTGTCTTAATAACCTCATCTAACTCAAGAGAATCTTCAGTAATGTTATAAAAAATATCTATTCTATCGGTTACATCTAAATTGGCAGTGCGTCTTAAGTCTTGTAATCGACGAACTATTTCACGGGAGAGTCCTTCAGAGCGTAGTTCTGGTGTAATTGATGTATCTATCAGTGTTAAGTACCCACTGTCTTCAGCAGCAGCCCAGCCTTCGATTGGTTCAATATCTACAATTAGGTCACCGCCACTTAATTCATACCCATTAAGTGTTATAGACTTTCCTTTGCGGATTACATCAACAATTTCCACAGGATTAGTTGATGCGATCGCATTACTTATTTCCTTAGTTTGCTTTCCAAATTTCGGCCCTAATACAGGTAAATTTGGACGTACTGAATAAGATATTTTTTCAGAAATATTAGATTGTACTTCGACATTCTTTACGTTAAGTTCTTCCGCAATTATAAGACTAAGTCTTCTTAAGGCATGTAATTCTTCTTCAGTTCGTGGAACTACTATTACTGCTGCAAGAGGTTGACGGACTCGGACATTTGCTTTTGAACGTGCAGCACGACCAAGTGAGACCATTCGTTGCACTATGTGCATTTCACGATTAAGCAATGGATCTATTTCTTCCTTTTTCAATTCAGGCCAATCGGAAAGGTGAACAGAATCTGGAGAATCTTTTGTATGTTTTGAAACTAAATTTTGGTAGATAGATTCCGAAATAAACGGAGTAAATGGTGCTAATAGTTTAGAAAGTGTTACTAAACACTCATATAATGTTCGAAAAGCTGAACGGCTATCAGCATCGTCTCCAGATTTCCAAAATCTTCTTCTACTTCTTCGGACATACCAATTGGACATTTCATTGACAAAGTTTTCTATTGGTCTTGCTGCCTCTGACAATTCATAGGCATTTAGGGACTCTGTAACTTGTAAAACTGTATTTTGTAGTTCTGATCGAATCCATAGATCTAGTTCACTGGGGTCATCTTTATCAGATTGGTGAGCAGGATCAAAGTTAGTGAGATTTGCGTAGGTTACAAAAAAAGAATAGGTATTCCAAAGCGTTGATAAAAAACGGCGTGCTGTCTCGCCTACCAGATCGTCTGAGAATCTTCGTTCATTTCCAGGTGGTGATGCAGTATACATATACCAACGAATAGCATCTGCACCATGTTTTTCAATTACATCCCATGGATTAACTACATTTCCTTTTGATTTAGACATTTTTTGGCCATTGCCATCAAGGATGAGTCCTAAGCAAATTACATTTTTAAAAGATATATTTTCGTCAATTGAATTTGAATGATGTAACAAAGTTGCTAGCGCATGTAGTGTATAAAACCATCCTCTAGTTTGGTCAACCGCCTCACATATAAAGTCTGCAGGGAAAGAATCAGAGAAAATGTCATTATTTTCAAATGGATAATGCCATTGTGCATATGGCATAGCTCCTGAATCAAACCATGCATCGGCGACTTCGGGTGTCCTTGCCATCAATGTATTGCAGTCTGCGCAAGGTATTTTTATTAGATCTATAAATGGTCTATGTGGGTCGAATTTTTCAGTTTGTTTTTCTAACTCATTTAGAGATTCAGGGGTCCCATATTTTTTTAGTTCTTCGAACGATCCTATACAGTCAATACGTCCACATTTTTCACAAATCCAAATTGGTAAAGGTGTACCCCAATAGCGTTCTCGTGAGATTGCCCAGTCGACATTCCCTTCAAGCCAGCCTCCAAAGCGACCATGTTTTATATGTGAAGGAACCCAGTTGATAAGATCGTTATTACTGATCAGTTCGTCTGCGACTGAGGTCGTCCGAATGTACCAAGAAGGTTTTGCATAATATAAAATTGGCTGATCGCATCTCCAACAAAAAGGATAAGTATGTTTAATTTGTTGAGACTTAAATAGTAACCCTCGATTTTTGAGATCACCGATGATATGTGTATCAGCTTCTTTCGCAAACATTCCATCACCAGGGCCTCCGATTAGCGTGCCATCTGATCGGACTGGTTGTAGGAACATTAGGCTTTCTTGTCGGCCCATTGAGTAATCGACTTCACCAAACGCAGGCGCCATGTGAACTATCCCAGTTCCTTCATCGATGGAGACTTCGTCAGAATTTATTATTTTCCTTGAGGGGAGAGGATCATCAGGTTTGAGTGGTTGGGTACGTCCTTCTACAAAATGTAATGGTTCAACCCAATTTACTACATCAGGGTAGAGGGCTTCATATTCCAAATTTAATAGTTCCTCACCCTCAAATTCCGCTAATATTTTTGTTGAATTGCTAATTAAATTTTCTATTGTCGCTGATGCCAGGATTACACATTCTGTATTTTCGTGGTTTTCAATTTCAACTAATGAATATTTAGACTGTCTTGATATGGCCAATGCGGTATTCCCAGATAATGTCCAAGGCGTTGTTGTCCAAGCCAAGAAAAAAATAGGTATAGAATCTTGTGCGATATATTTTGTAAAATGCGATTTTGACTTTTCAGTAATTTTAAATTTTACTGTCACACCTGGATCAGTCGTATCTTCTTTGTATCCAAGAGCGACTTCATGGCTGGATAGACTGGTGTCACATCGTGGACAGTGAGGTGTTACGCGAAAGTCCTTAAAGACTAAATCGTTGTCCCACAGAGTTTTTATTATCGACCAGGCTGATTCAATGTAATCGTTTGAATAAGTTACGTAAGCATTTTTTGTATCAATCCAGAATCCAATTCGATCTGTCATTTTTTCCCATTCGCTGACGTAGCGGAAAACAGATTCACGACATTGTGCATTAAATTCTGCGACTCCAAATTCTTCGATTTCTTTTTTTGAGCTGAGTCCTAATTGGCGTTCTACTTCTAGTTCTACTGGGAGGCCATGAGTGTCCCATCCTCCCTTACGTGCTACTCGATAGCCTTGCATTGTTTTAAAGCGAGGTATGACATCCTTAAATGCTCTAGATAAGACATGGTGTATTCCTGGATTTCCATTAGCAGTGGGTGGACCTTCATAGAAGGAAAAAGTTTTGTTTAAGGATTTTTCATTTATGCTGCGTTGAAAAATCTCCTCTTTTTTCCATATCTCTAATATTTTCTCTTCTAATTCAGAGAAAGAAACACGTGAAGAAACGGATTGGAAATTATTCATATCAACTGGGGTATTACTTTTCGGATTCTTCAGAATTCTCTTGATTATCGATAGTAGCTATAACTGCGACAGCTTCATTCTCTTCTTTTTCTTGAGGTGATAGTCCTTCAAGTTCAAATGCGCTAGCTGCTGAAGCTATTCGCGTTGCTGAAGCCGCCGCTTCAGCAGCAGCTTGTGCCTCCTGTTTTTTTCGAAGAGATCCATAGCAATCAGAACAATAAACTGGTCTGTCATCGCGTGGCCTAAATGGAACTTCTGTTTGATTAGCACACTCTGCACATGTAGCCACGTGTAGTTGTCGAGGGGTACGACCTCCCCATGAGACATAAACACCGTAGCTTGATATAGTTTCACGTTCGTCTGGTCGTAATGCTTTACGCTGTGATCTACATGATTGACATCGAACAGGATCGTGTTCTAGTCCTTTTGTTGAATAAAATTCTTGTTCACCAGCAGTGAAGATGAAAGTGTTCTCACAATCACGGCAGGGTAGTTCGCGATCTTGAAATGCCATTTAGAGCCTCTATATCATAGTCGTTGGACTTTTACTGAATTCAATTATCGTCTTGATCTTTTTTGATATCAATCAAATTTTCCTAATGACGACGTAGTATTACGTTTATATCTATGTTTTATAATTTTGTCGAGGTCAAATTTTTTGCTTGAAACCAAGGAATTGAGATCGTCAAAAAAACTAAAACTCCTATTAATCCCGTTAGTAATACTGATAATATACTTCCTGTATCACTGTCTGTATTGATTTTGGAATGGTTTAAGAGATATTGGACTAACATCATAGCAAGTGCAGCAAGTAATGTGGAAGATATGAGTTTACTTATAAACTTTGCGAAATTTTGCTTAAACAATCCCCCAATTTTCCTATTTAGTAACCACAATAAAATAACAAATTCAAAAATTATTGATACTGTTACTGCGCTTGCGATCCCTATTAATTCGAAAGGACTGATTAGAACACTGCATAAAATAATATTCAGTATCATAGCTAGTACTGCCATTGTCACTGGTGTTTTGGTATTTTCCATCGCATAAAATCCTCTACTTAAGACTTCTATTCCAGCATGTGCAAAAATTCCTATGCATAAGAAAATTAATGGTTGTGATACTAAATCCGTAGATTGTGCATTAAATGCACCATGTTCAAAGAGTAATCTGATTATTGGCTTTGCAAGAATGGCTAATGCAAATGAACTGGGAATAGCGATAAATAATACTGCTCGTAAACTGTTCCAAATAGTTTGTTGAAGCTCCGTAAATTGTTTTGCCGCAGCTTGTTTTGCGAGTGTAGGGAAAACAGCAGTTGATATGGTCATACCTGTTAGTCCGATTGGTAGCATCATCATTAAGTATGCATATGTTATTACGCTGATTGCTGTATCTGAAATCATTGAAGAAAAGAATATAAGGGCAACTAGATTAATTTGTGATGCACCTAGTCCTATTACTCGAGGCCCCATTAACTTTAGAACCTCTAAAACATTTTTAGATTTGATGTTGATTGAAGCTGTCCAATGCATTCCTGATCTATATATTGCTGGTATTTGTATAAATGCATGTCCTAGCGATCCGATTGCAACTCCCCAGGCAGGTCCATAAAGCCCAAAAGGCTCTGATAAAAATAGAATCCCGAGAATAATCGAAAGATTGTATACCATAGGGGCAATCGCGGTTGCCAAAAATTTCTCTTTAGCTTGTAGGATGCCGCTCAGCATTCCTGAGATACCAAAAAATATTGGTGAGATCATCATCAATCTTGTTAGATTTATTGCTTTTTGTTGCATCTCATTTGCATTCCCAGTTGATTCACCAAGCCCTGGAGCTATTAGTGGTATCAGTAATGGAGCGAAGATGAACGCTATTGTTGCGCAAACAAATGAAAATAATGCGATTAGATTAAGTACTCTTGAAGCTAGTTGCCAGGCATCAGCTGGGCCTGATTTTAAATGTACTCTACTAAATACTGGTATAAATGCAGCAGAAAGTGTTGCACCTGCAATGAGCTGAAAAACAAGGTCGGGGATGCGAAAAGCTACCCAGTAAGCAGCCAATTCAGGGTCCGTTCCAAAGGCTTCGGCTAATGTAATAGATCTTAGTAACCCGAGAATTCGTGACCCAAGAAATCCCAATCCAACTATTCCAGCAGCACTTAGAATAGTTGAATTTTTAACTTTAATTATTGATCTTATTTTCTGAATAATTTGCATAAGCTTATCAAGCTTAACTCAGCAATGAAATTTTGCGAAGCCTTACTGAAAGATAGACTCTTGTACATTCAACCGCTAGGATATTAATCCACGTATATTGAGTATGGAGAATTTATGGCACATTCACTGTCTGCTCGAAAGCGAGTTCGACAAATTGTAAGAAAAGCAGAAAGAAATCAGCCTTTTCGACGACGGGCAGCTAATGCTGTGCGGGAGGCACGTTTGGCTATAGAAGAAGGTTCTGATGATGCAGGTGAGATGGTGCGTCAAGCGCAAGTAGCCCTTGATAGAGCGGCTCGGCGTCGTATCATTCATCCTAATGCAGCTGCTCGTAGAAAGTCACGCCTTACAAAGCAGCTAAAATCAAATTAGTCATATATCCTATATTAATCGGCTGATAGATTTTGCCTTATTCTGGGCGAGTATTTGTGTGGTAGTTAATGAGTCAAGAGCTTCTAAAATTTCCTGAAGATGATTCCGTAGATAATAGTTCATTTTCTATTGGTCAATACCTCCAAGAAGCTCGTTCAGTAAGAAAACTATCTCTTGATGATGCGTCAGCTGTTACCCGAATAAGTAAGCATTATTTACAAGCTCTTGAAGATGAAAAATTTGATATTTTACCTGCTCCAGTTTATGCAAGAGGGTTTATGAGAAGTTATGCGAAATTTTTAGGGCTTGATCCTGTTGCAGCTGTAATGGCAATGCCATCTGAAATGCCTCAACCTTCGGGATTAGAACCTTTAGCGGGGTTACGGCAACAAGTAAAGGTTAGCAAAAATGATTTTAACTTACGTGTAGTCGCAATATTCCTTACTGTAGCTGTGGTGGCTATCTTATTATTATGGCTTGCGCCGAAAATTGGATCTGGTACAGGTATCGATGATTTGGATGCAACACAAAAATTAGGCGTAGCTATTGTACGTAGTTACCTTTTCGAAAATGCTATGAGTAACTTTAATTTGTAATCTAATTATTATAATTGTCAGGTTGACGTGAAATACTTTTTAACAACTTTAGGATGTGCGAAGAACACTGTGGATTCAATGAAAATTGAACAATCACTAAGATCAGGAAGACATTTGGCTACACATGCACCTGATGAAGCGGATGTCTTAATTGTTAATACTTGTGGATTTATTGATGATGCAAAAGATGAATCCATCGAAGTGATAAAAGATTTAGATAATCAGAGAAATGAGGACCAGGCACTATATGTAGTGGGCTGTTTGACTGAGATCGCCGAAGAACAAGTTAAACAAGCTGTTCCGAATGTTGATCAAATCTTTGGTGCTGAGGCATGGTCTGATATAGCAGCAAGTTTTGGAAGTAATGCTAGTAATTATGACATTCCTCAACCTTCGATTAGTAATCTTGGAGGGATTAGTGCTTATCTAAAGTTGTCAGATGGATGTGATCGCCCATGTACTTTTTGTATTATTCCTACAATAAAAGGCAAAATGCATTCTACTGCAGATGATTTGCTTATAGCTGAGGCGAAATTTCATGCTGCTATGGGTATAAAAGAATTAGTCTTAGTTGCTCAGGATTCTACGGCATATGGTGAAGATATAAGCGTGCGTGACGGTTTAGCTCAATTTCTCGAAAAATTATCTATTGCAGTGCCTGAAATACCTTGGATACGTCTTATGTACGCTTATCCTGGAAGAGTTACAAGTAACCTAGCTCGTGTAATGAATGATATGCCTAATATTTTGCATTATGTCGATATGCCACTACAGCATGGCTCTGATTCTATGTTAAGAAGAATGAAAAGGCCTTCATCACGTAAAGCTCGTGAAAGTATCTCTTATATTCGTAATGCCATGAATGATGCGGTTATTCGGACTACTTTTATTGTTGGTTTCCCGGGGGAAACAGAGCAGGAATTTGATGAATTACTGCAGTTCATTAGAACAGAGCAATTTGAACATATTGGAGTATTTACATACTCAGCACAATCTGGAACACCCGCTGCTTTAATGCAAGATCAGGTCGATGATGAATTGAAAACTGAACGATATGCTCGTGTGATGGAGCTTGCACAGGAAATTTCTCTTTCTGCTAATCAGTCAGTTATTGGCGAGACTGTCGATATTTTGATTGAGTCAGAAGAGCCCACTAGATCTTCTGGTGGTGATTTAGTCGTGGTTGGCCGAACTTATAGGGATGCTCCTGAGGTTGATGGTCTTGCTTTTGTTAAAGGCGAATTTCAAAAAGGTTCTTTAGTGAAGGCTAATGTGGATGGTGCTTTACCATATGACCTGTTATGTACACCGATAGATAGCTAGATTTTCTCAATTAATACTTTGGTAATTTAGATTTAACTAAATATTTATGTGATTGTGTTCACAATCACTTGCTTGAAGCATGTTCATTTGTGAAAATATTATCAAATGATTGTATAGAAAGGAAAAAAACATGAGAATTCGTGATTATTACAACTCTTTAATCATTAACTCACGACGATCTTCTTCGCCTACTATTCGTGAGGCAAGATTGGATTTACGCAGAGTTCGTGATTTGAGAGATCGTGCATGGAGAATATAAATAATGCTAATTAACTGAAGGCACAATGCCTTCAGTTAATTAGCATAGTGGTTAATCTAAATTCACTTTAGGCTGTGTTGTAACAAAACTTTCTACCACTTCACTTAAGTCACTTACATTACTACTAATTTCGATGGAGTCATCTTTAATGAGTTCTAGTGTTCCTTGTGATTCACTTTCTTTAAGTACATTTTCTACTGTTTGAGGTAATGCTGGCAGTTCATTTGGGTTTGTTAAACCAAAATGCTCTAAAAATCTTTGCGTAGTTGCAAATAATGCTGGTCTACCTGGCCCTGGGGCACGTCCCTTAATTTCAATTAAATTTCGATTTCGTAAGGTAGCTATTGCCCCCCCGCTATCCACGCCTCTGATCGTATCAATTATGTGGCGAGTTACAGGTTGTCTATAAGCTATGATCGCTAATGTTTCTAATGCTGCAGTTGAAAGACGACGATTCGCTTCTAGTCCTAAAAAATATTCGATAATACTTGCTGTATTTGGTGAGGTCACAAATTGTACACCGTCTGGACCAATTTGTAGATTTATCCCTTTTTTCTCTGAATTGTAATCTTCAATCATAATGTCTAGTATTTTATTGATTTGTGAAGGTTTTATTTCCAACACTTTGGCGAGATTTAAGATTGTTATGGGTTCTTCAGCTACGAATAATATAGCTTCTATTAGTGCAGGATAATTATTTTCGTCATGTTTTTCAGTTGAAATCATTTAGGTTCCTTATATTGTTGGATTATTAAAACTGCATTTTGCCCACCAAAACCAAAAGAGTTCTTAAGAACAGTTTCAACATTAGCTGAACGTGAAGTTAATGGTACATAGTCAAGATCGCACTTTGGGTCCGGAGTTTCAAGATTTAATGTAGGTGCAATTTGATTTGTTAGGATTGTTTGTATAGCTGCTATTGTTTCCGTTGCACCGGATCCTCCTAGCATATGACCAGTTTGAGATTTGAGTGCACTAATTGGAATCTTCTTAGCTAAATCTTTAAAAATAGTCTTAATTGCTTCAGTTTCTGCGATATCACCTGCATTGGTTGCAGTAGCGTGAGCTGATATATAATCTATTTCGTCAACTGTTGTATCAGCACTTAAAAGTGCTGATCGCATTGCACGTGCAGCACCTTCTCCACCGTCAGAAGGTGCTACTAAGTAACTAGCGTCAGCGCTAACTCCATATCCAATGAGTTCAACAAGGGGTGTTGCGCCGCGTGATAGGGCATGGTCAAGTGATTCAAGTACCAGCATTCCTGCACCTTCTGCTGGTACGAAACCATCTCGTTCTTTGTCAAAAGGTCGTGATGCTGAGTGAGGTTCATCGTTATGCGATGTAGATAACGCGCGCATAGTGGCGAATCCGGCTAACCCCAATTCACATATACCTGCTTCTGTACCACCAGCGAGCATGACATCAGCTTTATTGTGTCGAATTATTTCAGCTGCCTCTCCGATCGCTTGGGTTCCTGAAGCGCAAGCAGTAACTACAGTATTCGTGTATCCAAGGATTCCAAGCTGGATTGATACATTTGCTGCTGCCATATTTGGTAACCATTTTGCAACGTATAGGGGATCTATGCGCATGCCATTCTTCTCAAAAAGTGTTCGGTTTGCTTGTTCTACCAATGGATAGCCACCACCTCCATTACCACAAACTATTCCCATTCTAGTTCTATCGATCTCTTCTATATTTAAACTTGCATTTTGAATACTTTGTCGTGCAGTAGCGACAGCGAATTGGGAAAATCGTGCCATTCTCCTAGCAGATTTTTTATCCATATACTCGGTAGGATCAAAATCTTTGATTTCACCGGCCACCTTGCATGGGTAGTTACTAGTATCTAAATGTGCGAAGTTGTCAATTCCTGAAATTCCGTTAATAGCTGATAACCAGAATTCTTCAATTGTATTTCCTATTGGAGTTATAACGCCCATACCTGTAACTACGACGCGTCGATATTGGTCTGACATAATTTCAGAAATCCTTCTTGTATATGTTACCGCAGACCTAGTTCATGATCGCCATCAATATCTAAGATTAATTCTCTTGCCTCAGCAGCAGCATACATGCTTCCTGTCACAATTATAGTTCCTGATGATTTTGTCATTTTATATGCATAATCAATTGCAGTTTTCATATCATCGGCTGTCTGCGTAATATGGCCCATTTTAGCTATTGAATTAGAAAGTTTGATGTTATTTATTGCCCGTTCTATACGTAAGTTGGGCAATACTACATGACTATGATCAGGCAATAACTTTAATAGTATATCTAGCCAATTTTTGTCTTGGAGCATAGCTAAAATATAGATATGTGGTTGAGAAAAAATTTGCTCATCGATAGATTCCTTTAGTCTTTGAGCAGCAAGTTGTGTATGTGCACCGTCTAGGATGATGGTAGGATTTTCACTTATTATTTCACCTCTTCCTGGAAGTTCTATTTTTGAAAATGCTCTTAAAACTGTCGAAGGTTGTAGAGTTTTCTTATTGCTAGAAAGTGCTAGCTCTGTGGCACGTATTGCAGTTATCGCATTTTCGACTTGGTGTCGACCAAGGGTTGGTAACGAAATATTTTTATAAATATTATTTGGGGTTTGTATATCAAATTGGACTGATTTCTTACTTAAATTGTCGATTATGTAATCACATTCTTTAGTTGTTTCATGTACCTTTGCATTTACTTTTTTTGAGGCAGAGTAAATTTGTTCGAGTGCATCAGCATGTTGAGGTGATGTAACTACTTCACAATCAGAAACAATTATGCCAGATTTTTCTTTAGCAATTTCGGGTATTGTTTTTCCCAAGATTGCGGTGTGTTCTAAGTCTATTGGTGTTATTACTGCAACTGCTTTATGTAAGTTTGCATTCGTAGGATCGAGTCTTCCTCCTAAGCCTACTTCTAATATTTGCCATAAACTTTTTTCTTGCGATGCTGCAATCCAGGCCATAATTGTTATTAATTCAAAGTAAGAAGCATCAGAGGAAATTTCTGAATTTAATACGATTTGTGCAATGTCGGTAAATTTTTTTTCTGATAATGGGATTCCATTAATTTGAATCCTCTCTCTTGTTGAGTGAAGGTCTGGTGATGTTGTAAGCATGGTTTTAGCATTTGGCTCATCGATGATTAAGGATTCTCTAATTAAGGCCTCCACCATTATGGCGGTGGATCCTTTACCTTTTGAGCCTGCGATATGAACAGTATTTCGTTCTTGTGGATTACCTATTTCTGAAAGGTATTGACGAATAATAGGGAGTCTATTCGATTTGGCAGAATAGTTCCGGGAACGTTTTTTTTCGTTTTTAAGTAAATTTTGTATTGATGAAATGTATAGTTTGCTGACATTAAGTTCTTTTTGGTATTGCATTTGATGTTTTCACTCATTAATAAAGACGCAGTATACGTTGGTCTGGTAAGTTTTGCTTATGATCAGAACTTATCGTACATCTGCTGGGGGTATCCCACAAAATATAATTAAGTTTCTCAATGAATCTTTGACTCAAAAATCGATTGGTGAAGATATAAGGCTTAGTATTGAATTTGGCACGGTGAGTCGTGGTGGATCCTCTCTTTTTTTTCTATTTTTAGATACAAATGAATTCGGAATATCTGAAATTCCCGTGATTACTGCTACATACAGGCCTGCGATTTCTTCTGGGAGTAATTCAGTGGAAGTATTGAATTACAATAGAAGAATTATATTTCCTTTGGAGCGTATTGTTGAAATTCCAGAAGCCATTGAAATTGAAATTTTTCGTAAAGTTGCTTCACTAGTTTCTCCAGGTGGAAAATTGATAGTTGAATATGATTCAGTTGACCATCGATTAACTGCTGAGGCATTAAGTTCAGGTGTTCCTTCAGCAGCAACTCCTTTAGGTGGAATGATGTTAGCGATTGGTTGTGGGGTGCAGTTTATTAATCACGATCTTTCGGGAGGAGGTCGTGCAGGCAGGAGAAAACTTATTGGATTACGTGGGAAAAATAATCAAAATGATCGGGCATTATCACTTAGTATGATTAATGAATTAGAGAACTTTTTAACTTGGTCAAAAGAATTAGATTGGCTTATTCAATCCAAAACCAGACCTATTGCAATAGCAACTATTACTATGCTTAAAGAAAAGTTCAATTTATGAATACATTTTTTATAAGATAGATCTATAAAAATAGGAAAAGAATAGATGCCACTAACAATTAATGGAATAAGTTCGCCAGTACAAGGAGTAGATGACGCTTCTTTAAGGCCAGTTTTAGAAGCTATAGTTGATGCTGCTAAATTGATTTCCAATAATGTCCAAAATGGCATGCTTATTGAACGCCCAGATCCAGAAGGTGTGCGAAATATTCATGGTGAATTAGTCCATACTTTGGATACTTTAGGAACGAATGCATTTGTTGAAGTATTTAAGAATAGCGGAGTTGTAGCAGGTTTGGTGTGTGAAGAATTAGAAGTGGAAACATTTTTCGATGTGAAAAATATATCGGGATCTTATTTTTGTGTTTTAGATCCTATTGATGGTACATCGAATGCAGATATTGCGATCACTATTGGTTCAATTTTTGGTATTTTTAAGGGAACTAATGGTAGTGGTGTATTAGATTCCACCCAATTTTTGCGTCCAGCAAAAGACTTTGTTGCTGCAGGATATGTTTTGTACGGTTCAAGTACTTTGTTAATATTAGCAACACCACTTCGAGTTCAAGAATTTACACTTGATATCGACACGATGAAATTTGTTTGTACTCGAAGCTCTATTACTATCCCTGAGGAATGTCCTTATTACAGTGTTAATCAGGGATATGAAGATTTATGGGAAGATAATATAAAGACAGCAGTTAACTCAATTAAGAGAGAGCGTTCATTGAGATATGTGGGATCATTGGTTTCAGATTTTCATCGCGATCTTATCAGAGGTGGTGTTTATCTGTATCCAGGTGATACGAATAACCCTGAAGGTAAAATCCGTTTGCTTTATGAGGCTGCTGTAATGAGTTATATCGCTCATTATGCTGGTGGAGGATCGACAAATGGGTACACATCTATATTTGATTTGCAGCCGACATCGATCCATCAACGAACACCGATTTTTGTGGGTAATTCGAATGTAATTGAACAAATTGAGTCAATATTAAGAGATACTACTTAAATTAGAAGAGGAGATTTTGATGGGCGATGCTAATCGACTAAGAGAACCATGTGTACTAGATAAGATGCACCTCGCTTCAGGACAATATTCTAGGTTACATAGAATGATGTATGAATATGGAACAGCGAATGGCACCTTGTTACTTCTTCCCTACGATCATGGTATTGAACATGGTCCGATAGACTTTTTGGATTATCTACAAGGCGCAGATCCTGAATATCTTTTCCGTCTCGCGGTACAAGGTAAATTCTCTGGTATTGCAACTCATTTAGGTTTAGCAAGAAGATACTTTTCTGAAGTAGCAGGACAGGTTCCTCTTGTCGTGAAACTGAATGGTAAAACAAATATTCCTCCTGACGATCATGCTATTTCTGCCATGACTGGGGATGTTGAATCTGCTGTTCGTTTGGGAGCTGATGCTGTTGGGTACACTTTATATGTTGGTTCGCCAGAGCAACATCAAGATTTCGAACAATTGCGTGCCGTGAGACGTGAATCGGAACTATTAGGGATTCCCTTAATTGTTTGGGCTTATCCTCGGGGCAAATATATAGAATCTAAAGGCGGTAGAGATGGTTTGTATGCCGTTGATTATGCAGCGAGATTGGCTCTAGAGTTAGGTGCAGATGTAATTAAGTTGAATACACCTAAAAGCCATAATCCAGATGCGAGTACTCCTGCACGATATAAAGAATTGGAGGATGAACGATTTGAGATGACTAAGCGTGTAATTGCTTCTGCACAAAGGGCTTTAGTAGTTTTTACAGGTGGTAGTTTTCACTCAGATGAAGATTTTCTTGCTGACTTGGATATGGTAATGCGAGCTGGAGCTTCAGGTATAATTGCTGGGCGCAATATGTTTCAACGTACAGAAGAAAATGCAATAGCAATCACGAAACGTGTTCATGAACTTTTAGGAGAATATTCGCAATGATTTCTAGCTATTTTATGGTCTTTTTCTTTGGCTCACTCCAATTCGATTAACTCTCACTTCTATCGCATCCCCTGTTGGTGGGCTCGTAAGTCCTGGAGTATCACACTCTGAGATTGCTAATGTTGCAGAGTCAGCAGTATCTGAGATTGTCTTAGCTGCTCCAGTAATTGATCTCAAAGCTTATTTGGTAGGTGGTTCTATATATATCTTGATTACCCATACGGCAGGTGAGAAGGATAAACAGATATTTTCAATTGCTAGAGATATTGTTGAAGATTGTCAAAATGTTGCAAAGAAATTAAAACTATATGTTCACCATGAAAATATAGGAATAAATTTGCCAGAGGATAATTTGAATGTTGCTGGTTTTTCTATAGCAGAAATAACATTTGAAGAACGAATAAAAGAATCACTTATTTGTCTAATCGGATCTGGTATGGGACTTGGGGGATTTAATCTTCCATTATTTAAGACTTTTGCTGATCCATTTAATACCGCAGGTTTAATTTTCTCCGATATGTTGCATGAAGGGACTGCATTTGAGGTGCAAGATACAATTGAGCACCGTAAAGCTGTTTTTGCCAATCCGAGTGAATCATATGATTTACTTGCTTACATTGGCATGACAGATAGATTTGTTGTACATCGTGTGATTACTCGTGTCGATGGTAAAATTGTTGCAGTCGCTTCGACAGATAGATTGAGTGATGTTAATGGATTAAATTCAGGGAATGATACTCCGGTAGCAATTGTTCGTTGTGAGGGATCATTACCCACAATCGGTGAAGTTACCGAACCATATGCTGTGCCTGCTTTGGTAGTAGGTTCAAATAGAGGTTCACATTTGGGGCCATGGATGCCTGTTAGTGTTACAGATTTATCTATTGGCAGATTTGATGGCCCACCTAAAATTGCTGCCCTTGGTTTTAATCTTGCAGACGGGTATTTGGGGTTGGAAAAGGATATTTTTGCTGATAATTCATTCGATCGCGCTAGAGAACAAGCTAACTTGCTGACAGATATTTTACGTAAACAAGGCCCGTTTGAACCATACAGAGTGAATCTCGATTCTTCGGAAATTCAACAATTACCTGGATTTGCAGCTCAAACTGAATCTCGTTGGGTTTCGATTGGAGAATAAATGTCTCAATCTAAATTAGTAGTTGCAACATCAAATCAGGGAAAGCTGAAGGAGATTCGTACATTACTTGAAGATACTAATTGGCTGGTATTGGGATTGTCTGATTTTAATTTACAAGACACTGCTATTATTGAGACTGGTAATTCATATCTAGAGAATGCACTAGCTAAAGCCAATAATATTGCCAAGCTGACAGGGATAATTACATTGGCTGATGACTCTGGTTTGGAAGTAAATGCTTTGGGAGGCAAGCCAGGAGTTGTAACTGCAAGATTTGGTGGTCCACTTCTAAATGATAATCAACGATGCGATTATTTGTTAAAATTATTGACAGATGTTCCTAAAGAAAAGCGACAAGCATGTTTTCGCGCTGTCCTTGCGATTAGCATCCCCGGAGGGCTAAATTTTGCTCGTGAAGGTATACTAAATGGATACATCGCACAAAGCTTTCGTGGAGAGAACGGATTTGGGTACGATCCTATTTTTGAACTTCAAGATGGAAGGACATTAGCTGAGTTGGGATCTGAAAAACAGCAGATTAGTCACCGTTTTCAAGCTATGAGAGCGATAAAAAAAGTATTAAGGGAATTTGATCATGGCTAAGCCTCACGATCACGATTATGACGATAACTTTATTGATTCCTTAGGTAGGCCATTAAGAGATTTAAGAATTTCGGTGACTGATCGATGTAATTTTCGATGTCAGTACTGTATGCCTAAAGAAATTTTCGGACCAGAATTCGAATTTTTACCTCGCGAAGACATCATGAGTTTTGAAGAAATTACTCGGATAGCAACATTGTCCGCTAGCTTAGGTGTTACAAAATTTAGACTTACAGGAGGTGAACCACTGTTGCGTGCAGATTTACATAAACTTGTGAGCAAGCTCCATGAGATTCCTAATGTTGAGATTGCTCTGACTACCAATGGCACTTTACTAAAAAATTACGCTCAATTATTGTCTGAGTCTGGATTAAACAGAGTAACAGTCAGTCTTGACTCATTGGATGATCAAACGTTTCGTCAAATGAATGATGTTAGCTTTCCTGTTAAGGCCGTTTTAGAAGGGATTGAAACGGCAGGTCACTTTGGTTTGGGGCCAATTAAGATTAATGCCGTCGTGCGTAAAGGCGTTAATGACCATACTCTTCTAGATTTAGCTGCATATTTTCGTGGAACTTCTCATATTGTTAGATTTATCGAGTATATGGATGTTGGTAACTCTAATGGATGGGTTATGGATGAGGTAATTCCTTCCAGTCGAATACTTTCACTAATAGGAAAGATTTATCCTCTGGAGGAACTTCCTTCTAATTATAGTGGTGAAGTAGCAAGTAGATATCGATATAAAGATGGTGCGGGGGAAATAGGATTAATTAGTTCAATTACAGCTCCCTTTTGTGGAAATTGTACGCGTGCACGTTTATCAGCAGATGGGAAGTTTTTTACCTGTCTTTTTGCTAGCAGTGGCACAGATATATTGAAGGAAATTCGCTCTGGTGCTACCGATAAACATTTGATTGAAATGTTAAAATCTATTTGGTTACGTAGAGATGATCAATATTCTGAACTTAGGACCAAATACATGCGATTATCCCCTGAAGAGAAAAAGATTGAGATGTCTTATATTGGTGGATAGTAACCCAAGGAACAGACTTTATGTTTTCACATATTGATGATCAAGGTAATGCTCAAATGGTAGATATATCAGATAAAGACATTACGGTGCGTATCGCAACTGCCGAAGCGAAAATAGAAATGGCGAGTACAACTTTAGAAGAAATTATCAACGGCGCTATACCTAAAGGAAATGTTCTTAATACTGCTAAAATTGCTGGAATTATATCAGCAAAAAAAACGCATGAATTGATTCCATTATGTCATCAAATATTACTTTCAGGGATTGACATAGGCTTTTATCCTGATCAAAAAAATGCTGTTTTAGTAATTAATTCTACAGTTAAGACGACTTATTCTACGGGAGTAGAGATGGAAGCATTAACAGCAGTGAGTGTTGCAGCTTTAACGATTTATGATATGTGTAAGGCAGTGGATAAAAACATGAAAATTACAAACATTCATTTGGTTTCTAAAACTGGTGGGCAATCAAGTAATACGGAATAGAATTTATGAATTTTTACTTATTATCATTATCTAAGTAATTAATTACTGCTTCGATGGCTGCATGTAAATAAGGTATAATTTCCATCGCATCACCTTCAAGTGGTCTTAATTCTTCATTGCGAGTTTCAGTGGGTGCACCATCTCTAGCTAAAGCCTCATCATCAAAATTTAAGATTAGCTCATATAAGCTGCCTTTTTCTCCTACAAGGATACAGCCTAAATCGCTACTTTTAGGTGGCTCTACCTCTATACCATAAGTAAACATTGCTCCAGGGAATGGGGGTAATTGTTCAATTTCTGAAGCTAACTTTATTAGAAGTTCCTTTAATTCACTTGCAGTCTTATCTACGATAGCATTGGCGAAAGCTAGTTGTTCGAAATGAGAGTTAAACATTAGCGCTCCTTGTGCAGTAATATGTATAAAAGTAGTACGAGCTGGATCATGCTAATTGTAATCTTATAATTCTAAATAATCAGTGTTAGCAGGTAAATTACTTCTACATTTACGAGGTTTTATGACTATTTGGATAAATCATTATTCTGTTGTTGATTCGCAGGCTGTAGAAAATGGACCTTGGATAATTGACCAAAAAAATCAACGTAATGGAGCAGAAGAGCGATTATTAATTTTGGTTGAGCCAGTGTCTGATGATTCTGCTAACGTTTGTAATGAAGTAGCGCAAGCTGTCGCAACACTTTTTTTCCATGAAAAACTTTCTGTTACTGGTGCTTTATTACGCTCTCTTAGACAAGCTGACTATAACCTTAAGGAATGGAACAAAAGATCATTAAGAGAACACCATATTGCTGTAGGTTTAACTTGTATCGTTATTACTGGGCAAGAAGCAACTATTGCTCAAGTAGGTCCGAGTCTTGGTTATATAATTTCAGATCAACAAGCTAGTCCATTACGTACAAAGAATTATCCTGCAGCAATTCCATTAGGTGGGGAAGGAATAATTCAACCGTTATTTTCGAAGTTATCTTTGGATAAAGAACATATTCTATTCTTCAGTTCATTTTTAGAAAATACATTAAGTAAAGACGAATTGGCATTTTGTTTAAATTCAAGTCCATCGCAATGTCTTGGGGAATTGTATTCACGCACTCGTGATGTGGAAAATATGGCTGCAATCATTCTAACTATGAATATAGAAGATAATCAGGAGCAACCTTCAACTCACTACACTATCCCTTTGGATAGCGGTTCAGAAAAAATTGTTGCTATCGGTGCAGAACAAAAAAATAATTCTTTACAATCTCGAAACCCTAAGGGCTATTTAAAAATGCATCAGTCTCGAAGTATTAGAGGTTTCTTTAGTTTTCGTAGAGTAGCAATGGCGATTGTAGTAACTATGTCTTTGATTTTTGTATCGGTGGGTTGGACTTTTTTTTCGGGATTATTAGAAGAAGATATTGCTGCACAAGTTAATGAGTCAATTAGCAGTGCTAGAGAGAATGTCGCAATTTTCAATGATAGTAACGAGATAGAAATTCGTAGATTGGCATTAAATGACGCACTTACAGAACTCGAACGTGCGCGAGCACTATCTCCAGAGAATGATGCTGCAAAGTTATTACAAGGACAAATTTTAAATTTGATTCAAACTTTAGATGCAGCAATAGCGATAAAAGATTTTGACGCAACTGTTAGATTAGCGGGATTAATTACGACCCCATTCCAACCTGTTGATATTGTAGCTAGTAGTTCTTCGATATGGTTACATGACGCTGCACAAGGCCGTATATTTGTGATCAGTCAGGATCTCGTCTCTGAATTTGTAGAAATTTACCGTGCTGGTAGTGTTTACGATTCTATTTCTGCTGGCCATCCGATGGTTTTAACTTTTGATTCAACTAATGAACGTTTTTTATTAATAGATCAATATAGACAGCTGTGGAGTATAAATAGCAAAGGTGTTGTTAGTTCGTTAACATTAAGAGGTATTAATGAAATTCAAGATATTACTGCAATAGATACATTTCAAGGTAATTTTTATCTTTTGGATGCATCTTCCAATGAAGTATGGCGATATGTGCCAGTAGGCAAAAATTTTGATTCTGAAAGATCTAGTGTTTTAGGTTCAGTTAGACTTTATAAACCATCAGACCTATTTGTTGATAGTTCCGTATACGTCTTGGATGACGTAACTGTTCGTCGTTTTGCACAAGGTGTTGAAACTAATAATCTTTTTGAAGGAATTGACAATATTCCATCTGCCGTGGATGCAATGGTTGGAGCGAGCAATCGAGAATTAATTTTTTTAGTTGATAGGGGAAATGGACGAATTATAGTTAGTGAACAGGATGGTACATTTGCAAAGCAATATCAAAACCCTAACTTTTCTGACTTAAGGTCAATTGCCATTTCTGATGATGAAGACATACTATTTGTATTGACTGGTACAGAATTGAACTTATTCAGATTATCTAATAACTAGTGAGTATGGAATTTTTATGCGTGTTTTGGCTATCGAAAGTTCATGTGATGAAACAGCAGCAGCGATTGTCACGGATGGACAAATTATAGAATCAAATATAGTTGCTTCACAGTCAGAACTACATGCGAAGTATGGTGGGATTGTTCCTGAAGTAGCGGCACGAGCGCATTTGCAATCTATAATTCCTGTGGTTCGTCAATCTCTCACTGATGCACATGTGGAATGGGAAGATTTGGATGCAATTGCTGCTACCAGAGGCCCTGGTTTGCCAAGTGCTTTAGTTGTTGGATTTGGTGTGGCTCGTGGCTTAGCTTTTGGACTAGGACTTCCATTTATTCCAGTGGATCATATTGAAGGCCATGTAATGGCCAATTGGTTAATTCAAAACCAGACATTAGACTTACCAGATCTACCAGCTGTCGCATTAGTAGTATCTGGAGGCCATACAGAATTATTACTAGTTGAAGATGGTCCTGTATTTAAGCGTTTAGGTGGTACACGTGACGATGCTGCTGGAGAGGCATTTGATAAAGTAGCTCGCCTATTAGGACTTAGTTATCCTGGAGGCCCTGAAGTAAGTCGAGCAGCGTCTAATGCTGCGGTAAGAAAGATGCATTTTCCTCGTGCTTGGCTTCGTGGTACAGATGATTTTTCCTTTTCAGGATTGAAAACTGCAGTATACCGATCTGTTGAAGAGTTACAGAACCCTGATATCAACGAAATTGCATGGGCATTTCAAGAATCTGTTGTCGATGTCTTAAGCAAAAAGGCTATTCATGTAGCAGAACGAGAAGGCGCGCGTTCTTTACTACTTGCAGGAGGAGTTGCTGCAAATATGCGTCTTCGTGAAATTGTTCAAGAGCGTTCTACTGTCCCTGTATATATACCCCCACCATTTTTATGTACTGACAACGCTGCAATGATTGCGGCTGCAGTGCGTATGGAAATGGCAATTGTTCCCAATCGTTTAATTGATATCGATCCTACTCCATACAGATCTCGTGTCCAAAAGATTGGTTAATTTTTTCATTATTCTTTGATCTACTACTAGCACTCACCATAGCAGAGTGCTAATATCTTTGTCGGCTCTTAATTGGGTCGGTAAAATTAGGTTTTATGAGATATTTCAATTCACATATATCTCGAGGAGGCATGTGATTTTGGCCACAAATGTTGTTCCCCTGACTGATCACATCGTGTTGAAGGCAGTTGAACAGGAAGAAGTAACCACCTCTGGTTTGGTTATTCCTGATTCAGCAAAAGAAGCTCCTCAACATGGTCACGTTGTCGCGGTTGGTCCTGGAAAGTTAAGTGATACTGGACAGATGATCGATATCGATCTTTCCGAAGGCGATAATGTTTTATATCAAAAATATACAGGACAGGAAGTAACAGTAGATTCTCAGGAATATATTGTAATTCGCTTTCAAGATGTCTTGGCTAAACTCGTAGACTAGTAGCAGTAGAGTATACACTCGGGGGGAGGCCCCAAATGCCCGCGAAATCACTTCGTTTTGAAGAGGATGCACGCCGCGAGTTATTGCATGGTGTTGATGCTTTGGCTAATGCAGTCAAAGTTACACTTGGACCACGCGGTCGTAATGTAGTTTTGGATAAGAGTTATGGACCTGC
The DNA here is from genome assembly GCA_002707835.1 of Chloroflexota bacterium. Classification (GTDB taxonomy): domain Bacteria; phylum Chloroflexota; class Dehalococcoidia; order UBA2979; family UBA2979; genus UBA6955. Next base: position 91,454 of record PANZ01000010.1, read on the forward strand.
CACTATTACTAAAGATGGTGTCACTGTCGCAAAGGAAATAGATCTTGATGATCGTTTTCACAATATGGGCGCACAACTTGTGAAACAAGTTGCTGTACGTACTAATGAAGTCGTTGGCGATGGAACTACTACAGCTACTGTTTTAGCGCAGGCTATTTTCCGTGATGGCATTAAAAATATTGCTGCGGGCGCTAATCCTATGTCTATACGCAGAGGTTTAGAGAGCGCAGTTAGTGTATTGCAGCCCGAATTATTGAAGCTTGCTGTACCTGTTGAAGATAAAGAAACAATAGCTGATGTAGCTGCTATTTCTGCTAATGAACGTCGTGTCGGTGAGCTTATTTCCGATATTATGGAACAGGTCGGTCGTGATGGTGTAATCACCATTGAAGATGGACGTGGATTAGATTATGAGACTGAGATAGTCGATGGATTACAAATTGAAAGAGGAATGATATCTCCATATTTTGTTACTAACCCTGATCGCATGGAGTCAGTTTTAGATGATCCTTATATTCTGATAACTAATGAGACTCTTAAAGAAGTTAATCAACTATTACCTATAGTTGAGAAAGTTCTGCAGGTATCAAAAAATCTGGTCATTATTTGTGAAGATTTGGTAGACGAAGCTTTATCTACTATGGTTGTGAATAAGATGAAAGGTACTTTGAATGTTTTAGCTATTAAGGCGCCTTCATTTGGTGATCGTCGTAAGGAAATGTTAGAAGATATCGCTATTCTTACAGGCGGTACCTTTGTGACGACTGACATGGGTAGGACTTTAGAAGATACACAGATAGCTGATCTGGGTAGAGCTCACCGTATTGTTTCTGAAACGAATAACACTACTATTATTGAAGGCATCGGCAGTGACGAAGCTATTCAAGCTCGTATACGCCAGATACGTGCACAGATACGTGATACGGTTTCTGATTTTGATAGAGAAAAATTACAGGAGCGGTTAGCAAAACTCGCTGGTGGTGTAGCTGTTATTAAAATTGGCGGAGCAACAGAAACTGAAGTTAAGGAAAAGAAATTCCGAGTTGAAGATGCTTTGTCATCTACGCGATCTGCAGTAGAGGAAGGTGTTGTACCTGGTGGAGGAGTTGCCTTGCTCCGTGTACAAGGAATTTTGGATACTTTAATTGAGGAAATGGAAGGCCAAGAAGAGGTTACAGGGGTACGTATTCTTCGAGAAGCTCTTGAAGCTCCACTTCGTCAAATTGCTGAAAATGCAGGTCAAGAACCATCTGTTGTTGTAGATCGTGTTAGGTCTGCTGCTAATCCTAATGTTGGTTATGATGCTTCGACTGGTGATATGGGCGATATGTTCAAGTTGGGTATAGTAGATCCCGCGAAGGTAGTTAGAATTGCTCTAGAAAGTGCAGTTTCAGTTTCTGCGATTATGCTTACTACGGAAGTAGCTGTTGGAGAACTACCTGAACCAGCAGCTCCTGCTGCCCCAGACATGGGTGGTATGGACATGGGTGGTATGGGCGGCATGCCTGGCATGGGTGGTATGCCTGGCATGATGTAGTTTGTTTACCGATATACGATAAAAAAAGAGGGCTATTTCGATGGCCCTCCTTTTTTTGCTTTATACTTACCTCTAATTAATCGAATAACACTTCCTCAAAAGGTTCAATTGATTGGAAAGGACCAACAATCGACAGGAAAGTTTTATCAGGTAGATAGATTTCTTGGAATAGTTTTTGAATGTCTTTTGGCTTAACTTTTTCATAATTTTCAAGAGCTTTTTCCGGTTGTATAATTTGTTGTTCGAGTGTAGCCAAGGTTCCATACCATGCAGAAACTGCTCGAGTATTCTCCATGCTTAGTTCAATTCGTGATCGCATTATAGATTTAGCTCTTTCGAGTTCAAAATTTTCGATAGGGTTTGATAAATTTTCTAGTTCGCTGCGTATATTAGCTAAAGTTTTTTCTATATTTGAAGAATCAACACCAGCATATATTCCGAACATTCCTGTATCTAATAATTGTGTTGAATAGCTATGAATATCATAACAAAGACCAAGTTCTTCTCTTAAACGAAGAAATAATCGAGATGACATACCTTCGCCTAAGCAAATTGAAAGTAAATCTAATGCATATCGTTGTTCATTAACAGAACTGATGCTTTCCATCCCTACGATAATATGAGTTTGTCCGGTATCTTTTGAAATCAACCCACTTCGCTTGTTGTTTAATGAACGATTTGGTAGCCATTGGTTAGGTTGGCCAGGTTGCCAGTTGTTAATTTTCTCATTTATTAATTCTATGGCTTCATTAGACTCAATTGCACCTGCAATAGAAATAATTGCGTTATTTGCAACATATTGTTTGTGATATGCACTGATTATTGTCGATCGCGATATATTACTTACTGATTCATTATCGCCTGCGATATCTCTACCATGAGGTTGGTTCGGCCATATTAATGAGTCCATCAAAAGTGATGCTAGCTCTGATGGCGTATCCTGAACAGCTGCTAATTCTTCTAAGATAACACCACGTTCTCTTTCTATTTCTTCATCAAGACATACAGAGTTTTGTACCATGTCGAGCAATAAATCGAGAGTCTGGTTAGTAAATTCGCTCGCAACTTTTGCGTAGTAACAAGTCATTTCTTTATATGTTGCAGCATTAATTGTTCCACCAAGGGAATCTATCGCGAATGAAATATCACGTGGTGTTGGTCTATTGGTAGTTCCTTTGAAACAAATATGTTCTAAAAAATGAGAGATTCCTGCTATCTCAGAATGTTCTTCATAACGTGAACCTGACTTTAAGTAAATAGAGATCCCTACAGATCTAGCTGATGGTATAGGTGTAACTATTATTTGTGTTCCATTGTCTGAAGTGTGCTGGTGTGGTTGGTAAAAGTCTTTTCTGATCACAGATTTAACTTTCTAACCAAGCGACATCACCATGCAAATCAGGATCATGAGTTTTTGATGCGAAAATAGCATACTCTTCTTTCGATAGAGCTATTGTAGTGTCATTCCCATGGCCTGGGAGGACTAAAGTTTCATCTGGTAATTTATAAAGCTTATTTGTAATTGAGTTAATTTCTTCATTCAGCAAATCTGCGGAGCGAGTTCGCCCAGGTCCTCCTGGGAATAGAGTATCTCCTGTTAAGAGTGCACTTCCAATGTGTATGCAGATTGATCCAGGTGTATGTCCAGGGGTATGGATTATTTTTGCAGTGGCATCGCCGATTTTAAAAATTTCACCATCAATAAGTGCTTGGATATCGTATTGCTCATTTAAGTTTGTCTCTTTTTCAGATGCAAAAACAGGTGAGTCAGTATACTTTCGAAGTTCATCAAAACCATTCCAATGGTCTGCATGTGAATGCGTTACAACTATACGATCTACATCCCTGCCCTCAAGAGCTTGAACCACAGCTTCGCTACCTTCCGGGGCATCAATAATTGTTACAGGTAAATTGGAGTCTGATGAGCTAATAATGTAAGCATTATTAGCTAGGGGACCTAGATTGTTTAACAGTTTGATTTCAATTAATTTATCGGAGTAAATAATCATAAATTCTTATCCTTCTTAAGAAATTTCATATCGTGGTGCTTCAATCCATTGTGCACCTTCAGGATTTTCTTGTGCACGAAGTTCTTTACGTCTTCGCGTTGTTTCTAAACGCCTGGCTTTTTTGATAATTAAGTCTTCTTCTCGTAAGTGTTCTATGTCACGTTGTATTTTATTTTTATTTTTAGCACGACGTGGCTTACCTTCGTGGACAATAATTCTTTGTTCATCTTTTAGTTGTACGAGATGACTACGTACATTTCCATCTGCTGCTCTACGTAGTCTTGTGTCGATATCAGGATAAAGCTCGAGCATTATTTCCCAACTTGTAAGTTGCTTTTTACTACTGAGCACATTCATGATTTGTTGTTCACGAAGATTTCTATGATCGATATACTGTTGTATACGTTCTCGTGGGTTATAAATTATTTTCCCATGACCGGGGCAAATTACATCTAACTTTGGTAGTTCTAGTAGGCGTTGTAGGCTTCTACGATAATGTCCTAGATTCCATACAGTTGTGGTTGAAGAGCCAAGTAAAGTGTCACCAGTGAATAAAACTCCTTCGTTTTCTATGTAATAGCATAAAGAATCAACACTATGACCAGGAGTTTTCAGTATTTGGACTTTGACTCCAGATCCTAAATCAAATTGTTCATTATCATGCAAGGTTTTCACATCTCGAGGGATACGACCTTTTAAAAGTTTACGACCACCATCTGGTATAGCAATCTCCGCATTTAAGTGTTGTTTAGCCCATTTTAGGTTTCCCGAATGATCAGAGTGATGATGAGTGATGGCGGCTATTCCTATTTCCTCGTTTTCAATTGCTGCTAAATAACCTTTTAAGAACCAACGATATCGATCTATTTCCTCTCCAGAATCTATAGTGAGAGATTGTTTCCCCTTCGGTCCAACAAGATATATTGATGTGTAATCTGGGTGCATGGGATTATCATCAGGCACCATTGCAGCTCTTACTGAAGGGCTAATTTTCATTTATCACCTACTTTAAATTAACAAACATCTTCTCATCTTTAGCAATCAAATTAACATCTGTCCACATATTTTGTAATGAGCATGTCGGAAGATTTTAATTGCTATTTCTGTTAGATCCTGGACTATCTCCAAGGCCGACCATATTTTCCTGTAGCCATATTAATTCTTCTTTTGCCAGATCATCGATTAGCTTCTGTAGTTTTTCTTGTAGGTCTAAATCTTTTGTTAAGGATACGACAAGATTTTTTCGACTAAAATTTTCAGAATTATTATTTTTTTCACGTAAAATTTTCAAAATTTTGCCTCGCCAATATCTATTTGAATTCATGAATGTGCTGGTTTTTTTTGTGGGTAGTAGTTCAATTCCTGAATGTAATTTTGGACGGGCAACACAGATTTTCTTTAAAATACATGAGTCACATTTTGGTTTGGCGGTACAAACAGTTGCACCAAAATCCATTAGTGTAGGATTCCAGATATGTGCCTTTCCTGAAGGCAGTAGTTGAGCTGCTACAATTTGAATCAATTTGGGGTCTGATTCATGGACAGGTTGTGGATCACCACAAATTACCCTTCCATATATACGTGTAATGTTTGTATCAATGGCAGTTTTGTCTATCCCATAACCAAAAATTTGGATTATAGAAGCTGTGAATGGTCCAACACCTGGTAGTTGGATTAGTAAATCTTCATCATGAGGAATAATGCTATCGTATTTATTGACGCAAATTTTTAATGTTTTATGTAAGTTGGCTGCTCTTCGTGGATAACCAGCATTTCCCCAAACTTGAAGTATTTCTGCTCTAGAGGCATTTGCACCTTTTTCTATAGTTGGGAAAGAGTCTATCCAGCGATTAAATATTTCGAGTATTCTTGACATTTGAGTCTGTTGTGCACATACACCTGCGACGAGGGCATAATAAGGGTTACGGTTATTTTGCCAAGGGAAAGGGATTTTATTATCTTTTGCCCATTCCATTAGTAGTTTTTGGATTAGGCCAACATTTTTTTTTGGAATTCTTTCAATTTCGAATTGCAAATTCAAAAGGTAACCTTCTTTTTGAATAATTGTTTTCTAAGTATAGTCTAGAAAATATAAAGTATATGATTTCTAAGGCGACGACACAGGTTGCTCGTGCGATAATAATTTTACTCGACAGGTAAAAAACAATTATCTACGACGATATAATTCTTTACAAATGTGAATATATATTTGAATTTTAGAAAGAAACATTTTATGGCTATAGATAATCTTTCGCATGTTTTGCCCTTATCAACAGACTCGACAGATCTAGGAGTCTTGCGGATAGGTGGTTGTGATGTAAGAAGTCTTGCAAATCAATACGGGACACCGTTATACATTTATGATATTCAATCAATTAGAGAGTTAGCCTTGAGTTGGGTTCAAGCATTTGCTAAAGCCTACCCTGACAGTGAAGTTTTATATGCTTCGAAGGCTTATATCAGTCGTCCCTTTGCACGTTTACTTTCAGAACTAGATTTAAGTTTTGACGCAGTTTCTGAAGGCGAAATAGAAGTTTTATCTGCTGCAGATATAGATCTTTCTAGAGTTTATTTTCATGGAAATAATAAAACTTCATCTGAAATTTACCGTTCTATGCAATTAGGTGTGGGGAGAATTGTACTTGATGGTTTTGATGAAATTGATATTGTCGCAGAAATTGCGAGAGATTTGGGTATTATTCAACCTGTATTATTAAGAGTTTCTCCAGGTGTTGATGGGCATACTCATGAAAAAACAACCACAGGTATATTGGACTCTAAATTTGGGTTACCAATTGAAACTGGTTTAGCTGAACTCGCTATTTCTAGAATACTAGAAAAAAACACTCTCGCATTTAGAGGTTTGCATATGCATTTGGGCAGTCCTATTTTTGATCTAGAACCTTATCGACTAGGTATTGAAGTACTTGCTGAATTTATTGATGAAGTTTGTATAAAAAAATTAGATACTCCTGTAGAAGAATTTTCTCCTGGAGGCGGATTTGCAACAGCATATCGTGGTATAGATGATCCCCCATCGCCAGAGGAATATGCCAACATTATTTGTGAAACATTGATAAAAGAAGCTAAAAAAAGAAACTTTGCTCTTCCTCATATTACTTTAGAGCCTGGTAGATCTATAGCAGCAAGATCTGGAGTCGCTGTTTATACAGTAGGTAACCGTAAAGAAGTACCAGGAATTCGTACCTATGTGTCTGTTGATGGAGGAATGTCAGATAATATTCGTCCGGCATTGTATGATTCAATTTATGAAGTAATTGCTGCAGAAAGAGTCAATGATCCAATTGAAGAAAAAGTTACAATTGCAGGAAAATATTGTGAATCAGGCGATTTACTTGCTAAAGATGTAGATGTACCACGTTTAGTTAGTGGTGAGTTAATTGCTATACCTTCGTCAGGTGCATATCAGCTTGCGATGTCTTCAAATTATAATTTAGCTTATCGTCCAGCTGTTATTTTAGTAGAAAATGGGCAATCTCGTCTGATGCAAAGGCGAGAGAACGCTGAAGATTTAATGAGACTAGATATTGACTAATATAGTAGATGATGATTTTGATTGGCATTTGGAAGGTTTAGACTTAGCTACTAATATACTTTCCCGTGCGATTAATCATAGAAGTCTGGGGCATGCATATTTATTTCATGGACCCAAAAGCGTTGGAAAATATTCTCTGGCTAAACGTTTTGCTCAAATACTAGTTACGCAAGACTTATATGATGGTGTGATTAATTTGGATAGCCCTGAAGCAATGGCTATTGAACGTGGAGAATTCCCAGACGTTGAAATCATTTCTATTGGAGGTATTTGCGATGACTCAAAGGATGATGGCGTTCGATCTACACGTATAAGAATATGTCAAATTAGGCGATTGCAACGATTAGCGGTGATTGCTCCATTCCAAGCAGCAAGACGAATATTTATTATTGACACAGTTGATGACCTACAAATAGAAGCATCGCATGCACTGCTTAAGCTTCTAGAAGAACCGCCTCCGAATGTCCTGTTATTGTTGTTAGTGCAGGATATTGATGCGATTTTACCTACAATAAAATCACGCTGCCAAATTTTACCTATTAATCCGATGCCTAAGAGTAAACTTATTGAAATTCTCGAACGTCGATTTGAAGCTGATAAAATTAATGCTGCTCAAGTTGCAACTTTTTCACGGGGATGTTTCGGTCGTGCGATGGATATGCTGAATGATCCATCTGTAATGATGCTTCAAGAATCTGTACGTTCAGATATCGAAGGATTGCTTGATGCTGGAATTAATCAAAGAATGGATTATGCTCAGTCATTGGCAGGGAATTGGCGGCAAGAGAGAGAAAGTGTTCTAGCAACAATTCGTATTTGGTTGGAATGGTGGTCAGATCAGTTATATTTCTTTAGTCGATCTGAAAATGATGAAAGTTCGGTAAACTTTAAAGTGGAAGATATTCTCACTGCCTTACAGGTGATTGATCAAACATATGAGCATTTGATGTTAAATGTTAATCCTCAATTAGCAATAGAAGTTATGATGTTGGAAATGCCATCTGTATCTTTCACAAATAAAGGTAATGTTCATGGATAAGATAATTGGAGTGCGATTTACAACTGCAGGGCCTATAGCTTACTGCGCCTCAGATGACTTAGACATTGCTACAGGTGATTATATAATTATAAGAAAAAATGAGAGTGAATTGTTGGGTTGGGTTGTTCTAACTAATGAACAAATTATCGCTTCGTCAATTGATCAGGAGCTTCTTCAAGTGGAAAGATTTGCTACTGAAGAAGATATTGAAAGCTGGAGACAGCAAAAAACGCGAGGTGAGGAGGATATTGGCCGCGCGCAGGAAATGGCGATTCGAATAAGCCCTGGAATTCGGATCGCCTCCATTGATTATGATCTTTCTGGGGATAATTGCATAGTAAGTATTTCAAATTTTGATGATGCTGAATTGGAAGTGATAGCAGTTGAATTCGGAACACTTTTAGCTTCTAAGATACAAATCATAGAGGTAAACCAAAGAGAACGTGCTAAAGCTATGGGTGCTGGTGTTATGGGTCTTTGTGGCAGGGATCTGTGTTGTACTAGTTGGATGACTCAATTCCCTACAGTCTCTATACGTATGGCCAAAGAACAAGGATTATCTCCAGATCCTTCTAGAATTTCTGGTCTTTGTGGTCGTTTATTATGTTGTTTGACTTTTGAAGTAGAAGAATACAGACAATTAAGAGGTGTTTTACCTGAGGTTGGAGAGTTTGTGACTACTCCGGTAGGACGTGCCAAAGTTTATAAAGTGGATTTACTTAGCAATAATGTGCAGATGCGTTTGGAGCTTTCTGGTGAAATTATTAATATGGCAGCAGATCAAATTTCAGAACAATATGGAACTATGATCAGGCCAGAAAAATTAGACGAAGCAGTCGAAAAGCCTGCGCGAGAATCGGCAACAAAATTAAAAGAAGCAACAATTGCTATTTTGGAACCTGTTGACTATTCTTCCAATTTAGAAATAACTGATTCTTCAAAAGACATCGAAAAAACAATTGCAAAAAGACGTAGAGGGAAGCGTGGCGGTAAGCGTAATCGAAAAAAATAGGAGTTGGAGTATATATGCATATTAACCCTGATCCAATTGCTGAAGGTGAATGGATTGTAGAAAATCTGGACGATCCAGAAACTATATTTATTCAGGTTGAAGCAGAAAGACAAATATATGACGTTGCCCATTTACCTCGAGCAGTTTTTGCTGAAGGCTATAAAGATTTTACTACTGAAAAAAATGGTGTTCGTGCACTGGTTCCCGATCTTGTAGATTTAGAGATGACATTGAGTAATTTCGGTATTGATAACTCTAAAAGAGTAGTGTTTTATTCGGCAGAGAAATCTATGTGGCCTTGTCGAGCTTACTGGGTCCTTCGCTACTATGGTTTTCCAAATGTCCAAATTGCAGATCGATCTTTAGCTGGATTAATTAAGTTGAATATTGAGACTACGACTGAAATTGATTTTACTGACTGGTCTCCTGTTGAATTAAGTTTAACTGGCGAATCTATTATTTCTACTGCTGATGAAGTTTTGGCCGTGGCAACAGGTAAAATGGATGGACAAGTATTGGACTGTCGCTCGTCTTCTGAATGGCAAGGCTTGGACACAGGATCACACTCCGCACCTCGAAGCGGACGTATTCCTGGTGCTTTGCATTTGGATTGGGAAGAATTGATGGACGCTAATGGTCAATTTTATGATATTGAAACTCTAAAACAGTTATATTTCGATATAGGTGTAGATGGTAGTCTTCCAATATTTCCATACTGTGGTGGTGGAATTCGTTCAGCTGTTAGTTGGTTTGTTATGTACGAATTATTATGTTGGGAATCAGCACGTAATTATGATGGTTCTTGGGCTGAATGGTCTTATCGCGATGAACTACCGATAGAAATTTAATAACTTTGAGGGCAGAATGGAAAACTTATTTGATCGTGTTGCTGTAGTTACTGGTGGTGGTGATGGAATAGGCAGAGGTATAGCACATGCCCTAGCCAAAGTCGGTGTCAAAGTTGCTGTTTGCGATATAGACATTGAAGCTGCTGAACGAGTTGCACTTGAATTACGACTGTCAGGTAGAGAATCCTTTTCTTATTACGTTAATGTCGTAGATGCTGACTCGATGTTTGCACTTGGCCAAAAGATTGAAAAACAACTGGGACCGATAACTATACTTTGTAATAACGCTGGTGTGATGTTAGAAGGTTCGATTGTCAATGCACCTAAATTTGATTGGGATTGGATCTTCGATGTTAATTTACATGGAGTTGTTAATGGAGTGAATGCATTTGCTTCTCTTATTAAAAAAAATGGTGGTGGTCATATTGTTAATACTGCTTCAATGGCAGGATTGACTCCTCCATTACAGCCTGATTCAGGGATTTATAGTAGTTCTAAGGCTGCTGTTGTGAGCTATTCAGAAAATTTGTCTTCTGAGTTGTCGAAAGATGGGATTGACGTTTCAGTTTTGTGCCCATCAAGGGTTAATACTCGTATTTGGGAAGCGAATAGAAATCGTCCAGAATCTTACGGACGAGGTAGAACTGTAACGAAGCCTGAAGAAGCTGCGGACTCTATAGATGGTATGGAAGTAGGACCTATAGTGGTCAGGAGTATATTGCAGTCAAGATTTTATATTTTTACTGGTGATGATGTTCGTATGCGCATCGAAAAGAGAAATCAACAGTTAATGCATGATATAAAGCTTCATGAAGATGATTTAGAACCTGGGTCTGCTTGGAATTAAAATTTACAAAGATATTTTAATTAGTTGCTAGTGACTATTTGTTCTATTTGAGTAGTGTGATTATTTAAATGATCAATATGTGAACGTAACTGTTGTCGTAATGATCTGCGACCATAATTATTAATTGAACCTGGTCTTCCCCATTGCGCATCTGGTGTGTGGGAGAGTAGTTCAATTGTTGCGGATAATTCATCACGTAGACTTTGAAGAAGCTGGCTACTATTATCCTGCATACTTAGTTCTGATTCTTCGTTCCACTCGCGTCGTGTAGGATCGGTCATCCAGGCCATCTGGTTAATAAATTCTCCATTATGTTTTGCATAACTAATCATATGATTGAGGATTCGTGCAGGAGACCATTCAGGATCTCTTGATTGGCGGAATTCGTTACTGTTTAATCGGTCGAGAATTGCAGCAAGACGATCAGGTACAGACGCAAGTTCTTCTACCATAGGCATATATTTTTCTGGTGCCCCAGTGACAAAGTCAATTCTTGACATTAAATTTTCTCCAACAATAGTTCGAATTCAACTGATGATCCTGCTGGTAGTGATGCTACTCCAAAAGCTACACGTGCACCAATTCCATTGATATCACCTAATAAATCCTTGAGTAGTTCGCTTGCACCGTTTACAACAGCTGGATGCTCTTTATAATCAGTCGTTGCTGAGACATAGCCTATACTTTTGATAACTCTTAAATTTTCAAGGGAACCTAATAATGTATTTACTGCTCCTAAAGCATTGATCGCACAGATCCTTGCCGCAGCGTATCCTTCTTCAGTACTGACATTATCACCAAGTTTTCCTGGATTTAGTAATTTTCCGTCGTGCACTGGTAGTTGTCCGGATACATAGATATATTTTCCAGATTGAACTGCAGGTGAATAGACCCCACCGGCTTTTGGATTAGGAAGTACAATGTCTAATTCTTGTAGACGTTCAATAATTGTCATGATTTTCCTCCTCTATAAGACGTGAAAGAATCCCTTCGTACTCTTCCTCACTATAGAAATGAATAGTTAGAGTCCCTGAACCGTCGTTAGCACGTTGGACAGTCACCTTTGTACCAAATAATCGCTGTAATGTAACACTAATATGTCTCGAATCAGGAAGATTTATTTCTAATTTATTATCATCACTTTTTATTGGCGTATTTTCCATTTCAGTGTGAGATTCATTGCTAAGACGTTGGTTTTTAACAATATTTTCAGTTTGTCTAACATTTAGATTTCTACTCAGTATTACTTCAAGATTTTGGATCATGTCTTCGGCGTTACTTAGTCCTAAAAGTGCTCGCGCATGCCCTTCAGTTATTTCATTATTGTCGAGTGATTTCTGAATTTTATCGGGTAGTTCAAGTAATCTAAGAGTGTTAGTAATCGTTGTTCTAGATTTGCCTACACGATCTGCAATTTCTTGCTGTGTAAGCTGAAAGTCATTTGCTAGCTTTTGATATGCTGCTGCCTCTTCTAACGCACTTAGGTCAGCACGTTGAATGTTTTCAATAAGCGCTAATTCTAATATTTCTTGTGGGTTAGTTTCTCTAACTAATGCAGGTACTTTTTCTAAATTTGCGATCTTAGCTGCGCGCCATCTTCGTTCTCCAGCGATCAATTGATAGGAACCATTTTCGTTGTCGGAGACTAATAATGGTTGCAGTATGCCATGTTCTTCTATGGATCTTGCCAATTGTTTAATGTCTTGTTCGTTAAAATGTGTTCTTGGTTGATTGGGATTAGGTTTTATGTCATCTGTAGCTATTTCCAAAATGCTTGAATCAGGAGTGCCTTGCTGATCAGTTTGAATTCTACTAGTGGTTTGATTTTCTTCATTTTGTTGGTTATCTGGTATCAAGGCAGATAATCCGCGTCCAAGTCCAGTTTTTCGTGACATTGTAGACTCCTTACAAACTATGATCTCTGTTTGATAATTTTAGAAACTCTTCAGCAAGTTGGATATATGCTACTGCACCAGCAGATTCAGGATCATAATCTAAAACAGACGTTCCATGGCTAGGCGCTTCGGAGAGTCTAACAGATCGCGGGATTACAACATTAAATGTTTCGTTAAAATGCGCCCTTACTTCTGATTCAACATCTCGCGATAGGTTTGTACGAGCGTCATACATTGTGAGTAGAATGCCGCAAATCTTTAGTTTTGGATTAAGGTTCTTTTGTATTAATTCTATGGTATTGGATAGGTGCTTTAACCCTTCTAATGCAAAATATTCACATTGAACAGGGATTAAAATACTATCAGCTGCTGTAAGTGCATTTACAGTCAATAGTCCTAAAGATGGAGGACAATCAATAAGAATTAAATCGTACTCTTCTCGAAGGGATTCTAATGTATTTTGCATTCTATATTCACGACCAATGTGTGAAACAAGTTCTACTTCTACTCCTGCGAGCTCAGGCGCCGAAGGTACAATTGAAACTCTTTCCATTGTCGTGCTGGTTATACCATTACGTAAGGAATAGTTATTTAACAATGAATCGTAGAGAGCGCTGTTTTCCAGTGTATCAAACCCGATTGCTGAAGACGCATTGGATTGAGGATCTGCATCGATGATGAGTACTTTTTGATTCATTTTTGCTATTGCTGCAGCCAATGAAACAGTTGTGGTTGTTTTTCCAACACCACCTTTTTGGTTAGCTACAGCAACAATTTGGCTCAATTCAGTCTCCCTGATGATTGTGGTCGAAAGTGCTCAGTTCATCAAGTACTCGCTTGTGAATAATTTTTTGAGGCGGCAATAGCGTAGGACCTACTTGTTCTATTGAGCTTGTTGCATATGCTGCAGCAAGATTTCCAGCCTGTCTCTCTCCATATTTTAAACTTAATGTGAATGCTGTTGCAAAGGTATCTCCTGCACCGGTCGTATCTAGTTCAGAATTAGTTGGCACGGGTTGGATTTTTGTAATTTTATTAGATTTATGGATAGATGCTCCTTGTTTTCCCAATGTTGTGATGACTCTCGCTCCAGTTTTAAGTGTTTGATTCATCTGTTCAGCACTCCAAAAATTTGATTCCTGCTCAGATCTAAAAATTGAGAATGAGTTAGTAAAAAATCTTAAAAAAGAGTTAAAATGAGATATTTCTGAATAAACTATTTCAGATTCACCTCTTCTCTGTAGGCCTTGTGTCAATAGTGATATATTATTGATATTGTCAGAAAATTCTAAAAATGGAAGTAATTCGATATCATTTTCAATCAAAGGAGCCATTATTAGAGTGTTATTACCTTGCCAAGATCTCGGTAGATCATTAATTGTAATTTTTCTTGAAGGTTTTTGGAGTAATTTTAACCTCCGTTCCTTTTTCGTAGTGTCAATTTCAAAAGTTAACACTCTCTTATCAGGGATGATATGTAATTCATGTTTCTTAAGAACACCAAGATCAATGTTTGAATTTCCAATAGTTAATATTCGTGCTTTATATCCCATGGAATGAATGACTGAAGCGGCATACGAAACCGCACCACCCAGTTGCATTCCCTGTGTGGTGCGATCAATGCATATAGGCCCAACTAAAAGAATAGGTTCTTGTGAATATTTACCCAACTTTTACTCCGGATCAATGATGAGGGGAGAAAATTAAGTGTATTATTCAGGCATTACCTCTATTTGTCTTTCACGACCTTTACCAATACTTTGTGTAGTAACGCCATCCTCATCCTCTAATGCTAAGTGGACGATTCTTCTTAGAGCTGCTGGCATGGGCTCTAATGTAATCACATCACCAGTAGTGCGTACTTCTTCTGCTATTTCCTTAGCCATTGTCGTCAAGCTTGTCTCACGTCTATGTCGATAACCATCAACATCAACAGCATAGACTGAGTTGCCTTCGACTTTTCGTGAGACCAAGACATTAGTGAGATATTGTAATTGTTGGAGAGTTTCTCCTTTTCGACCGATTAGCATTGCTAGATTATCAGGATCTGATTCGCCTTCACCAAATATATCGAACACTTGATTTACACGGCCTAGGCCATCTCCAGCTGTTTCTGGATCGCGCACTGTTATATGCGTATCTGTAAATCCAAGTAAGTTCAATAAGTCTCGAAGAGTACTTCCGAAAAGGTCGATTTCATCATCCCACTCTGCCTTTGAGGATAAAGGAATATTTTCAGTTAGTGCTCCAGGTATCTTTGTTTCATCAGATTCCGCGACAGGAATTATTTCTCTTGTATTGTCTTCACGGTTTGATTGACGCCTGTCTTGGCGATTTCTTCTATTGCTCGAGTTAGAATCACCATTTTGTGCTCCACGATTTGATGATCTTTGATCATCACGTGAGTTACCGTTGCGTCTATTATTTTGACGTCCACGTCTTGTAGGGCGTCGATTATTGCGACCACTGCCACTTTTTTTGGCGGTTACTCGAACTATTGCCTCTTCACCTCCTAAGCCAAGAAATCCCTTACTTCCCTTACGAATTACCTCGACGTCTACTTGATCTTTTCGACGTCCTAGTTGTTCTAGCGCCCGATCTACGGCGTCTTCGACGGTTCGTCCGCTGGTCTCCGCCACTTCCATTTGTACTCTCCATTTCATTTGTTTCAGTCACTTCGACTGTATTTTGTGCATTTTCACCCTTTTGCCGATCGGCAGAAGGCTCTCTCACTTTTCTCATTGGTGCTGGAATTAGACTTCCCCATGTAAAATCTCCAGGGCCTACATATTTCCACTGAAGCATTATGCCAATAATAGTACTAAAACCCCAGTATACTCCAAGACCTGCAGGTAGGGTGAGTACAAACCAGCCAAACATCATTGGCAACATCCATTGCATCATTTGATTCATTGATTGCTGTTGAGGTGTTTGAGTGGCAGGATTACTGGAAGTTGATATTTTTTGTTGCAACCACATAGAGGCCCCTACAATGATAGCAAGCACAAATCCACCACGTGCTCCTAAATCCAACCATAAGAATGTAGTAGAAAGAGGTATGACATTTTCCAAAATTTGGTAAGAATAAACCCTAGGCGCAAGATCTACTAGAGATTCAGGTGTTGAGCCTAAAGTAATGCGTATTACCTGATAAAGTGCAATAAAAATCGGCAACTGAATTAATTGCGGTCCGAGGCAGCCCAAGGGGCTAACTCCAGACTCTTTATAAAGTTTCATCGTTTCTTCAGATCTACGCTTTGGATCTGAATGTTTTTTCTGAATTTCCTTCATTTGGGGCTGTAAACCCTGCATTGCCTTTGCAGATCTCAAGGTTTTTAGCGTTAATGGGAATAGAAGTACTCTAGAGATGATTGTAAAGATAATTATTGCAATTCCGTATTGGTTAAAAGTCAGTGAACTAAGTATTAGCATAAAGTTCAAAAGGGGTGTTTCTAATCCAGCTTGCCAGATAGCTCCAATTGGCATAGTTAATCCTCCCTTTTGTAACGATTACTTACGTTACCGGTTTGAGGATTAATATGAATAATTTCACCCGAGCGACCGAGTAGGATGGCCTGGTTATTTACTAATAACGGCCTTGGTAAGAGTTTTATATCTTCAATTTTTCGTTCCCAGATAACTTTACCAGTACCTTGCGCCAACCCGACTACATTTCCTTTTCTGGATACAACAACAAGGACTCCGTTAGATATAACTGGTGTTGTGCTGAAATTTGAATCTTCATGGGTGGATTTCCAAAGAATTTCACCACTTATCGGATTTACCGCAGCTATTACCCCGCGACTGGTAACAGCGTAAATTGTCCCTGAAGCCAATAAAGGCTTCGCTATTATCCAACCTTCTAATGACTGTTTCCAATCTTCAACAAGTGAATTTGCAGGTGTAAAGGCGCTTAAATGCCCTTCAAGTGTGCCTACCAGGAGCCTCCCGCCTACTGTCGACAGGCTAGAGGCAACGCCACCAGACAGAGGAAATTCAGAGCTGATTGCACCATTTGCCATGTCGATACCAACGATTTTTTTTGCATCGAGTGAGGCAATGTAGAGCATGTTCCCTAAAATGACCGGAGAAGCCCAAATTCTGCCTTCAGTTTGTTCAAAACTATCAATTAATGCACCTGTATCTCTATTAATCACCAATACATTACCGTTTTTTGTCGCTACATAGAGTTTTCCGCTATGAATGACTGGAGTTGCAACGATTTCTGAACCTACATCACGCATATTCGACCAGTTTAAGCGCCCAGTTTCGATATCTATCGACCCCACCTGACCACTATGGTCTGCTATATAGGCATTTTTACCATCAATTATAGGCGTGGCGTAGAATCCATCAAAGTCTAAATCATCTTCGTCGTACGGGAATCGCCAACTTTCCAGAAATCGGCCAGAGCTGTTGATGCCACCACCACTTAGTACCCCTCGTTTTAGTTGAAGTACGATAGTGTCATTTTTTTCAACAGGGTCAGCCCACCCCTCAGGGCCGGTAACATCAGCGCAACCGACACCTATCAATAACAAAGGGCTAATTAACAATAGTTTCACGTGAAACATTAGTTTCTCTTGGCGTATTCGCAAAAAATGAACCATTAAGATCGCCCACCCTCTGGGTGCCTATGCTGTTTTGTGGGAACAGGGTCTAAACCACCTGCTGAAAAAGGATGGCATCTTAGTAGTCGTCTGGTCGTGAAAAAAATTCCCTTGATGGCACCAAATCTATTGATGGCGGTATGTGCATAAGAAGAACATGTAGGGCTGTATCTACATGATGGCCCTAATAAAGGTGAGACGGCGAGTTGGTAGATGCGAATCAATCCAATTAAAGTTGATTTTATTAGATTAGACAACTATTTACCTACTATCTATAATTCTGACTGTAATAAAGTAATAGATCTCTTAAAATCTAACTCTATCTCATCATAGCTCACTTTAGCTGCATTTTTTAATGGTATTGCTACGATATCGATTCCAGGTTGTATTGTATGATTATTGGCTATTGCTCGTAGTCTTCTCTTAATTTGGTTACGTGTGACTGCTGAGCCAGTACTTTTGTTTACTGAATAGCCTATGCGGCTGTAGGGCAGGTTATTTTGACACGCGACCAGATTCAAAATTTTCCCACGCGAGCGCCTACCGTGTTTCATAACGTTTGAAAAATCTCGACTATGGCGTAAACGAGTTATTTTTTTATCTGTTAGTTGGTTCACAATTTTTTATACAGTTAATCTCACTCTTGAACGACTACGTCGTCTAGATAGAATGTGTCGGCCATTTTTTGTTGACATACGTGCTCGAAATCCATGTTTTCGTTTACGTGGGATTCTTTTCGGCTGCCAAGTCCTTTTTGGCATAAAATCGCTCCGATCTGCGGGCGTTTCGAAGGTTTATCTAAATGCCTTGAGAATTCTCAAGGTATCTGAGTATAGGTCTGCATAGCATGTCAAGCAATCACGATTATGAAAATAGTTGATCTTTTCGTTGGATTATTTCTAGAAGACAAATAGGCTGTTTCATTCTAAACTGGCGGGGATTGTAAAATTGCAACATGTTTTATACTAGAGTAATAGCAAGAAGGAGTTATTCGTGAGACAGATATGTGCGGTTGTCATGGGGCTATGCTTGAGTTTTTTCCCTTCGGTGATCCTTGCTGGTAGCGAATCTCGTTCTTTAGATCCCAGTGTAGATTTGCAGGTTGTTATTTTTTGGACAATCTTAACTTTAGCGGGTTTGGGTATTGTTATGAGTTTAGGTTATCTCTATAGAAGAGAGCGAGATTTAAACTGGGATTTTCAAAAACCTGATGTTCCTCATGATGACCATCATTAATTAAGTACATAATTAGGAGTTCCTATGCTTTCAGTTGGTTCACAAATGCCAGAATTTGTTGTGAGAGACACTGAACGACAAAAAGTATCAAATCAAGATTTTGAAAATACAGTGACAGTAATTGCGTTCTACCCGATGGCATTTACAGGTGGCTGAACAATTGAAATGCAGGAGTTTCAAGAATTGATTTCTCAATTTGAAGCTCTTGATGCCAAG
Organism: Chloroflexota bacterium; assembly: GCA_002707835.1. Taxonomy (GTDB): domain Bacteria; phylum Chloroflexota; class Dehalococcoidia; order UBA2979; family UBA2979; genus UBA6955. The sequence goes on from PANZ01000010.1 coordinate 110,259, forward strand.
GTCGTTGGCGTCAGCGCAGATACATTTGCTTCTCAAGGTGCATTTGCTCAACAAAATGGATTTACGTTTCCACTTTTATCGGACTGGCCAAATTTGGCGATGATGGATGCTTTTGGTGTGAAAAATGAACCAGGTACTTCAGCAGTTAGATCTACATTTATCTTTGGCACAGATTCAATCTTGCACGAAGTCATTGCAGATCAAGATGCTTCTGATCATGCTCCATTGGCATTAGAAGCGATTAAAGCTTTATCAAATTAGCGCTTACTGACAAGAAGTACTAGTGAGTGTGATCTTCAGAAGATCCTCCCGTTGCAGGTATCATTGGGGAAAATGCATTATGCTCAGCGTTAAGTTGAGGTAATGGCATTTCTAGGATGCCTTTAGATATTTCAGTGACCAAATTTGTATCATTTGGTACTGAAATCACCAAAATACCTGAATCTCGAAAAGCAAGTAGTTCATTGGTACTAGGTACATGTTCTATCAATGCCATTAATGGCGCGCTCAAATTTGCAGCAATCTCACGGAAATGTAATTGATCTTTTACAAGAAAAGGTTGAGGTATTGTTCCTACAAAAACAGCATCAATATTTTGTATGTATTTCAATGTTGTAAGCTGATCTTCATTTGCAGTAGGTAAATCTAAGATTTTGCCAATTTCAGATTCTCCGAATACGTTTGCCAGGGTTTGTTCATAATCAAAAATCACAAAATCAATATTTTTTGCTATCGCATCAGCTATTACTTCGGTAGTTGGTGCTTCGACTTGAATCCCAACAGGATTTTTCTCAGTATCAAATGTATTTATTTTTTCAGTTAATATGACACTGCAACCGGCTTTTAATAATTTTTGTGCTTCTGTTTTGTTGTTAGCTTTTGCCATAATCAACATTTGTGGATTTGGTGTAGTATTAGTTTCGTGCGCAAAACCAATACTCCGGCGAGAGGCGTTTTGAATTGTTTGTCTGAGTAAATTTTTGAGTTTGCTCATTTTGAGATTCCTTACAATCAGGTTAATTGATCTGAGCGTACGTTGAGTCAGCGTTTGAGTGCAATGAATATGCATTGTATTTCGAGTAGTTGTTTTTAGAAAGTTGTGAAATTGATGCAGACAAAATACGATGAAGTAACTATGGGACCTCTTCAAGGAATACGAGTATTAGAACTTACACAAGCTGTGGCGGGGCCTTCATGTGGTCGCATATTGGCAGAAATGGGTGCCGAGGTTTTTAAAATAGAATCTTTAGAAGGTGACCCTTATCGAAATACCAATACTGTTGTTCCGAATGAAGGAAAACGATTCCAATCTCTCAATTTGGGAAAAAAAAGTATTGCTATTGATCTTAAACATCCAGATGGTCAGCAGTTGGTACATGATCTTGCTGTCGATAGTGATGTGTTACTCACCAATTTCCGATTTGGTGTTCCTGAAAGACTTGGGTTTGGGTACGAACAAATCCAAGCAATTAATCCACGATTGATTTATGCACGTATTACTGGTTTTGGAACGAAAAGTTCCCAAGTAGGTCGTCCTGCGAGTGATCCAATGATGCAATCCTACTCTGGGTTAACAGTTAATGGCGGTAAATTGAATGAGGAAGGACTTCCTATTTTAGCGAACAATACTATTGCTGATTATTCAGCAGGTATGGGTGCTGCAATTGGAATACTTGGAGCTTTGTTAGCTCGTACACAGACCAATACTGGACAATTAGTGGATGCTTCTTTATTGAGGGGTGCTTTGGTATTGCAAGATACTGCTGTGATGCGAGAGCCTACATATGATGCGAAAGTACGTGACATACTTGCGGATGAAATCAAAAAACTAAAACAACGTGGAGGGTCATTTGGTGAAGTCAATGATCTTCGTGAATCAATTAATCGTGGTGGTATTGCTGGAATTGGAAAACTGATTGCAGGGCCACGACAAGTAAAAGATGGTGTTATGACTCTTGGTGCATTGACGCCAGCTAATCGTGCAGCAGCAGCTCGTGCACTTGAAGTAACTCCAGATGAAATTGTCATTCTTTCAGATAGGGCACATCCAGATCACGAAGAACAAATGGAAAAGATTTTAGAGCGAACAAAATTACTCTTCGCTAGCCGTACAGTTGACGAATGGACGGAGATCTTTAATCGAGAAGGTTGTCCGTCTGCGCCTGTCAATATTCCAGAATTAATGTCTGAAGATCCAATAGTGCAAGAAGCGGATCATATGGTTGAATTGGTACATGCTGTCACTGGACCTCAGCGCGTAGTAGCACCTCTGGTTGATTTATCTCATACTCCTACGAAAATTCAACATGCAGCTACGCCATTGGGTAGTTATACTCGTCAAGTTCTTACTCAACTTGGGAAATCCGATGAGGAGATTTCTCGATTAATAGATGCCAAGATAATTACCGAATACCTTGGTCCAACTTCTGACTAGATTGGCTTAGGAGTCAACTATCCACTGGATTCTTGCGGCTTTGATTGCAGCACATTGTTTTGCAATAGTGAGTATNACTGACAAAGTGATAATGAATACTCTTGGTTTANGTATTCGNTCATTTTTGCTCTTTATTGGATTTCAATGTTTTGTCATGTGTNTCGCGATTGGTATTTTTTCCCCATTTCCGTTTGATATTGATNTGGATATNTATATNCGTGGTTTATTAATGGGAATAATGTGGGGTTTAGCAGCTCCTTTAATCATNACNGCNATNGCACGTGAAGAAGTTTCTCGTGCAGCNCCTATTTTTCAATCNTACCCGTTACTTGTTGTTTTNTTGGCTGTTGTCTTTTTAGGTGAAAATCTTTCACAGTATGAATTTTTAGCTGTGATGTTAGCAATAGGTGGAGCTGTACTTTCNGCATTNAAATTTGCAGATAATAAGCGNGTGAAGTTCAGTGAAGTNACNCTTTATTTNGTTNTTGCNATTGTATTAGTGTCNNTTTCNCAAATTCTCCTNAAAACGGTAACGGATGATTTATCGTTTTGGCATGCATTGATTTTNCGATATTTTGGTATGGCAATTGTTTTGATGCTTTTGTATCTACGNAAATCATANGTTGCTGANATATATCATTTTNTNAANAAACCATATGCTTCATTNGCNCTCACAATTGANGTNGGTGCTGCTGTCTCNGCNTCTGCTCTNTTNACGTATGCGATAGCAAAGGGACCTGTCTCNTTAGCGAGNGCTGTAGTGAGCGCATCACCTTTAATTGTATTCTTTATGAGCGTACTTNTAGCTGCAAAAACNCCATGGTTAGCNACAGAACAGTTAGGTCAAAAAGTGTTAGTGCAAAANTTTATTGCCACGTTGATGGTTGTCACAGGCCTTACAGTTTTAGCAGTGTCTTCAATTTAGTTTGGTTTTCTTAGGTGATGCATTGTTGCTTGTTCAAACGCATACGCAATCTTGAGTAATTCAATGTCACCTTTTGGTTTCCCTACAATTTGTAAACCGACAGGTAGTCCAGAAGCGGTAAAACCTCCTGGTACAGAAATGGTCGGTAAACTTGTGATGGAAATGGCACAACACACTGTCATCCAATCAAGGTATGTAGGGAATTTCACCCCTTCAATTTCTTCAATCCACTGTGTCTCAATATCGAAAGGTGCAACCTGAGCTGCAGGCAGAATAAGTGCATCATAAGTTTCAAAAAAAGCAGCAACGTTTGCATAAATTTCTGCACGGAGTTGCTCTGATTCGAGAATTTCCTGGGAACTTAATTTCATTCCCTCATCTATATTCCATAAAGCTGTATCTTTAGTATGTGTCCTCCAGTCTGTGTATTTGCTATCAAGAGTTCTTCCTAAATTTGCTAACCCGGCTGCCCGTTGAATTTGGAATACTTCCATGGCTTTTGACAGATCTGGTGATGTTTCAGTGATTTCCCATCCAAAATNCTCAAATACTGCTGGCGCTTGTGCAATAACTTNGCTTACTTCAGAAGCAATTGGCAATCCATGTAAATTTGGACTNTAAGCAATGCGGTAAGGAGATGAAGGTTCTTGTTCTATCTGCGAAAGAAGATCTTTGAAGATGGTTCCTGATTCTGGAAGCGTCAATGGATCAGATGAATGTGGTCCTGCTTGGACTGAGAGTAGATATGTTGCATCTTTAACTGTTCGTGCCATTGGTCCAGCTGTGGACATTCTGCCGAACCATGTTGAATGACCTCCAGAAGGTACCCTCCCAATAGAAGGTCTCATGCCTACGATATTACAAAATGAAGCTGGATTACGAAGGGATCCTCCCATATCGCTGCCGTCTGCGATTGCCAACATTTCTGTAACTATTGCAACTGCAGCACCACCGCTACTGCCTCCAGGTGTTCGTGTTTGGTCATATGGATTTAGGGTTGTTCCGAAGACGCTGTTGTACGTTTGGGAACCTAGTCCTAATTCTGGAGTATTTGTTTTTCCAATGAAAAGTGCTCCTGCCTGTCGTAAACGAGCGGCCATNGGGCCNTCTTTTTCGATTATTTGATCTTTGTATGGGATATACCCTGCTGTGGTAGGGAAGCCTGCGACATCGTTCAGATCTTTGACTGCCATGGGGATGCCATGTAAATCTCCACGTTCACTAGGTTCGATCTGGTCAGCGGCATGAGCAAGTTTCAGTGCTTCTTCTCGCGGTAATAAATTGACGATTGCATTGAGTTGCGGGTTATGTTTTTCAATTCGATCGTATGTTTCATTCATTACATCGACAGCGGAAAAAGTTCCATCTCTTAATGCAGTACTGAGTGCAAGAGCACTATTCCAGTTCATCATGTTTTACTCCGATTTATTTTGCTTGTTCTGAAGCTTAAATGTTTTTGCTGGAATATTCCATGTGAATTTCATACTTCTGATGGCAAAAAAAACAGAGTGATGTATAGATTACGTTGATGACAAAAAAATTATAGTGTTTGGAGTTATTGTGCAGATTACAGATTTGCAAACGGTCGTCGTTGATGCAGCAAGTGAATTTCTTGCCAATCCTTCGGCTAGCAGAAGAACATGGATGTTTGTTGAAATTCATACTGATGAAGGCCTTCTTGGTATAGGTGAGTGTAGTCAAAGTCGATTAGATGCAGGTGTTGCTGTTGCTATTGACGAGATGAAATCTTATTTTATTGGAAAAAATCCCGTTGGTCTTATGCATGAAGCTCGCCAACATTGGCTCAATAACCCCTTCGCAAATCGAATACGCTATGCTGCAGTAAGTGGTATTGAGCAAGCATTATGGGATTTAACCGGGAAGGCATTAGACCAGCCTGTCTACGTACTGCTTGGAGGAGCTGTTCGCGAAGATATTCCTCTCTATGCAAATCTCAGTCAAGCCACTCAAAGTCGATCTCCATCTGATCTTGCTGAAGCAGCATCGCGTGCTGTTGCTGATGGATTTCAAGCGGTAAAGATCTATCCATTTCCCCAACCAGCCGAGGTGGCTTTTGGTCGAGGTGTTGCTCTTACTAATGAAGAACGGGATCTTGCTGAATCGCGTATACAAGCAGTACGTGAAGCAATAGGTCCAGATATTAAATTACATACTGATTGGGCCTGGGCTGTTACTCCTGCAGATGCAAAGCAAATGGCAGACAGACTTTTACCCTATGATCTTTTTTGGATTGAAGAGCCTTTTAAAGAAGATGATCATGCAGAGTTAAGTGCTTTACGTAGACTCATACAGCCACGACTTGCAGGTGGTGAACAGTTATCAAAACTGNTCTCTTTNCGAGAACTCTTTGAACATCGTGCGTTAGATGTGGTGATGCCTGATGTGAAATGGATTGGTGGNATTTCTGCATTTAGAGAAGTTGATGCCATTGCATCAGTTTATGATGTTGAAATTGCTCCTCATAATATGTCAGGACCAATTGCTACAGCCAGTTCGGTTCATCTCAGCGCTGTCAGCAATAATTTCTTGTCGTTGGAGTATGGCTATGCCGGTGTTCCATGGAGAGATGAACTTGTTAATGGAACAGAGAGAGTAGAAAATGGAGCTATCCCATTACCAACAGCTCCTGGACTTGGCATTGAATGGGATGGCGATGCGGCAAGACGTTTATCAGCAGGATAAATTTGTAAAGAGGTACATATGCGGTACGATCATATAATTATCGGAGCTGGTTCAGCTGGTGCAATTCTTGCCACAAGACTTTCTGAGGATCCCAACAAGTCAGTTTTATTACTGGAGGCAGGTCCTGATCATGAAAATATCGAGAGTCTGCCTGAAGAAGTGAAATATGGCTATGCATCAACCAAAAGTATTTGGACGAGTGATTACAATTGGCAGTACCGTGCACGTGCCACTGACGTTGCAGAAATTGATGTACCACGAGGGAAAATTACAGGTGGTTCGAGTGCTATTAATGGACAGGTTTTCCTAAGAGGTCTTCCTGAAGATTATGATAATTGGTCTGAGTGGGGTAATGATCTTTGGGATTTTGAGCAGTTACTGCCTTATTTTAATAAAATCGAAACTGACGTGACATATGAAGACAATCCTGGAGATTTTCATGGATCGACAGGCCCTATCATTTGCCATCGATTCCCTGAAGAGGAATGGCAGGCAGGGTCACGTGCATTTGTTGATGCATGTCTTGATGCAGGATTTCCGTTTTGCGAAGATGCGAATGCTCCAGATACTATTGGTGTCGGGCCGATACCATTGAATAACCCTGGTGGTATTCGTTGGTCAACGTCAATCGGATATTTGGGACTCTCACGACATAGACTGAATCTGACGATTCGATCGAATGTCACAGTAAAAAATATTCTCTTCGATACTTCTGGTGATACGCCGCACGCCACAGGAGTATGTGCTGTTTCTGATGATGAAGAATTCATTGTTGAAGGTGACGAGGTTATTCTCAGTGCTGGCGCGATTGCCTCTCCGCAAATATTGATGCTTTCGGGTATAGGTCCTGCAGATCATTTAGAAGAACATGGAATTAATGTACTTGTGGATTCCCCTGGTGTGGGTCAAAATCTGCGGGATCATCCTTTATTAGGAATTCTCTGGGCGACGAAACCTGAAGTTGAGCTTGACCCTATCGGCCCAAGGTTACAAGTGCTTTTACGATACACTGCTGATGGATCGGCCATTGATAACGATATGATTGTGTATCTATCGCATGCTGCTAGTGCCCGCAGAGATGATCAATCAGGTGATGTTATACATCCTGTGGGAATTAATGCTGGTTTAGGCTTAAATTCTGCACTTTCCCAAGGTGAAGTGCGATTGAATTCTGCTGATTACCGAGAACACCCCTACCTTGATTATAATTTATTGGCTGAAGAGGAAGATATTCGTCGTTATCGTGATGGCGTACGTCTTTTAGTGACACTCGAAAATCATCCTGCGATGGAACATTTAGTACAAGATAGGATGTATCCACTGGATACTGATCTGATTTCAGATGAAGCACTTGATGCATGGATTCGTAAGAGTGTGCAAACTGGCCATCATGTTTCATGTACTGCGAAGATGGGTCCTCAGTCAGATGAAATGGCTGTAGTCGATCAGTTCGGAAAAGTATATGGCGTTAATAATTTGCGTGTTGCAGATGCATCTATCATGCCTGAATGTGTAAGGGCGAATATCAATGTAACGGTGATGGTTATAGGAGAGCGTATTGCCAGTTTTATTTTAGAAGGTAATTAAGGGAAAGAGGAGAAGATGACATTTGCAACATATCCAAGTCTTGATGGTGCCTCTGTATATATTACAGGTGGAGCTTCAGGTATCGGTGCTAAGATCGTGAAGGCTTTCGCGGATCAGAACTCAAAAATTGGATTTATTGATTTTGATCAAACCAATGGAGAGAAATTAACAAATGAATTGCGTTCAAATGGTGTCGATATTCACTTTGAGTTCTGTGATTTGAGAGATATCGAAGCTTCACGCGCGGCATTTAAGAAACTTGAAGATGCGTTGGGTCCTGCACGTGTACTCGTCAATAATGCTGCACGTGACGATCGTCATCAATGGCAAGATGTGACTCCTGAATATTATGACGAGCGTATTGCTACCAATTTGCGTCATATGTTTTTCTCTATCCAATCGGTAGCGCCAGGCATGATTGAGGCTGGTGGTGGTTCTATTATTAACTTTGGATCAGTTTCGTGGTGGGTGAAACGTGGTGGTATGCCCGTTTATACAACATCGAAAGCTGCGATACATGGTATGACTCGATCGTTCGCACGTGATTTAGGGCCTCATCGTATTCGCGTTAATACGGTCGTTCCAGGTTGGATTATGACTGAGCGGCAGAAAGAACTTTGGGTGACACCTGAAGGATTGGAAGAAGCACGTAAAGAACAATGCTTACCGGATTTAATAGATCCTGTGTACCCAGCAAGAATGGTGTTGTTTCTGGCTTCTGATGATGCTGCAATGTGTACAGCGAATAATTATATGGTTGAAGCTGGCATGATTTAATCTAAGACAGCTTATGTAGCATTTTGCTGCGCAACTTTATAGATGTTTGTGTGTCGGATTCGTGCAATTTCAGTTCCAGATGCATCAAAAAGGGCACCATCACAAATAGCGTAATGGTGTCCTCGTTTTTCATATGTTTCTACAAAATGGCCAGTGAGTATAAATGTCTGACCTGCCTCAGCGCGTTTGAAATTTTGTACATGACTACTGACGTGGATAGCGGGATGTCCATAGTCATAGGAATGAGCGAGTAATGGCATCATTTGTCGAGCAATCAATGAGGGGTGTACCAAGGGATCTTCTCCAGTAAACAAATCTTGGATATCACCTGCATCAACGCCAGTTTCGTTTGCATATTCTTCAGAAATCTCAAATGCGAATGTCCGGAGATCTTCACCGACAGGTGCGTTATCGATAGTTAAGAATTCACGATTGTCCAATACAGGATCAGGGTTCAGATTGTTTGAGAGCTGTAACATATCAAGCCAATGCGCCTCACCTAAGCCTAGTGTTCCTCTGAGACACGCTTCTCCGTCATCTTTTGTCGCAACAAAATGGTGAGTGCCTTCGTCATCTTTTGTCACAACAAATTGTACTTGTGTTCCCGGGTATGTAGGTCGACGAAACATGACATGTATCCAGCCATGATCAAGCCATTCAATTCCCATTGCCTGTAAAATACTGGGAATACACCACCCATACAAAGTAACGCCACCGACTAATGCTCCACCAAAACCATAACGTGAAGCTCCTTCAGTGGTATGGATGGCATTTTGTTTCAACATTGCAGGATCATTGGGGTCCTTCATTGTTGCGAGAAATGAATTTTCTAAGATGACAGTGTTGCTCATGTATGACTCCTCAGAAAGCATTTCATTCATTCGATAGTTCAAGTTCTACATTCTGTAGTGATACCATAGATTTATGAAGATATTCTCTATTTCCTTAGCTCTTGTTCTTTTTACAGCTGTTGCATGCTCTAGTGACGATACCGCAACAGAAGATTCACTGCGTGCTACCCAAGAAGGTTTAGCGACACTCTCTGTCGAAGTCACAAATTTGAAGGCAGAGATAGCAGAACTGGAAACTACGATAGCAGAACTCCAAGGGACTATCATTGCACAAAATGATCAGCCGAAGTCGAGTGATGGTTATTAGAATGTACTGATGGCCTATTGCTAGTCCAAAGCATGTTCAGTGTAGAGATAAAATAAAGTCCTGTGAGGTGTAATGATGAGTACCCGTGAAGTGCATTTGATAAACCGTCCAGTTGGATTACCGAATGATGAATGCTTTGACATCGTTGAGGTAGAACTACCTACTCCTGAAGATGGTCAGGTCTCTGTTCAAAATTTGTTTTTCTCTGTCGATCCGTACATGCGAGGGCGGATGCGAGATGTTGCTTCTTATTCACCTCCGTATCAACTAGGGACAGTCATGCATGGTGGTGCAGTTGGCGAAGTAACTGCTTCAGAACATGACGATTTTGCCGTAGGTGATCTAGTACAAAGTAATTTAGGTTGGCGTGAGGCTTACACTACATCCGCAAGCTCATTAGTGAAATTACCTGCAAACGTTGATATGCCGTCACATTATCTGGGAGTCTTGGGTATGCCTGGGCTTACTGCATATGTCGGTACATTACACATTGGTCAGATCCGTGAAGGCGATACGTTCTTTGTCTCAGGTGCAGCCGGTGCAGTCGGGAGTGTCGCTGGGCAGATTGCCAAACTCAAAGGATGTCGAGTGATTGGTACTGCTGGATCAGACGATAAATGTTCTTGGCTGACGGATGATCTTGGNTTTGATGTTGCTATTAATTATCGTGACAGTGANCTCGTACATTCACTATCAGATGCAGCTCCCGATGGAGTTGATGTGTATTTTGATAATGTGGGTTATGAACACCTTGAAGCAGCGATCGCACTGATGAATGAAGGTGGTCGAATAGCTGCATGTGGATCGATTTCTGGATATAACGAGGAAGTACACAGACCCGGACCAAGTAATTTGTCATTGATTGTGGGTAAACGAATTAATATGCGTGGCTTTATCGTCTCTGACCACAGCGATCTTCGCTCTCAATTCCTTTCCGATATGAGTACTTGGATGTCTGAAGGAAAGATCACAACACAAGAAACAGTGGTTGAAGGCATCGAAAACGCTGCAGAAGCATTTCGTGGATTATTTGCAGGGACTAATGTGGGGAAAATGGTCGTTAAACTCTAGCGATTGTGTNGGGCTTGCTCTACTTTAGTGATCTATAAAAGTGAGGGTATAGTGTCGATCCATGCTGCACAAACCGGTGGACAAGATCATGTCCCTAAACGACAGTCCTGGCGTAACTGGGCTGGGAACNTACATGCATCNCCGATCGAAATATTTCGTCCAACGACTGAAGATGAAATTGTAGCGCTGGTANAGCAGGCAGCGAATCGCGGTCTCCAAATAAAAGCATTTGGTGCAAAACACTCCTTTAGCGGTATAGCAGTCTCTGATGATTATGTGTTAGATCTCACGAATTATGATCAAATCGTAGAAGTGGATTCCGTCAACGGATACGTCACAGTTCAATCTGGGAAAAAATTATCACACTTAAGTGAAGAACTGTTTACGTACGGATTTGCAATGGAAGATATGGGTGATATCGCATATCAAAGTATTGCAGGAGCGATTTCGACTGGTACGCATGGAACGGGTGCAACATTTGGATGTATCCCGACCCAAGTGCACTCGATGCGTATTATCACAGCAGATGGTTCAGTGCTCAATTGTAGTAAAGACGAGCATCAGGATATTTTTCATGCAGCACGTGTATCTCTGGGTGCATTAGGAATTATTTCAACTATTACACTCAAATGTGAAACAGCGTTTAATTTACATGCTNTGGAAAAGCCGATTGCATTGGATGAAGTTATGACAAACCTCGACGACTTTATCGATAGCAATGAACATTTTGAATTTTTCTGGCAACCAAATATGCAGAATGCATTTACCAAACAAAATAATCGAACAACACGTCCTGAAGAGCCTCTGACATATTGGGAAAATTTTAAAAATGATGTACTAATAGGTGATTTTATTGCCAATAATCTGGTCAAAGTAGACAGAATTGCCCCACCAGTGAGTAGGTTCATACGACGTAATCTTCCTGTGACGTTTCGAGAAGATTATGTAGATCGAAGTTACAGAGTGTTTACTTCGGAGCGCAAAGTGAAGTTCGTTGAAATGGAATATTTTATTCCTCGTGCTGCAGCAAAAGATGCTATGAAACGCTACCGTGCATTTCTCCAGCAGACAGGGATCATACCGAGTATGTCGATCGAGATGCGTTTTACTGCAGCCGACGATATTCCACTTAGTATGTCGACTGATCGTGAAACATGCTCGTTTGCTATTCATTTACGTACACATGAACGCTATCAGCAATACTTTGAAGGATTTGAAACATTGATGCGAGAATTTGATGGTCGTCCGCACTGGGGCAAAATGCATTTTCAGACCAAAGATACGTTGATGCACTTATATCCCCAATGGGAACAATTTCAAGTGGTTCGAAAAAAACTCGACCCGGACGGGCGTTTTACAAATGCGTACCTCAACAGAGTATTGGGACAAATAGAATAATTGTCTGTTCTATTGTTCCAAGGGACGTACTGCCTGTGTTTGTGTGATTAGTGCCACACANTCACCAGCATCATTCTCGAGTGTTGTTTGTACAACTAATGATGTTCGTCCGTTGTGAACGACTTCGGAGATGGCATCGATATAGTTTCCCGAAGCTTGTCGAAGGAAATTGATACTAAATTGTTGTGTACCGGCAAGTTGTCCTTTGGTGTGGATGTGTGCCCAAACGACACTTGCGATATCAGCGAGTGACATCAATGCCCCGCCATGCATTGCTCCGAAGGCGTGTTCGAGATCTTCTCGGCACTGCATGCGAATACGTGATTTTTCATCATCTGCTTCGATCAGTTCAAGCTTAAGGAGATCAGGGAATGGACCAGCATTNGTTAGTCGTTGTTTGGTCCGTTCAAAAATCGGTACATCCACAATGTTCGCCTTCTTTTATTCTTCANCGATAGACAAAGTTCATCATAAAACTTAACTATCGACTAATGCATTCTTAATGTAATTTCCGTCGTATTGTTTAAATATAAATTTATCAACTTAAGGTGCTTAAATAATGATCAGACCAGTTTTTTTCNCCATGCATTACCGCGTATTGGTGATTATCGCTATTGCCTGCAGCCTTGCATTTATTACAGGATGTTCAGGAGATTCCTCTGATTCTTCTGCGNCAGCAACGACAGCACCGGTGGCGGCAACGGCAGCAACGGTGGCGGCAACGACAGCACCAGCAGCACCAGCGGCAGCAACAACAGCACCAGCAGTAGCAACAACAGCACCAGCGGCAGCAACGGCAGCACCAGCGGCAGCAACGGCAGCACCAGCGGTGGCAACGACAGCACCAGCGGCAGCAACGNCAGCACCAGCGGCAGCAACNACAGCACCAGCGGTAGCAACNACAGCACCAGCGGNNGCAACAACAGCACCAGCGGCAGNAACNACAGCACCAGCGGNNGCAACNACAGCACCAGCGGNAGCAACAACAGCACCTTCACTTACAGCAAGTATTCCCGCTGCAAAGAAAGTAGCACCACCGAC
>PANZ01000011.1 GCA_002707835.1 Chloroflexota bacterium
TATCCTCAATTGCCTCAGATACCTCTTCTTCAGAGTCTGATGCATTATCCTCAATTGCCTCAGATACCTCTTCTTCAGAGTCTGATTCACTATCCACAATTACTTCAACAGAATTCTCTTCCTGACTGTTTTCATCATCAAATTCTGCACTTTCATTATCTTGCGACTCTTGAGGATCTTTTACAACACCTTCATAAGGAATGATTCCTTTGATTAGTAAATGTCGCAACACATCTTCAGAAAGATTCAATTGAGATTCAAGTTCAAAGCCGACTTCAGGTTGAGCATTAAAAGTAGTTAATACATAAAATCCTTCTAAATTTTGCCCAATTGGATAAGCAAGTCGTCGCCTGCCCCAACGATCTACAGTAATTACTTCACCAAAATTATTAATAATACTGGAAACATTATCGACAAAAGCATCAATATCTTGCTCAGAAAGACGTGGATGCAAAACATACATTAATTCATAATCGTTCATAAGTTCCTCGCTGACCTCGGTCATTGAAAATATCATTTCAATAAAATTGCAGATATTCTGATCAGCAACAGCGTACTTTTAAAGTATTAAGTACTGCTGTTGAGTAATTGATTTTAGCAGCAGATTTGTGTTGAGCAACATTTTCAAATCAAACTTATTATCTTCCAACTCCAGGTGCTGCAAACTCAGAACATAATTTTTCGACTTCAACACGTATTGAACCCAATATTTGAGGATCATCATGATTCTCAAATACGCGCAAAATCAATTCACCAATCTGTTTCATCTCATTACTACCCATACCTCGGCTTGTTATAGCCGGAGTACCCATTCGAACACCTGACCCGATAGTAGGAGGATTAGGATCAAAAGGAATAGTATTGTAATTCGTAACAATTCCAGCAACTTCCAAAGCTTCAGCTGCAATTTTTCCTGTCAGACCCATCGGGGTAACATCCACTAAAACAAGATGCGTTTCCGTACCACCTGAAACTAATCGTAGGCCACCAATCTCAAGTGTATTAGCTAAAGTATTTGCGTTAGAAACAGTATCATGCGCATATGTTTTAAATTCTTGAGTACTAGCCTCGGACAACATGACTGCCTTACCCGCAATAATATTCATCATCGGCCCTCCTTGAGATCCAGGAAAAACACCTCTGTCTACTCTTCTGGCATAATCTTGATCACAAAGTATCATCCCACCTCGAGGGCCCCTGAGCGTCTTATGCGTTGATGAGGTTACTACATGAGCAAATCCGGAAGGGCTAGGGTGTGCTCCACCTGCAATGAGACCAGAAATATGGGCCATATCAGCCATCAATATTGCATCAACTTCATCTGCAATTTCTCTGGCACGCGCAAAATTAATTTGTCGAGGATAAGCAGTAGCGCCAACAACTAGAAGCTTGGGCCGATGTGATTTTGCTATATCAAGCATGGCATCGTAATCAATTATTTCAGTTTCACGATCCACACCATAACTCACAAAATTGTATAATTTCCCGCTCGCATTTACTGGATGGCCATGTGTTAGATGACCACCAGCATCTAATTGCATACCCATAACTGTATCTCCAGGTTTTAGCAAGCCTAAATAGACAGCCATATTCGCCTGCGTACCAGAATGAGGTTGCACGTTAGCATGAGCAAAATTAAAAACTTCTTTTGCCCGATCACGAGCTAAATTTTCGGCTTCATCAACAATATCATTACCTTGGTAATATCGAGCTCCGGGGTAACCTTCAGAATATTTATTAGTTAATATACTTCCTACAGCGTCCATGACAGCCATGCTCGCATAATTCTCAGAAGGAATCATTTCTAATACATTGTTTTGACGAACATTCTCACGTGAAATAATATCTGAAATCACTGGATCTACATTATGTAGTTTTTTATTCATGTTGCTCATTCCTCCCATTCTACTCTTCAATACTCCAAACCCAATCATTTAGTAACATCAGATCGCCAGAAACCAGAGAATGACCTCCGATTATTACAGGTACTGGTGAATTACTTGCTGCCTTAACGAGATTTTTTAAACTTGAATGTTTTATTTCATGATATTTCAGTAAATCTGCATTAAATCTATCTTCTGTAGATGTTTCCCATTGTAGATGTGCCAACACCGGTCTTATATCGATAAATGCCGCATCACATAACATAGGTATCCATTCCATAAAACACTGATCCGGGCCAACACTCTCTATTACTTGACCCAATAATGATCTAGCCCTTGCTATACCAAAGTGACCTGCAGCGCTCATTCCTCTTTCTTCAGACAACACACGAACTCTACATGCCGTTTCCTTTTCAAGGTATTGCCATGTGCGCGAACTAACTCTCCCGCTCACAAAGATCTGCTTATTGGAATCTTTTAAGACTTGCGCTGCATCTGATAAAAAATAGGATTTGCCATGCCATTTAGCAATTGATTCTCTTAAGAGTGGACCTCCTGCAGACGCGCAATCTAATACAAGCAAGTCCAATGGGGAATCAATATTAAATTGTGTGATAGTATTTCGAGGCAATTCTTCTATACGAACATCTAATTCTTCTTTTAGAGAACGTGGAACTTCATTGTCAGTTTTTGGTATTTGAGATAACTGGGAAAATGCACTACACGAATTAAGTGCAAATAAATCTGCAGAAAAATAATTATTCGTTATACAAGTTAAGTCTTTCGAATTAAGTTTTTCTTTTAAATCAATCAGATCATTGACGCCAAACAATGGAGCAGATCCGGAGCCAATATACACAAATTGTTCACATGAAGATTGCAATAATATCTCTTGAAGACGTTTGCCAAATTGGAATTGTTCATTAGGATCATCGAGTGATAGCTCAACACCTGCAGGAACTGATTGTTCAACTAATTTATCAGTTCCTAATGCAATATATTCAAAACAATTAGCTTCCAACGCCAGATTGAGAAGGTCACAAGCTGCAGCTTCAAGAGATCTACGCAAATCCCCCTCCACATTATCGAATGCAAAACCACCGAGCATTACAATTAGTGCTGTACTTTTTACCTTTTTTTCAAATTTGGCCAAAACAGAAACCCTTATACCCTAAAACTTGATTAACATAGTACCTTCTACGAGCAAGCAAGATACGATACTCACATGAATCAAACAATAAATCCAAAATATCCTAGAATCGCTAGTCGCTTTTCTGCTCTTACTTTCAATGATTTTCGACTGTTAATTATTATGCAAATTATATCTAGTATGCGAATGCCAATTATTTTCGTAACACAATCATGGTATGTAGCAATTACTGTACCGGAAAATCAGAGACTCTTAGCATTGGGAATCCTTTCTGCATTACGTGGTATCGCATTTTTAGGCTATGCATTGTTTGGAGGTACTTTTGCTGATCGATTCCCTAGAACTAGAGTTATATATGTTAGTCATTTCGCAGGACTCTTCAGCGTACTAATTATAGGAGGGTTGCTCCTAATACCTATTGTAAATAACGGAGAAGGCTTATGGCTTCCTGTAATGATGATCCTTTTTGCGACTTTCGGAATAATTAATGCGCAGGATATGCCTACTCGAACAGCAATGATCAGAGATACTGTACCTGAACCTCTATTACCACAAGCAATTACATTACATCAGTTAGCAATGTCCATTGGGCTACTGATTGCAGCACCTTTGGCAGGTTTTTCAATTGATTATTTTGGTTTTGCAGCCACTTATCTAATTGCAGGTCTTACACATATCGCAGTTTTAATTGCTGTCAGAAAAATGTCTGTGCTTTCAGCGGCAGATCCAGAAGCATCTAGTGATTCAATAATAAAAAATCTTCAACAGGGACTTATATCCTTAAAAATTAATCCTGTTGTTCGTTGGACTATCCTCTCAAATTGGGTTGTAACGTCTTTAGGATTAAGTGTGATGGGTGGATTAATTGCTGCATGGATTAATGATGTCCTCATGCTAGAGGCGTCCGACTGGGGAATAATGATTATTTTTTGGGGTGTTGGAGGTGTTTTTGCCTCTACCTGGCTTAGTTGGAAGAATAATTTACAACATCTTGGCCTGTGGTACCTCGGTGCATGCACATTAATGGGCTTATCCATACTTGGTTTTTCTATTACGAGAATAGTATTACTTGCATTCATTTTAAATGGGATCGTTGGTTTTTCTTACCAATTAATATTAACGCTCAGTGTGGATATCATTCAACGAGAAGTTCCTAACCGTCTGATGGGAAGAACAGTTGGGATATTAATGTTAGCAAGTGGAATAATGCAAATTGTTGGGATATTTGCTGGTTTGCTAGCACAAAATTTAGGAATAGAGACTATTTACTTAGCGGCAGGATTTGCGACAATTTTATTCTCGATAGGATTGATTCTATTTCAACGACCTTTGAGAAGCGTTACATAATCTTTTTACATGATCTTCTAAACATATATACTTAACATACTGAAATAGGGGAAAACAGTGAAAATAACTATCCAACTTTTCGCAGGGTTAAAAGACATCGTAGGCTCAGATATCACTGAAAATTTTGATCAAGAGTCAATATCAGTTGCCGAACTTCGCCAACATCTAGAGCAAAATTATGAAAAACTTCGTCCATATTTATCTGGTGTGGCAATAGCGATCAATGAAGACTACGTCCTTGATGATAACATTGAACTTCATGATGGAGATTCGGTTGCATTAATTCCACCAATCGCTGGAGGAGCAAATCCTAGTTTTCTCATCACTAAGCAAATTTTACAGCCTCCCACAATAAAAAAACTGGTGGCAACTCCGTCAAGTGGTGCGATTGTAATATTTGAAGGTGTCGTTCGAAATTTACATGAAGGTCGCAGGGTACTGCGTCTAGAGTATGAAGCTTACGATACAATGGCCCTAAAACAACTCGAATTAGTCGGGGATGAAATTCTATCCCAATTCGTTAATAGAGAAGTTCATAAAATAGCTATACACCATAGAATAGGTATGCTGGAGATTGGTGATATATCTCTTTTAGTTGCTATATCTGCAGCACATCGAGCTGATGCATTCGAAGCGGCAAATCTTGCAGTAGATCGAGTCAAAGAAACCGTCCCAATATGGAAAAAAGAATATGGGCTAAATGGAACAATGTGGCAAGAGGGTATCTTACCAAAACCTGTCACAAAATAACAATTTTAGATTATTTTGGTACCGCCTATCCTATAATCAGGAGCAGTAATCTCGTAAACAGTAGAAATCTGAATATCAGCCAGTCGTGAAGCAATCCGAGGTTGTATATCACCTAACTTACAGTTCGTTGTAATAATTGTTGGTGATTTTTTCAGATGGCGATAATTGACTAATTGATACAGTTTCTCTTCAGCCCAACTACTAGAATTTTGAGCGCCCATATCATCAAGGACTAAAAGTGATACTTCCTTCATTTTCCGAAATTTAACTTCAAAATTATTTGAAGAAAAATTGTTAAAAGTAGCTCTGAAGTCATCCAATAAATCCGGAACATTAGCAAATGCTACATCTTCACCTTGCAAAATTCTGTAACCAGTAATCGCAGCGGCTAAATGTGTTTTCCCGCATCCATTTCCACCCAAAAAAACCAACCACCCCTCAGGTTTTTTTGACCAATGCATTGCAAGTTGCAACACACCTTCTAAATTTTTCCTATGCTCACCTTTAAGTCCACGAGCTTTTGGATCAAAATTATCAAATTGAAATTGTTTAATTTCATTAGATTCCATTGCACCAGTTGTTGTTAATAAAGAAGTACTTCCAATCCCTAAATTAACTACTTGAGATATTCCGGGATCTAATAATTTAGTCATAATTCTAGATTCTGTGTCGATAGTAACTTCTCGACAAGTAAAAATAGTTGCGTTTTTAGCATCAAATCGGTGAGTAACAATTTGCATTAATTTTTCTTCGGCCCAATTCGTAAAAGAATAACTTCCAAGATCATCAAGGACTAACAAAGGTGCTTCTTTATATTTTTCAATAATATCGTTATATTGTGTTTCGTTTTCATCATCATAAGTTGATCGTAATTCATCGAGAAAATCAGCAACATTAGCAAAAAGTCCAGGTTCGCCATTTTCTATTAATCTAGTTACCACTGCTGCAGCAAGATGTGATTTCCCCACACCATGTGCACCTGTAATAACTAACCATCCCACAGGGTATTCAGCAAAGTGTTCGATTAATTCTACTGCTTCACGATATCTCCCCTGATCGCTCGGTTGAATTAATCTTCCTGTTATATCTATATCTTCAAAAGATCTATTTTTCAATGGCCCCAGTTGTGAATACCTTTCAAGTCTATTTTTGCGTGTTTGATCATTTTCATAAAGTGAACAAACACACGGCTCTACTTTACCAAATTTTGGATCTGCCAAATCTTTAGTAACCCTAACAAACCGAGCATCAGAGCAAATTATGCATACTGCTCTGTCTTCCATTTCATCAAGTTTATTAGTAGAGCTATTGTCTCCTATAGAGATGGCTGTACGGATCGGTTGATTCATTATTTCGCCAATTTGTTTCATCATTTCGTCCTTCTTTATTCCAACGTTTTAGAATTGCATCTACATACCTCCAAGAACGTGCATTATTAGTAGATGCCAGATTTAATGCTTCTATAATCCATTCCGTTGGATATATACCCTCAGCCTCTCTAATTGCTTCTGCAATTGCAGGAGTAACAGTCCCGATTTCCTGTTCATAGGCAATAATTGGAGTTGTTTTATCCAACTTAATTGCTGTGGCAATTTGTGAATCTTCAGAAAAAGAAAGAGTTCCCATATGTATTTGTTGGTATTGCCTTCTTCCGCCTTCATTATTCAAAAAATACAAAAAATCATGTTGATTTAAGTGACATTCAAGCAAAGCACCTGCTTGTACTCCTCTATCAAGTGCTTCTTTTATTTGAAAACGATAGGTATCTTCTGATAATGCTGCCCTTAAGGATGTTTCATTAACTAACTCTTCAAAACTAACAGCACGTATACGTCCTGATTTGCGAAAAATCATATAAATTACATGCAACACAACTCGGATCTCTACACCTCTGTTTAGAGTCGGCATTAACTCATTAAAAAACTCTACTGGAATGGCTACAGCCTTTGATCCTGTACGAAAGCCTTCGAATCTTATATTTTTCTCATTATTATCACTCATCAATTAACTGGCCCCAAGGGATCATTTTCTAAATGTGATGTATCGGATCTTAATAACAAATCTTGAAAACTAGCTGTTTCAGGTACGAAACGAATCGTTACAGTCCCTGTGGGACCATTTCGATGTTTAGCAATAATGACTTGAGCTAACCCTGTAGGATGCTGTGATCCTGGAGCAGTAGGGTTTTTATCTTGCCACTGTTCAGCTTGTAAATAGACATCTTCTCTATAAATAAACATCACAATATCTGCATCTTGTTCTATAGCACCTGATTCTCGAAGATCAGAAAGCATAGGGATATGAGGTTGACGACTTTCAACAGCTCGTGACAATTGAGCTGCAGCCATGACCGGGACATTTAATTCACGCGCAAGTTCTTTAAGAGATCTTGAAATATGGCTAATTTCATTAGCACGAGTATCCGCGCGACCACTACTTTGGAGAAGTTGAAGATAGTCAACAATTACTAAATCTAAACCAAACTCAGCTTGCAAACGTCTACATTTTGCCCGAATTTCAGAAACCGAAAGCATCGCTGAATCATCAATGAATATAGGTGCACTAGATAATTGTCCATGTGCATTCATTACTCGAGATTCTTCTTCCTCACCATGACGCCCAAGTCTAAGTCTAGACATTTTTACGCCTGATTCAGCTGACAACATTCGCATTGCAAGTTGTTCACCATTCATTTCTAAGCTGAAAATCGCAACAGTACCTTGACTGCCTATAGCGGCGTTTCTTGCAAAATTTAGCATAAGTGAAGTTTTTCCTACTCCAGTTCGAGCAGCAAGAACAAGCAAATCACCTCTCTTGAAACCTCCTAAAAGTTCATACAGATCCATAAAACCAGATCTAATAACAGTATCGATTTCTTCTTCATCGGAAGGAACTTCTAGAAAGTCATCGAGTAATTCTCGAAGTCTTCTAAAGTCACCCGAAGCTTCGGCAGAACGAAGATTAAGTAAGAGAGCTTCAGATTCTCTAATTACATGAGAAACATCTGAACCCCCAGCATTTGCAAGCTGTGCAATTTGTCCAGCAGTTTGCATAAGCCTACGATATAAAGCATCACGAGCAATTATACGTGCATGAGATTCAACACCTATAGCCGTAAAATATTTACCAGCTATCTCTTGTAGGTAAGTTTCGCCACCCACTATTTCTAGTCTATCTAAACGGAGTAATTCATGTGCTACGGTTGGAATTGTAATGGTCTCATTACGATCAGCTAACTGGAGACATACTTCATAAATCCAACCATTGTGCTCCCGAAAAAAATCATTAGGTTGAATAATTGGCACAATTCTCGCATACGCATCATTGTCCAAAAGTAGTGCAGCAATAACCGCTTCCTCAGCACTTATATCATGTGGAGGAAGACCAGATTTCTGAGTTTGAGAATTTCGAGGAATTTGAGCAGGAACATTATCTAAAACCATTTAACATTCCCTCATCGAAAAAGAGGGCTATGCAAGTCTTAATACCTAAAACGTAGTATAGAATAACAACAAAATTTGACTACGAGTTGGTGGTTTCCTCCGCAGAAGTATCGACCTGTAACCCATCACCTAGAGATTGGTCCGACTCCAACGCAACATCGGCGTTTAGATCTACTTCAGATTGCTCATCAGTAGTTACTTCAGATATATCAGATGCTTCAGAAGTATCAAACTCAGATTCAGAATTCTGATTCCGAAGTTCTTCAATTGCAGCTTCAACACCTTGCGGGGCTTCAGCATCAACAACAACTACTTCCAAATCCGGTAAAACAGTGCGTGATAACCGGACAGGCACTTTATATATACCAACGCTCCTAATCACCTCAGGTAGCAATACACGACGTCTGTCTAGTTCTTCGCCAAGAATCTCCCCAGCCTTCTCGGCGATGTCTGCACTGGTGACTGAACCATACAAACGTCCTTGCTCTCCAACGCGAACTTCAATGATGAGCAATTTGCCTTCGAGCTTGCCAACAAGCTCTTTAGCATGCTCGTCTTGAATTCGTTGCCTTTCTTCCTCGATTTCACGTAGCTTTTCAGCACGTGCGAGAATTTCAGGAGTTGCCGGAGCCGCAAGGCCCTTGGGCAACAAATAATTCCTAGCATAACCTGGGCGAACAGTTTTCACCTCACCCATACTACCGGAACCTTCAACGGTTTCCAAAAACACGACTTTCACGTCAAATGACCTTTCATCGTGTCGGAGCCGGACTAACACTATTATCAGTGAATAGACACGATCCAACTATTGAGTTATCAAGAAAGCGATCCACAGCTTATCAGTAACTATGAAAAATTTACTAAAATCTTCCACTATTACACAAATTTACGTGGACAACTTTGATCTACCAATGCTTGATTAAAACTTTGCCAGAGTAGATGTACATTCCCCGCTTGCACAAACAACTAACAACTACTCACTAATACTAGAGATTCCATTATAGAACACATGTTCTATATGTCAAGTATCCCCACTACTGCATTCAGTTCACCACAAGAATTCAATTCAATCAAACCAATTTTGTTGCAATTTAAGAGTCTAACAATCTATGGAGGCCTTCTTCGTATTCTTCACGCATCTCACTGATAGACAAATCAATCGGTCCCAATTGAAATCTCTCACCATGTGCTCGACCAATAACTGAAAACAGGATGTTCGAATCTTGCAACATTTTTTCCAAGAATGACAGCGAATCTTGCGAATCAGTTGCAATTATAAATCTAGATTGAGCTTCACCAAATAAACTAGCATCGACCCTAGACCCACAATCAATCTGTCCTGCTTCTAAACCCAAGGATGCAGCAAGAGCCATTTCTCCCAATGCAATAGCAATACCACCCTCAGAACAATCATGAGCAGCAGTAAGTAATTTTGCTTTATGTGCATCCAAAATAAATTTTTGGACTTTGACTTCATAATCTAAGTCAATAAAAGGCTTTCCTGCTGTAAATCCTAGTTTTTGTGTGGCATATTCTGATCCTGATAGTGATTCAATACCCTGCGCCAAATCTGCCCCAATCAAGATAAGAATGTTGTTCTCTCTAGGGGCAATAGTAAGTGAATCTTCCGAACTATCACTAACTCCCAACATGCCAATGGAAGGAGTAGGCAATATTTGGCCTACTGGTGTCTCATTATATAGAGATGCATTACCCGAAACGACAGGCGTACCTAATTTACGGCAAGCATCAGAAATACCCAATACAGCTTGTTCCAACTGATAAGCGACTGAAGGTTTTTCTGGATTGCCGAAATTCAAACAATCTGTAACTGCAACTGGACGAGACCCAGTTGCCACTATGTTACGAGCTGCTTCAGCAACTGCAATTGAAGAACCTACTCGAGGTTCAAGAGCTACCAAACGCGCATTACAATCTGTGGTCACAGCAATACCTTGCTTAAGACCTTTTATTCTTAAAACAGCAGCGTCACCACCAGGCAAGACCACAGTATTATTCAGGACTTGATGATCGTATTGTCTGTAAATCATTTGCCTACTTGTAATATTTGAATTGCCCAGAAGATTGAGCAATTCCACCCCGGGGTTTTTCACATCAGGAATTACACTCAAATCTTGATTATGTAAATCATCCAATTCTGAAGGACGCATAGTGTTTGGAGAATACATGGGAGGATCTGTAGGTATAGCGACAGGCATTCGTGCAACTACCTCTTTGCCTTCACGAATTGTGACATGTTCATCATCTGTTACATAACCGATTACATCGGCACGAATTTCCCATCGACGAAACAAATGAATAACATCATCCAAGTGTTCTTTTTTAGGAATTACTAACATACGTTCTTGAGACTCAGAAAGCATGACTTCATATGCTGTCATCTTTTCTTCTCTTCGCGGAACTAATGTGACATCAATATCAATTCCAGTACCCGCACGAGAAGCAGCCTCGATTGCACTTGACGTAAGTCCAGCTGCACCTAAATCTTGCAATCCAACTATCCAATCATTATGTTCTTCGGCTAATTCAACACAAGCTTCAAGTAAGAGTTTTTCTAAAAATGGATTCCCTACCTGAACTGCAGGACGCATCTCTTCAGCATTTTCATCCAATTCAACAGATGCAAATGTTGCTCCATGGATTCCATCACGACCCGTGTCTGCTCCAACTAACAGCAATGGATTCCCTGGGCCAGAAGCACTTGCAGAAAGTAAATTTTCTACTCGACCTATACCCACACACATTGCATTAACTAATGGATTACCTGAATAACTTTTATCAAATTGCACTTCACCACCAACAGTTGGGACTCCAATACAATTTCCATACCCACCAATGCCAGAAACCACACCATTAAATAAGTATTTATTATTGCGATCATCAAGTGGGCCAAAGCGTAATGAATCCAACAACGCTATAGGCCTCATCCCCATCGCAAATATATCGCGCAATATCCCACCTACGCCGGTAGCGGCACCCTGGTATGGTTCAATGGCTGATGGATGATTATGCGACTCCATTTTGAACACTGCACACCATCCATCTCCAAGATCAATAGCACCAGCATTCTCTTCACCTGTTTTTGTCAATATCGTTTCACCTTCAGTCGGAAAATGATGAAACAAGGGCTTCGAGTGTTTATACCCACAATGTTCAGACCAAAGGGCACCGACTATCCCTACCTCTAATTCATTAGGTTCACGATTAAGCATATCCACCAGACGATCATATTCATCTCTGGTCATTGCAACTTTTTGAAGCAGTTCAAAATCCATTTAACCTAACATCCTGAGTAATACAATTATATAATGTCCCTACAAATACTCTTCTAAAAGTGATAGCCAGATTTGATTGCCATCCTCACTGCCAAGTAACTGCTCACAGGCCCTCTCTGGATGAGGCATCATACCTAAAACATTACCTCCATTATTTATAATTCCAGCAATATTTCGGGAGGAACCATTCGGATTCGAACTTTGGTTAACCTCACCCATTGCGCTAGAATATCGAAAGGCAATACGATCTTGTTCTTCTAGCAAATTCAAGGTTCTCTCATCAGCATAGTAATTACCTTCTCCATGAGATATTGGTATCTGCAATGCATAGTTAGAACTTATATTTTTTGTAAATGGAGAATCACTACCAGGTAATAAGTATGTATCTTCACATCGAAATTGTAATGACTTATTGCGAACAAGGGCACCTGGTAAAAGTCCTGACTCACAAAGTATTTGAAAGCCATTGCAAATACCAATCACCAAACCTCCCTTTGCAGCATGCGATCGGACGCCTTCGATAACAGGTGAAAATTGAGCAATAGCACCACATCGCAGATAATCTCCATACGAGAATCCCCCAGGGAGTACTACAAGCTCATCCTTAGCAAAGGATGATTCGCGATGCCAGACCTTTCTTACATCTATCCCAATATTCTGCAATGCCCAAGTACAGTCACCATCACTCCATGTCCCGGGAAAAACGACTACTGCTGCTTTCATCATGTCACTCGCTCACTCTGAATTTTTGTTATTTCTACCTCTAGCTTCAAGTTCTTGCACTGACGGTTCTGGATATTCAACACGCGGATGATAGACAGCCTCCAAAGTACTAATATAACTTTCACGCACAATACTCAGATCAGATAACGAAATAGGTGACTCCTCAAATTCATTTTCATCAATACGTTCTCTAAAGGCCTCAATAACGATTTCTCTAATTTTAGCAGAACTGCGATCACTACTCGCTCTTGTAGCTGCTTCACAACTGTCAGCAAGCATAACCAGCACTACTTCACGCGACTGTGGTTTTGGCCCTGGATATCTAAATAGTGACTGATCTATATCGGAATTCAACTCTACAGCTCTCCTATAAAAATAAGCAACCAAGCGTGTACCATGATGCTGTTCAATAAACTGAATCAATACTTCAGGAAGACCATTACGCCTAGCTGTTTCCACCCCTCCTGTAACATGTTGCAAAATAACACGTGTGCTTTGAAGTGGATCTAACCCTTCGTGTGGACTTTCTTCATTAGCATTGTTTTCAGCAAAAAAGCTAGGAGAGCCTAACTTTCCGATATCGTGATAATAAGCTCCCACACGTGCTAGTAAAGAGTCAGCACCTATCCGATCCGCAGCTCTTTCTGCCAAATTTCCTACAAGAATAGAGTGTTGGAAAGTCCCCGGGGCTTCATCCTGTAATCGCCTTAAGAGTGGCCTGCTCAACTGAGCGAGCTCCATCAATTCAACACGTGTAATAATTCCAAATGGACGACTTAATAAAATAAATGCACCAACGACTAATAACGCAGTTAGCAAACCACCTAGAAGTGAGGCTCCGGCAATCCAAATTAAATCTGTATAACCTTTATCAGGATCTATTAGCCAAAATGGCAGTATCCCCAGAAGAGAACCACCGCATGCTGCAAACCCTGCAGTTAAGAATCTTTGAATCCTATCTGCACGTGTGGCGATAAAAATTCCTGCTAACGAACTAACTATAGTTGCCGAAGCTAGCTGTGCAACTTGTAAAGGACTGGCAATTCCTAACATTTCAGATCCAGGAAGATAAACTTGTATAAAAACTACCACTACAGTAATCAATAGAGTAGCAATGATAGCTGTCGCTAAATCCAGTAAAACAGCTATTGCAATTGGTCCTGCTGCTAGAGGCAAAATATGTATTAAAAAATGCCTATCAACATCAGGCACAAAGAAAGGCAATGCGAGCTTTGCTATAACAATTGCCAACACATAAAGAAAACCAAATAAAAACATTTGGCGCAAACTTTGAACACCTGATGGCCGAAAAACAGTCAAATAGCCAGCAAAAATCAAACCATTGAAAATCGAAATGAGAGTTACAGCAATAACCTTAAAATAATCTATTCCTACCGGCATCAAACCTAGTTGATCTATTGCCTCCAATTCTTCCATAGCCAAAATCGAACCAGCTGCCACTATCAACTCGCCACGTGCAAAGTTTTGATACACAGTTTGAGTATTTGCTCTAACTTCATTACGAAGAGTTTCAGTTCTTTCTTCATCAATCTTTAAAGTAGGAACAACTAGAGGCGCAGCAACTTCTCTAACAATTAAAACGTGATCTGCTGTTAACAATGGTGATAAGAGTCCAGACAAACCATTTCTTGCATCCGATACTTCATCTTCACCTATCGCTTCAGCTAAAATTCTGCCTAATATATTCTTACTTTCATCTTGAAGAGCACGCCACTGGCTATCGTTAACTTCTACAATGGATGCAGCGACACGATTAGAAAGAATTACACCAGAAACATTACGAATTGCCGTTTCTTTTGCAGATGAAGAGAGCTGATCATCATTACGAATGCTGTCGATAGCTGTAAGGACTGTATCAAGTTTCAAGAGTTGATCGCCGCGAATATCAGTATCTAGCACTAATTGAGATGAGACTTCAGATGCACGTTCATCGCGAAGTTTCTCAGTAATCACTTCAGATGGATAACTTATTGTTTTTGAAGACCTTATATCTTTGTCTACTACCATCCCAATTTCAAAAGAACCTACACCTGGAAAAACTGGAAAGAGGGTTATGAAAACCACAATTGCAATACAAAAAGAAAAGAAAATAACTCCGGCATCAGAATACGATTGTCGTAATTGCGGAATAAAGTTACGAGTGACGTATTGATTCATCTTGAAAATATTCCTAAAAACCTATTCAATTTAGCTATTAAGTAGCTCGCGAACTATCTGGTTTGCAACTTTACCATCTGCACGACCTTCAAGCATCGGCATTAATTCACGCATAACTTGCCCTAAATCACTTAGACTTCCAGCATTTACATTAGTGATAGCTTGTTCAGCAAAGGATTTAATTTCTTCTTCACTCAATTGTTGAGGGAGAAAAAGTTCAATAATTGCTAATTCTGCTTTCTCTTTTTGTACAAGATCATCTCGATTGCCTTTCTGAAATTCATCAATCGATTCCCGTCGTTGCTTTGCTTCTTTCTGTAAGACCTTAACAACTTCATCATCAGAAAGTTCTTGTCCCGACTGTATTCGTGCATTGCCGATTGATGAAATAACCATTCGAAGAGTATCACGCCGCACGACATCTCTAGAGCGAGTCGCATCTAATAAATCACTTCTTAAGGTTTCTTCTAATGAACTCATACTCACTCCATTCTATAAATGACCATCAGGAAATAATAGCCACACTCACAAATTTTGTAGCTTAGAAGATTTTCTCATAATTGTTGGAAAAAATATTCAGAATAAGATTAAATATAATCCCGACGCCTAGTCGCCTTTATCACCGCTTTTCGAAGCTTACGGCGACGAGCTGCCTCTTTCTTTTTTCTACGCTCTGAAGGTTTTTCATAGAACTCATGTCGCCGAGCAGCAGTAAGAATGCCCTCAGATTGAACACGTTTGTTAAATCTTCTAAGAGCAGCATCCAATGACTCTGAATCATTAAGTTTTACTTCAGCCACAATAAACCTTCCGCATATCATCAATTCAATACTTACAGAACGACGAGGGTAAAATATCTGACCTTATAGGTCAATTAGTCAGCAGAAGGAAGAACCTTAGGTTGTAACTCTTCCATGTCACGACCATCAACATTAAGTTGGCATTCACCAGGTTTAATGCAAAGTACCTCAATCCCTGTTTCGTCATCTTTATATCGTTTACCTAAAGCAACAGACATAACTATCTCCCGACCTATAATTGTTCAAGTGGAGAGTCGCCACAACGAAGATCTCCATCATCCGAACCACGCGTAACAATAAATTCAGCTCCACAATCAGCGCACTTATAACGTTTCCCAGTTACAGCTGCCATCTTCCCTCCCAAATACTAAAATCTAAATAGACAATATAAATTGGATGAACTCTATGGTTCAACAGTTTTTAACCAAGTCACAATCGACTTAACTTCATCATCTGTCAGTACAGGACCTCCGCCATAAGGCATCATAACGGTACCTGCACGACCATTATGCAATGTATCAATATAAATTTGATCTGGCTCTAACAAAGTACTCGGCAACAAAGCTGGTCCTAGAAGTCCTTCTCGATTAGGCCCATGACATGCTGCACATAATGTGAGAAAGTAATCACCCACAGGTAACCCTTGGACTAAAGCACTTCCAGCATCACTTGATTCAGGGACCCCTGCCGTAGTTGAGCTTGAACTTGAAGAGGTCGCAGAATCTGAAGTATCTTTACTTACAACGGCTGCCGCGAATGGATCTCTCTCTCTATACTCACGCGCAGTTAACGCATCATACTGCCCACAATTTTTCTGCGTTAGAGCAAGTCCTGTACCGTCAGATAAAATATCTTCTCTTGTTGCAGGTGGATTTTGGTGGCTATCATGGTCAAGTCCTTTTTCAACAACTAAATCAAATCTACCTTCTGTCATAAGTGTTACAAGATAACTAATCTGTTGATCTGAGAGAGGGCCGCCATATTTTTCTCCCCATGTAGGCATGATTGTACCTTTTCGACCACATTCAAGTGTAGTAGTAAGGAAACTTCGAATCCCCTGTGCAACTCCATCTGAAGTCGCTGGAATGCCATACTTGTTATCTTCTGCCAATACTAGAAATGCTGGATGATTTAACTTTGGTGCTATCGCACCCTCTTCTGGACCTAAACCTTCAAGACCATGACAGTTACGACAATTATTAACAAAAATCTCCGCACCACGTTTAGAAAAAGTCTCAGTCTGGTGGTGTCGTGCAGTATCAGCACGATTGGGTTCATTAATTACATTAACAGCAAAAAATAATGCTACTAAAAACATCAGCCCAATCATTACATTCACTTGCTTGCTAGTGTTCATTCACTCACCATTTCAAGTATTACAAACCTTCTATTCATCAAACAAAAATCCGACCCTAAGATGGCAAAAGCGGATGTTCTACCGCTCTATCTGGATTATCAGGACCACCTGGGGTTACTACACCCGTCTGTACGGTAATATTACCTGCATCATCTATATCAATTTGCATCGTATCCATTGAACGCGGCGCCGGACCAAAAACACGAATCCCTGAACGAGTATAAGTCGAACCGTGGCAAGGACATTTAAACCAACCAACTTCTGAAGATATGTCTGCTGAAGCATTGGGACTCCATGGAACTGTACAACCTAAGTGTGGACATTTACGCCATAATGCGATCAATCCAGCAGCACCATCCGTTCCATTGTCTGCACTATCACTCGGATCAAGATTGGCTATCCAAAATTGGCCTTCTTGATTCGCAATTGGTTTTCCGCCACGTGGATAGTCTGCAACATTACCGGCAGCTACTGGGCCTCCAAAACCCTTAACGTTACGAGGCCAAAAGAAATCTAAAAACAACCCAAGTGATCCGAGTACTGTAACTCCGAGGCCACTCCAAAAAGAAGCACGTATAAAATTACGCCTCGAAACATCTTGTTCCATAGGAGCAGCCTGTGTAGCAGGAACTGTTTCTGGATCCGTTAATTCAGTACGGCGTGC
The DNA here is from genome assembly GCA_002707835.1 of Chloroflexota bacterium. Lineage (GTDB taxonomy): Bacteria > Chloroflexota > Dehalococcoidia > UBA2979 > UBA2979 > UBA6955. Next base: position 17,592 of record PANZ01000011.1, read on the forward strand.
AGCAACAGCTTCACGCCAAACAGTAGTCGGACTTGTAGGTTCCTCTACAGAATCAACTTCTGTTGTTTCAGTTTCGTTCGTCATGCCATTCGCCCTTCCAATAGCAACTTGACACCTAACAATTCACACTAACCGTGTGAGTAAATGGTATACGGTACTAATTCCAAGCCTTCACCTCGGAAAAAGGTTCCAATAATAGTAAGAATCACAAAAACTGCGATAAACCCACTAAATTGCAAAATCATATGATCACGTTTTGTTTGAGCAAGTCCCACTTTCCAAGCAGCAATTGAAAGCAAAATGGGTAACCCAATCATCGTAGATACTGGAATTATCTGCTCAACTATTACCTTCGCTACATTAATTTCTAAAGGAATCGCTGGTAAACCCAATAGATCCGTCCGTAATACTTTCTCACCCAATGGAATACTCGTTAGTGCATCAGGCCAACTAAGCTCTGTCTCAATAGAACGCAAACTTTTTAAAAAAGCCAACGATTCAGGCCAACCATTAAAAGATGGATCTAATTCACCACTAGATAGGAATTTACTCTTACCTGGGTTAGCCACCCACTCATAAAGACGTACATGCATTGATGCGTCATAAAATATCAAAAGTAACGTTCCGAAAAAGCCAACAATAGAACCCACAATTAAGTTTGCCCAAGCTCGAGGAGTGCTAAGCCATTCGCCTTGGCCATCACTTGAAGTATCAAAATAAGGAATTGCCCCTAAAGCAATTAGAGCAATGGTCGGCACAATAACACCAGCCAAGGCAGGATGCATATGCAGAAGTAGTTCTTGCAAATTCAAAAAGTACCATGGAGCTTTTGAAGGATTAGGAGTGATCGCAGGATTCGCTCGATCAAGCAACACTGCATCCACCAAAACCGACAATATTGCTAATGTAATCGTAAACAGAACGGCGGCTATAAATTCAATAAAAACAAGATCAGGCCATACTAAAAGCTCTTCTTCACGAGCACGGCGCTGCCGTCCTCTAACAGCTCCTGAAACTGGTTGAGCTTGCTCAGAAACAGCCATCAATAATCCTGTCTAATCTTTTCCAAAGCTAATTTTTATAAAGGCCTTGCCAGTCCACCGTCACGTCTAATTCTCCAAAAATGAACTGCCATAAATATAGCAGCAATCAAAGGTAAACCAATCACATGTAAAGTATAGAATCGAATCAAAGCTGCTTGCCCTACCTGAAAGCCACCAACGAGAACGAATCGATTAGGTTCACCCAATATAGGAGCAGAGCCTACCATATTAGTTCCAACTGTAATCGCCCATAGTGCGAGTTGATCCCATGGCAATAAATATCCGGTAAAGGAAAGCAATAAAGTCAACACAAGCAATACAACACCCACAACCCAATTGAACTCTCGTGGTGGCTTGTATGCACCTGTATAGAAAACACGCATCATATGCATCAAAACAGTGAGTACCATGCCATGAGCCATCCATCTATGCAAATTACGTAATAACTGACCAAAACGTACATCAGTTTCTAATCTTAAAATATCTCCGTATGCTCGCTCAATAGAAGGAACATAATAGAACATCAGAAGCACACCGGTAATTGTCAATCCTAAAAACAAGAAAAAGGATAAGCCACCCAAACAAAATGTATGCGTAATTTTAACGTGAGTCCTGTGTATCCTGGTAGGATGAAGATGGAGAAAAACATTTGTTGCAACAGCTAACATTTGATTACGTGGAGTGTTGGGATATCCAGATCTAAATATTGATTTCCAAACTCTATTCTTAAAAGCAAAATCATAGAGCCTGTCACCTAAAGTTTGTCCACGAGGTTGTTCACCAGTTGCCATCTCTACCCCAGTCTTACACTCTTTTATATTCGTTTATTAGTAAACGATTCACTATGCTTCCCACCATTTTCCTAGTACTACCATGATACCCAAGGACACCATAAAAGTAACGAAAACAGCAATTAGCTCCAATCCTTCACCTTCACCAAGCATACAATCTCTCCTAACACCAGCCTGCCATCAACTTCATAAATATGGCTACTCGTATTAAAGGCCTTTGGCGACACTATCTACACCAGCAAATAGGGTCAAGGGATCTGTCAATTTAATCTATAGAAATTCTACCATTTTATTCGTATATTTTCGGTATCCCGCCTCTTAAAACTCTCCAAATTCCCTTCAAGTCTATTATTGCTGTCTTCAAAATATCAACCCTACTGTCTGGGTCATCTGTCCAAGTAACTGGTACCTCAAGTATCCTTATTGAATTATGTTGAGCCACGATTAATAATTCAGAATCAAAAAACCAACCGCTATCTTCAATCAAAGGCAAGATATCCCTAGCAACCTCTGTACTAATTGCTTTAAAGCCACACTGCGCATCACTAACCTGTAATCGTGCGAAAAAATTTAAGATAAAAACATAAGATCGAGATATAATTTCTCTTTTCCACCCTCGCGAAGTCTTCGATTGAGAAGATAATCTACTTCCATAGGTAATATCTGCAATACCCAAGTTAAATGGTTCAACTAATTTTTTTAAATCAGCTAAATCTGTAGATAAATCAACATCCATATATCCACATACTTCAGCATCCGAAGTTAGCCAAGCATTTTTCAAAGCTAGGCCTCTACCCTTTAAGGGGATATGCATCGCAACAACTTGATTTTTATATTTTTGTTCTAACTTTTTTGCAATTTTAAAAGTTGCATCAGTTGAAGCGTTATCAGCAATAATAATTTTCCACTGAAAATTAAAATTCTGCTGCATAAAAGGCACAACTTGGTCAATTGTATTTTCTAAAACGTGCTCTTCGTTATAACAAGGAATAACAAGATCAAAGCTATCTATCAAAACTCTGTCCTAATTTCTAATGCCTAAAATGTCTAACACCCGTAACCACAAGAGAAATATTTAATGCATCCGCAGTTTCTATAGATTCTTGATCTCTAATTGAACCACCGGTGTGAGCAATGACTTTGCAGCCTGCTGAAGCACATACTTCGATTGTGTCGGGGAATGGAATAAGAGCGTCGGTTGCAGCAACAGCACCCTCAGCATTGTCAGCTGCTTGTTGTTTGGCTAATTCAGCACTAGCGACACGATTTGGTTGACCTGCACCCATCCCAATGAGAGTTCGATCTTTTACAAATGCCACTGCATTTGATTTCACATGCTTACAAACCTTCCATGCAATAAGTAAATCTGCTAACTCTTTATCTGATGGAACCCTAGAAGAGACTGTCTGAAATTCTATTTGTTGATCTAGATCACTCTCTTGCACCAAAAACCCTCCCCTAACAGATCTTATTTCAACTCTATCTTTGAGAGGACTTCCGATTGGGGCTTCTAAAATACGCAAATCTTTAGACTTCTTACGCAGATGTTGTAAGGCTGCTCCATCATAGCCTGGGGCAATAATTATTTCATAAAACATCCTCGTTCCACTATCAGGGCTACGAACTTCACGTAAAGCTTCAGCAAAATTCATATCGACAATTCGATTAGTAGCTAAAATTCCTCCATAGGCTGAAAGTGAATCTCCATTATTTAATGCCTGTTCATAAAGCTCGTTGAGGTTCTCGTTATCAGATGAACATGCAAAACAGGCTGGATTCGTATGCTTTATGATTGCAAGAGCAGGCTCTTCAAAATCACAAACGAGATTATATGCAGCATCAGCATCTAAAAAGTTTACATACGACATCTGCTTCCCATGCAATTGAGTAAACGCCCCGATTCCTTCACTTTTTACATAAATAGAGTCATGTGTATAGAAAGACCCCTTTTGGTGAGGGTTTTCCGCATATCGAAATTCTTCAATTTTTGTAGCAGCAAGAGTAAGACGTTCAGGAAAATCATCATCTTTTCTAAGGAACTCTGCCACTAAACTATCGTAATGTGCGACATGTTGAAATGCTTTTGCAGCCAAAGTGCGCTTATACTCTTCACTAATTTTTTCTATATCACCATCAGCATCTCGAAGAACTTCGATAATTTTGTCATAGTCATCAGGATCAACAATCGGCAAAACTGCACTATGATTTTTTGCAGATGCTCGTATTAATGTAGGACCGCCAATATCAATTTGCTCTAATATTTCTGGAAAAGAATTCTCGGCGTTTGTAGCAGTTTCCACAAATGGATAAAGATTACAGACGACTAAGCTAATAGGTGGGATTGAATATCTTTTAACTTCATCTTCATCTTCTGCATGACCGCGCCGAAATAATATCCCTCCGTGAACAGTTGGATGAAGTGTTTTTACTCTGCCCCCAAACATTTCGGGGCTGCCAGTAAGATCAGCTATTTCTGTGACAGGAATTCCCGCATCACTTATTGATTTAGCTGTTCCGCCTGTCGCAATAATTTCACATCCCATGGAAAGCAAGCTCTGCGCAAATTCCTGAATGCCCTCTTTATCATATACAGCTAAAATCGCACGCATTATTAATCCTTGATGTACTAATCAGGTAAACCTTCTACAAATTTCTGCAAATTTTCAGCTTTTTTTATTTCTCCAACTAACCATGAACCTTCGACTTCATTAATTATTTTGCTGGCAATATTTTCTTTGACCACAATAATTATTCCAACACCCATATTAAAAGCTCCAAACATCTCAGAGTCCTCAATGGAACCTGCTTCTTGAATAACTTTAAATATGTTTGGAATTTGCCATGATTCAGTATCAATCCATGCAGATTTTCCATTAGATTCATCATGCCCAAATAGTCTAGAAAGGTTCCCTCCAATGCCGCCACCCGTAATATGTGCAATACCGTGAATTTGTTCTAAGTAGGGGTCAAGGTCTGATAAAAAAGAACGATGTGTAGCTAAAAGTGCATCACCCAAAGATCCGCCTAGAGAAGGAAATTCTTTTTGGAGTATCTGTCTGTCATGCTCAAATCCCAAATCTTTTCCTATAGACCAAATTTTTCTAACAAGAGAGTATCCGTTTGTCTGCAAACCTCCTGAGGGCAAAGCGACAAGCACATCACCAATATCTATTTTTTTTCCATCTATTATTTTTGCCCTGTCAACTATCCCAACAATAAAGCCAGCCAGATCAAAATCACCTGAACGATACATATCAGGCATATCTGCTGTTTCTCCACCTAGTAATGCAACATTTTGCTCAGCACAAGCATTCCCAACACCAGAAACAATATCGATTCGTTGTGCTTGTGAAAGATCGGCTGTTGCGAGATAGTCCATAAAAAATAAAGGCCTAGCTCCAACTGTAAGGATATCGTTTACACAGTGATTGACTAAATCTGCCCCAACTGAATCAAAACGATCCAAAGCAGTAGCAATCAAAATCTTTGTACCAACTCCGTCCGCACTTGCAACCAACACAGGTTCTTGCAAACCAGTTGGAAGACTAAACAAGCCTGCAAAAGGGCCAACTCCTGATAAAACCTCAGGCCTCATAGTTTTTATGGCAATTTCTGAAAATGCCTTAACCGTAAGCTCTGCAGCTTCTACATCGACACCTGCATCGACATAACTTAAAGATTCAAATTCTGATTTAGACATCTTAACTTTCACGTGGGGAATCTTATTTAGATCAAACTACACTATCAAAATTACACAAGCCATTATCTAGACTTAAGTATTGGCAAAGCATGACGATCATGTACATCACCAATATCTGGCTCAAAAGCCAATTTATCAAGCTGTAAAGGTACAGGACTAGGATAATTCCCGGTGAAACAAGCATCGCAATGCGATCCACTCTCAGTATTAGCAGCGCTCACTGTTCCCTCAAGAGACAAATACCCTAAAGTGTCTGCACCAATATGATCGCGAATCCCTTCAATACTACTTTGAGATGCGATTAATTCTGAACGCGTTGCCATATCAACACCATAAAAACATGGATGTGTAATTGGTGGTGAAGTCACGCGCATATGTATCTCCGTAGCACCAGCATCTCGTAACATTTTTACTACACGCGGGGTAGTCGTCCCTCGAACAATAGAATCATCGACAACAATCAATCTTTTCCCATCAATAATCTCTTTCAGGGGATTGAATTTTAGATGGACACCCTGTTCACGTAATCTTTGATCTGGTTGAATAAATGTTCTGCCGACATACCTATTCTTTATGAGCCCTTCCGCGTAAGGAATATTCGCTTCACGTGCATAACCAATTGCCGCAGCAGTCGCTGAATCGGGGACACCTATAACTAAATCAGCTTCCACCGGATGCTCTCGTGCTACAGCAGCACCCATCCGCATACGTACAGGATGTAAAAGCTGCCCCGAAAGATGTGAATCTGGACGTGCGAAATAAATAAATTCCAGAAGACATATCTTTTCAGGACTTTCCTCTTTTTTACTATTGGAAGATTTTAATGGAAACCAAGAAGTCAAACCTTCAGCATCTGCTCTAACTACTTCACCAGGCAGCACTTCACGAACAAATTTTGCTCCTAAGTGATCCAACGCACATGTTTCAGAAGCAAAGACATATCCATTATCCAGTTCACCTATACATAACGGCCTAATACCCAAGGGATCTCGTACTGCAAAAACACCTTCAGGAACTAAAATCGTCAACGAATATGCACCATTCGCACGACGCATAAGCTGACCGAATCGTTGTTCCCAATTATCGCCATGTGCATTACTAAGACACCTTGCAATTACCTCAGTATCACTAGAGGTTTCAAAGTTAACGCCTTCTGCCTCTAGACCTTCTCGGAGTACATCTGCGTTCACTATGTTCCCATTATGTGCAATGGCCATAGTTCCGTATCGACCTTTTATCAATAAAGGTTGTGCATTTTCTAGTTTACTTGAGCCAGTAGTTGAATAACGTGTATGGCCTATCGCGTGTGTACCGGCCAAACCAGCAAGTACCGTTTCATCAAATACTTGGGTTACTAAACCCATCTCAGCATATAAATGAATTTTTTTTGAAGATCCTGCAGAAGCTATCCCTGCCGATTCTTGTCCACGATGCTGCAAAGAATGTAATCCAAAAAATGTAAGTCGAGCTACATCTTCGCCTGGAGCGAAAACTCCGAAAACTCCACACTTTTCTCTTAGGTTATCCAACGAATACAACACTTTCGAAGAATGCTACAAAGGCGCAGTGTAGCATGAGATAGCAATATTTCCTTGTTATTTATTATTTTGATCAATTAAATTTTGATGTTCAATCTTAATGCACTTGTCCATAACTACAGTTAATCCCAGATCTGTGGCTTTTTTAGCAGCAACTTCATTCACCACTCCTAGCTGCATCCAAATTACCTTAGCGTTAGACTCTATTGCATCTTCAACCACTTCTAAAGCATGCTCTTTCCTACGAAAAATATCCACAATGTCTACTGATTGCGGAAGGTCTTGCACTTTTGGATAACAAGTTTGTCCCAACACATTTTTTTCAAGAGGATTTACCATAAAAACAGTAAATCCTTTATTAATTAAGTATCGAGCAACTTCATTAGAAGGACGATCTAATTTATTAGAAACACCCACTACAGCTATAGATCTATATTCATTCAAGAAATTAAAATTCACTTTTGCCACCTGTTAACGTTGAATTTGTCGATAGCGTTTACGCCTTTTAGACACTGTCAACTCATAACTATCTTTCCCGCTAGAACTATTTTTGTTTGCCCTAACTTCAACAGAGGCCATTTCACCAAGCAACATAGCTAGTTTATTTATTCGATTGCTTGCGGTATCTACGAACTCGCGTGGTTCAATAATCCTCGCGACACTCAATTCTTTATCATTGTCTTTTACCATTAATATTTCAAACTCCACTAAATCCTGCTTACTTCCTCCTGCTAAAAAATCATCAAAGTCATTTCGGATGAAAAAATGATCAATCCTATCAAAGGGGACTAATTCATATGTTCCAATACCTAGACCTAACAAACCTTGCTGCCATCGTGCAGAATATTTTGATTTTTCTAATACAAAGCTAGTCCCGGCAATATTGTTGATGAGGCCAATCAATGAAAGTGGGCCAATTATGCTAGAAAAAACAAGTAGAAAAACTAAAATACCTAAGGACCAAGTATCGATAAATATAACTAACAACGTCACGGATACTATAAACATACATAACTCAACAATAGGGAATATCAGGCCACTTTTCCCTTGCTTAATTGAAATTGATTGTTCCGTAACTATCGCTACAGATCTATGGAGTGATATCTGACACCGATCACCCATTTGAACCTCGACTCTTTCTAAAGCCAATTAATTGCTAAGCATAATGAAAATACGTATCATTGAGTTCAGCATATCTTAACTCAGAGAATTTCATGAACCGAGAACTTATCAACATTTTAGTGTGTCCTGTTACTAAAGGAACGTTAACTCTAAATATTATCGAAGAACTAGATGACGATATCATTACAGGAACATTAACCTCTCCCGAGGGACGTGTTTACAAAATTGAGCAAGGCATCCCAAATCTACTGCCCCCTCCTCAAAACTAAAATCAAGTCCACGGCCATTCAGCAATTTTTACTACCTCTTTTTTTGACTGAATATCCAATGCGGTTAGAGCTTCAAGCGACGTTTTATCTGTAACAGGATTCACTAAATGGCCAGCAATGTCACACAAAGGGACTAACACAAAAGCTCTCTCTTCAATAAGTGAATGAGGTACCGTTAATTCATCGGAAGTGATAGTTTGGTCGCCAATAAACAAAATATCAATATCTATGATGCGTTCAGTCCATCTTTCTGCAAGCATATCCCTACCCATCATTTTTTCAATCTCTTTTACCACTATGAGTAGCTCACTAGCAGATAAATCACTCATCCCAGACACAACAGAGTTAAGAAATGACGGTTGATTGAGAACTCCCCATGGAGGAGTTTCATATAAACCACTAAACTCATCAATGTGCACGCCATTATTAATCAACTGATGAATAGCGATCTGTAAATTATCTAAACGATCACCTAAGTTAGATCCTAAACCAAAATATGTTCTAAATATCTGTGACATACAATATTACTAATCATCTTCAGAATTAATTAATTCTTCTTCAACTAAACCACCTTGACTAATCTTAAATGCTCTAACTTCAGGGGGATCTTGAGCAAGTGAAACTAAAATATAAAAACATTCAGGGAACATCGGTTCATGATCAAATTCCCCAGGAGGGAAAAAAGCTTGCCTTATATCTGTAGCGGATGGATAAGCCTCTGATGCAACATGCGAATGATATATAGCAAAAAGATATTCACCTGCTTCTTCTCTTGCTTGTTCGAGTTTCAACATACTCAATGGATCCATCGAATATCTAAAAGGGCTGGCTGCAATATTCTTTACGCGATTAACTGTCAGGGGTTTGTTATTTTTACCATTAACCTGTCCACATGCTTCATTAGGTAAGTCATCTACAGCATGCGCAATCATTTCATCTATTAATTTCTTTGGGATACGTGGCATAATATTTTAAGTTACCCACCATTTTGCAAAATTTGCCGGAATGTAAATTCTATACTATCTTCCACACGATCAAATCCTCGCCAATGGCCAAAACGATTACTTAATTTCTTCAAAATCACTTCAACAGCTTCGTGATTACTTTGCCCATTACCAATACATTCCTTAGTTGTACTAACTAGTTCATTAATAAAATCTTTTGCCTCAACTAATGCTTCATGCCCTCCCACAGGGCCATGGCCTGAAATAAACCGATCAACAGGCAATTCACACAATAAACGACCAGTCTCAACCCAATCCTCCATATAGCCATCCATCATAAAAGGCACACCTGAATCTTGAGCAACATCACCAGTGAAAACTAATTTGTCTTCTGGTAAAAAAATAAAAATATCTCCACTCGTATGAGCGCGGCCAAAGTAACGTAATTCTATTACTCTTCCTCCAAAATACATTGATAATTTTGAATTGAATGTCATTGCAGGTGGAGTAATAGTGACAGTACGCGCCTCCTCGGACCAAGATTCTTTAGATGTAACAATTTTGTTCATCCATAATTCTTGCGCTTCTATATCAAGCATTTCTGCGCGACAATTTTGGTGACCAATAATCGTCGCATCCGGAAATTCTTCATTACCCAAACTATGATCCCAATGTGAGTGTGTATCGATAACATATTTGATAGGTTTGGATGTAATTTTTCGAACATCTTCTATTAGTGCCCTCGCAAAAGAAGGCACTCGAAGTGAATCAATAATCATCACTCCTTCATCACCCACTATAATCCCGGCATTCGTTAGACCTTCATGTAATCTAGCAAAAACACCATCCGATACTTCAACTAACTCCACCCCTGCACTAACCATTTTTTACCACCATAATTTTTCTCCAACATTCTCGACAATATCTGAATATTCACGAGTCCAAAGTCCTGTCGAAAGGTACTTCCAACCACCATCTGCCAACAACACAACTATTTTGCCACTATCCATCCGTTCAGCTACGCGTTGTGCAGCACGTACGGCTGCTCCACAAGAGATTCCAGCAAAAACACCTGTTTTTTGTGTCATATCTCTTGTCGTTTTAAATGAAGTTTCCGAATCAACTACAATCCTAGCATCTAGTATCGACTCATCTAAAACTGGAGGAATATAACCTTCTTCAAGACTTCTTAATCCTTGAACTTGATCTCCTGGATGCGGAGCTGCAGCTACAATTTTAATAGCTGGATTATGTTCTTTTAATCGCCTCCCTACTCCTGTGAGAGTGCCGCCAGTCCCCAACCCTGAAACAAAGACATCTAAGTCAGGGATATCATCGATAATCTCTTGCCCGGTACCTTCATAATGTGCCCGTGGATTGTTTTCATTTTCATACTGCAACGGCATAAACCATTCTGGATTTTTATTACTAATTTCCTTTGCCATAGCCACAGATCCGTTTGTCCCTAAATCACCAGGAGAAAATATTATTTCAGCACCAAAAGACTCTAATAATTCGATTCTTTCTCTACTTACAGCATCAGGCAACACCACTTTCAATGGGTATCCTCTAATGCATGCTATGAGAGCTAACCCAATCCCTGTATTACCTGATGTTGGCTCAAGAATAACTTGCCCCGGAGATAACAAACCTTTTTCTTCAGCATCATCTATCATGAATTTTGCAACACGATCCTTTACAGAGCCTGTGGGGTTTTGCCCTTCCAATTTAGCAAAAATTTTAACGTTCGGATTTGGAGATAATTGTGAAATCTCAACTATAGGAGTATTGCCTATCAAGTCCAAAACATTGTTATAACGCATTGCTCGAACTTTCGCTAAATACTATAAACCACCTGATAAAGCAGGTAAAAATGCAACGACATCTCCAGAGTTTAACGGGGTGTCTTTCCCATTAATAAATCGAATATCTTCATCATTCACATATATATTTACAAAGCGATGTAATTCTCCAGAGTCATCAGCAATCTGTTGTAAAAATCCAGGATATTTATCCTCAATATTTTCAATTAACTCGCTAATTGTAGAACCTTCAGCTTCAAACTCACTATTACCATTAACAACTTTTTGAATTACTGAAGTCACCTGAACTTTAATGGTCATTTGTCACAAACACCCTCTCTGACACAACACACTTAAAATATTATCTCTCCTCATTAATTCAATGCCAAAACTTCAATAGGAGGTGATCCACAAAAAGCATCATAATCAATTAATTCTTTAACTGTAGGATTATCTCCACAAAGAGGACAAGCAGGATCTCTTCTTAGCTTCATTTCTCGAAATTGCATAGTTAGAGCATCGACCAGCAACAATCTATTTACCATTGGTTCACCAATATCGAGTATTTGTTTAAACACTTCTGTAGCTTGCATCGAACCTATAATTCCTGTGATAGCACCTAGTACACCTGCCTCGGCACAAGACGGAACCATGCCTGGGGGTGGAGGATCAGGATATAAACATCTATAGCAACAATAACCAGGCTTATATACCGTCAACTGACCATCAAACAACAATATCGCACCATCAACTAAAGTTTTTCCAGCTAAGTAGCAAGCATCATTAACTAAATATCTAGTCGCAAAATTATCAGCTCCATTAACGACAACGTCATAATTAGGAATAATATCCATTGCATTATCAGATGTAAGCGGCATAGGGGGTTCAATTATTTCAACATGCGGATTATATAGACCTAAAGTTTCTTTTGCTGATTTTAATTTTGGCTTATCAATATCCGCGGTTTGATGCAAAATTTGCCTCTGTAGATTGGAAAGATCAACAACATCAAATTCAGTAATTCCAATCGTCCCAACTCCAGCCAGAGCAAGATAAAGAGCAACAGGGCCACCTAAACCACCCGCCCCAACAACCAGAACTTTAGCATCTCTAAGTTTACGTTGGCCCTGTGGTCCTACTTGAGGCATTATGATGTGCCTTGAATATCGCATTACTTCTTCAGGCTTCAAGGCCGATTGATTCCCGTTATTCTCTTCAGATAAAGTCATAGCCCCTCCAGCTAATGCAGGTATTACCGCAATTTGATCTTCAGTATTAACAAGTGTATCCAATCCTTCTAATTCATGGATTTCGTGATTGTTAATATATACATTGACATGTCTCAAAATTTGCTCATTCGAATCAAAAATTAAATCATGCATTTCAGGATAGAGGTAGCTCAAAGACTCTAAGGACTCCAAAATATTACTACCCTCGACTAAAATATATTCATTCCCTTCAGTTATTTGGCGGAAAAAGGTAGGGATATAAATTGTAGCCATACTAAACCAACCTTTTTATAATTTCTTACCCATCTAAAAATCTAGACTTAAATAACGTTCTCCTGTGTCACATAACATAGTCACAACTTTATCACCCTCATTAAGATCTTTTGCAATTTGTATCGCAGCAGCAACATTTGCACCGGCAGAAATACCTACAAGCAAACCTTCCGTCGCAGCTAAATTATTAACAGTTTCATAAGCCAACTCGTCAGAAATCCCAATTACTTGATCAATAAGATCCAAATCTAACACTCCAGGTATAAATGACGCCCCAATTCCTTGAATTCCATGCATACCTCCACGACCACCTTGTAATACAGGTGCTCTTGAAGGTTCGACAGCAATAATTTTTGCTTGACTGCTGTTTTCTTTAAGGTATCTAGATACTCCTGAAATGGTTCCCCCAGTACCTACACCGGCGACAAAAGCATTCAATGAAATACCTATATCACGGACAATCTCTGGCCCTGTTGTTTTATAATGTACTTCTGGATTTGCAGGGTTATTAAACTGCTGCAACATAAAATAGCCATGTCTTTCAGCTAATTGGTTCGCGGCGTAAATTGCACCTGTCATTCCTTCAAGTGCATCAGTGAGAACTAAGCGAACACCAAATCTTTCTAGCAATCTTCGTCGCTCTAAAGACATATCACTTGGCATAGTAAGTACTAATTCATAACCTTTTGCAGCGCAAACCATGGCTAACCCAATACCAGTATTTCCTGATGTAGGCTCAACTAATGTATCACCTGGCTTGATAGAACCTGCCTTCTCAGCAGCATCCACCATTGACTTAGCAATCCTATCCTTTACCGAAGCTGTAGGATTAAATACCTCGTATTTACCGAAAATTTCGGCACCACCTAGCGGACTAACCTTTCCCAGATGTACCAGTGGCGTATTCCCAATTAAATCCAGAACCCCTTCAGCTATAGAAACTGAATTATTAAGGGCAAAAGTATCATCTGTTGTTTTTGAATTTGCCATAACCATTTTCCGCTAGATTATTTGTCAAATGCTATAACGAGCAGCATTTTCTCGTTCATGATCTTGCTCATGTAGAACAAGATCATCGATGGTAGTATCCGCAAGTCTTTCACACATAAATCGATAAATTTCTTGCCAAATCCATTGCTGCCCACACACGGCCCTTCCATCATCCTCAGAAAGATCTGTTACACATCCCATAGGTGCTAATGAACCTTCAAGCGTTTCTAAAACCTCGAGTAAATTCATTTTATTAGAATCGAATGCTAGAGAATGACCTCCACCAGGACCACGGACACTCTTCACATAACCACCTCGTCTTAATTGCGCTAAAAGATGATCAAGATATGATTCTGGAATCTTTCGTCTTTTAGCAATTTCAGAGCGTTGCACTGGCCCTTCATTCGCATACCTAGCCAAATCAATTAGAGCACGTACCCCGTAGTCGCCTTTAGTACTTAGTAGCATTATTCCCGCCAAAATACATGACTATTTTGATCAAGATACTATCACAGACTCTTTGCAGTGATTTGTATTCATGAAATATTTTAAAATTTAGTTCTAACTTATGAAAAGAAATCTACCCACCTGCAACAGCAGGAACTATAGATATCTCATCACCTTCACCAACAGAAGTATCTAAACCATTCAGAAATCTAATATCTTCACCATTAACGAAAATATTTACAAACCGGCGAAGAGAGCCATCTTCCTCTAGCAATCTTTCATTGAATCCGGGATAGTTCTGTTCCAAATTTTCTATAACCATCGCAACAGAATCACCAGAACCTTTAACTTCAAAAAGACCATCCGCCAAATTGCGCAAAGGGCCAGGAATTTTTACAACAAGGGACATCTATTCAGCCTTTCATTACTACCCTTCAACTACATCACCTAATGTAGCATCGTCAACACGTACACCATGACTTCGAACCCAGTCCAAGCATCTTACTATTTCTTCTGTTTCACCAATAACTTCTAGAACTACCCAACCGGTATCTTTATCAACATCAGCCATCCGAATATTAGTAACAATGCCAAATTCATGGCCCATCTCATAAATCAACGGACGCTTCACTTCGTCTCCATCAAAAGTTAACCTCACCTGTTTAGATGCCATCTTACACTCTCCTATAACATGAATTATAAACTAATTATAAGCCTCTAGTGCAGCATCAAACTCTTCAACTTTTGGCTGAATGTGTATTGGTGTTCGGATTTCAGAACTGACAGCTTCGATGGTTTTAAGTCCAGCACCGGTAATGTAAGCAACAGTCTCTTCATTTTTATTTATAGCCCCTTGCTCAACAAGCTTTTTCAAACAAGCGATAGTCACCCCTCCAGCAGTTTCCGCAAAAATACCCTCTGTCTCTGCAAGTAGTTGAATTGCTTCTAAAATTTCCGCGTCACTGGCCATAGCAGCACCACCACCAGTTTCTTCCATGGTTTTGAGTGCATAATATCCGTCAGCAGGGTTACCAATCGCTAAAGAACGAGCAATAGTGTCTGGTTTTTGAGGAACAAAATTCATTGAACCTGCTTCGTATGCTGTTGCTATAGGAGAACATCCTTGTGCTTGAGCCCCACTCATCTTTGTCTTCGGATTTTGAATTAATCCTATTTTTTCTAACTCCTGAAAGCCTTTCCAAATTTTAGTAAATAACGATCCGGAAGCCATAGGAGCAACAACACGATCCGGAGCACGCCATCCCAATTGTTCAGCAGTCTCAAACGCTAAGGTTTTTGAACCTTCAGCATAATACGGTCGGACATTAATATTCACGAATGCCCATGGACGTTGATATGAAAGTTCAGTACAAACTCTATTCACGTCATCATACGAACCATTAATAGTTACAAGTGTTGGATCGTAAACACCACTACCAACTACTTTTCCCGATTCTAAATCGTCTGGAATAAAAACAAAACAATCCATTCCTGCAGCAGCAGAATGTGCAGCTATGGAATTCGCAAGATTGCCTGTACTTGCACAGGCCATCGCCTCAAAATTAAATTCACGAGCCTTACCAATAGCCATACTAACGACTCGATCTTTAAATGACCAAGTGGGATTTACAGTGTCATTCTTAATCCATAATGTGTCTATACCTACAGCCTTTGCTAACCGATCAGCACGAATCAATGGAGTATAACCCGTACCAATATCAACTTTGTATTGAGAATCTACGGGTAGCAGAGGGGCATATCTCCAAATTGTAGGTGGCCCAGATTCAATCGAGTCTAAAGTCATTGCATCTTTAATTAGATCGTAGTCATACGCGACTTCCAACGGGCCAAAACAAAAATCACATGAAAAAATAGGTTCTAAACCATATTCACGACCACATTCACGACACGCCAGAGCATATGCAAATGACATTCTATGACTCCTCTGTCTTAAAAATACTTACAAAAGCGTCATGCACAACAACAGTAAATGAGTAAAAGCGGTAATCCATGAAATCGCCTCCTGTTCATCTTCCCCATATTAAATTACGGGTCGGACTTGGCACCGTATCGACTTGGGCGAAGCCACCGGTTGCCGCGACATCAAAGGGCCGTGCCCTTAATCGCTCTTGATGAACCAGATCTGTTTATATCTATTAGTACAAATCTACGCACATTGAGGCTAAGTAAATACCTCAATGTAGTCAATCGAAAATTATCTCTATTAACTGAAAGATATCAACCACCTGACTCGAAAAAGTTCTGTAAGTCAACAAAATCGATAGGAGCCTTTGCTACAATTTTTTCATTAATACACACCACAGGGATTATTTCATTATACAAATCGTATAATTCGCGAAATCTATCAATGTCAATAACTTCTAAACTAAAACAATATTGTTTTCTGAAATCTAGCAAAGTTGATTCAGCTCGATCACAAAGATGACATCCTGAGCGGGTATAAAGTACTACTTTCATCAATTTTGCATAGTCTTACGAAGTTTATTTGTATCTCTTACCCAAAAAATCGTCACAGGAATGATTATACAAATTATAATTCCAGCTATAATCTGTGGGGCCACAAAACCATTAACAACTTCGGGGGAATCTAACCTTATCTCTGTAAGAAAATATCTAGTTAATGCATAACTTATCACTACCGCAGAAAAGGTTATACCAGGCCATTGATTCAAAAAACGAAGAAATAATGGCAGTAAGGCAAAGAATGCTAATAGCAAAATTAACATCTCATACGTAGTTGCTGGGTGGTGTGCACCAAATGCTAATGAATGTGCAAATGCTGGAGAGTCAGGATCGGTATACACAACACTCCAGGGTAAATCAGTAGCCTTTGCGAGGTGCTCACCGTTGATTAGATCACCTACTCTTCCAATTGCAAGGCCAAGAATCATCCCTAACCCCGTAATATCTAAAAGATTTCTTAGTGGATATTGACGCCATTTTGCAAAACATACCGTCATTACAACACCTGCCAAAAGTGCGCCCCATATCGAAATACCACCTTCATTTAGACGAATGATCTCAGACGGTGCTTGCGAAAAATAAGACCAATGTTCAATAACAAATAATCCACGTGCCCCTAAAATGCCCGATGGGATCGCAACAAGAGCCAGAGTGTAAATGTTATCTTCGTCTAAACTCATAATACGTGTAAGTCGCAGCACAATATTTAGACCCACAAATATACCAACAGCTGTAAAAAGCCCATGCCATGTAATGAGCACGTTACCAATCTTTATAATATTTGGGTCTAAAGCAATTTCTATCACCAAAAATGGACTTAATATCATCTTTTTTCTGACTTCCTTCGAGTTACATCCATTGCTGTACTTTGTGCTTGCAAAACAAAAGGAGAAGGTGAAGAAAATTTAGGCTTTAGATCTTCATCATATCGATGGTTCAATGCATTAGCTAATAAGTAATCTAGTAACATAGGGTTCTTTGGGAGTACCGACCCGTGTAAATATGTTCCAACTACATTGCGATAGAAAGCCCCTTCTGTTCTGTCTAAGCCATTATTGCCATTACCGTATTTAACTGTAGCAAATGAACTTCCCTGGGGACCCAAATATGATTGACCTGCATGGTTTTCAAATCCCACCACATCCCCAATATCTTTAATATTTGATGTCACCCATATATCACCTACAGCACGAAAATTTGCAATCCGTGGGGCAATTGTAGTCATATCAAAAATCTCAACACCAGCTAAATAATTACCTTTACTATCTCTATACCATTTTCCAAAAAGTTGGAATCCTCCACATACAGCTAAAATGCTCACATCTTGTTCAGCCCAAATTTGAAGTTGATTAGCTTTTAAGTTCAGATCGGCAGAAATTCGTTTTTGCTCTTGGTCTTGACCACCACCTATCAAAAGTAGATCGCAATCTACTGGTAATGAATCTCCAAGACTTACCTCTTCCAGCGTAATATCAATACCTTGCTGCAATGCACGATATTGTATTGCCAACAAATTTCCCCTGTCCGAATAAGTGTTCATTATATCGGGATACATCGACACTACCCTGATCGGTAAATCATATGATCTCATAATCAGCCTTACGTGACCTGCTAACTAAAATTGATCGTATTTGCAACATAGCAGTATACGTAGCAATAACGTCTAATCGCCCACCCAAAGGAACATTATCTAAAGCCCTGTCTAAAGATTCTTCAATATTGGAGCAAACTAAGCGAGGATTAATTCCAGCCAAATGCCATCTGAGTGCAAAATCATTAGCTCTAATACCAGAGCACACCAAATCAATATTATATTTTTTCAGCCTTTCAATATCAGCATCATAAATCCAAGAAACATCTTCACCATCCTGAATTCCATCATTGAGTATTGCCAATAAATTAACTTCAATAGACTCAGAATCCGGCATAATTATCTTAATTGTCTCATTGAACCCGGTAGGGTTTTTAGTTAATAAAATTCTGATTTCTTTTTGATCTACTAAAAATATTTCTTGTCTACCTTGAGGTGGCTTAACTGCATTAAGAGAACTTGCAATTAAATCAATATCTACCTCTAACGCATAAGCTGTCGCTGCAGCAGCAAGTGCATTATATACCACATACAAACCGGGCATATTAATTATTATCTTGTGCCTAATATCATCAATAACTAAATCAAAGCCAGAACTGCCATTTTTTAAGGAAATATTTTGCGCCCTCACCTTAGGTTTAGGTCGAAATACAGTACAACAGTCACACCGCCATTGCCCTAAATGGCTCATATACAAGTTGTCATATTTTAATACACTTCCTCTAGCACAAAATCGAGCATCTTTTACATTGTAGAGATCTTCAATCTTTAAATTATCATCTTCAATCCCAAAAGTTATAACTTCTCCAGTTGTACATTCTTGAAGTCTACAAATATTCGGATCATCGACGTTTATGACAATACTCCCGTACTCTCCCTTTGCTTTTATCATGTCCTGCCAACGCAGAGCTAAATTATCAACTTCACCATATCGATCAAGTTGATCTCGGAATAAGTTTAGAAATGTTGATACACGTGGATTGAGTTGATTGAAAGTACGAGCCAATTCAGCTTCATCAACTTCAAACAAACCAACTTGCTGCTTATTTTTTGGGTATCCTCCCCAAGCATTTACTGCATCGGCATAGGCGGAGATTAAGCCTCTCTCTAGGTTAGATCCTGCAGTATTGGTAAGGGTGTTAAAGCCTGCATTTTCTAAAATTAAATTAAGAAAATTAGTTGTCGTTGTCTTGCCATTTGTTCCTGAAATTGTCACAACACCATCAGCCATATTCTGGGATAGCGAATAAAGCAATTTTTTAGAGATCAAACCACCTACCAAACCTGGCAGAGCCGTCGCACCTTCCTTTCGACGCAAACGTACTATTTGACCTGCAAACCTTCCAAAAATCAGTGCAATTCGATCTTGAAGCGCGTCCATACATCACTCGCTCACCCAATTAGGCTCAAGATACTATGACATTAGTTTTTTTCCCAGCGAATAAGTTCATCCTCAAACTTACTCACACGTTCATCATATTCTAAAACTGTAAGATGAGCCAAAGTTTCTCCAAGTGCACTTCTTTTTTGCCAAATTGAAAATTCTTTAAATGATCGCGTATTCCATTTCACCCTGGAAGAAATTTCAGCTGCAGTCACAGCACCTTCTCCAATACTTACCAATATCTCTTCTAAACGTTCGTGATGGTGGTGAACTAGAAAATCACATCTGTTAGACAAGTTTTCTATATTATATTCATGTGCCGGTAAGCCTAAAATGCCTCCAAATGCAGCTACTTTTTTAAGCGATGACATATACTCAGCCAATGGCGATCTTTGTGTATTTTCATCTTCCACATGTAATGAAACGTTAGGCGTTATTCTTGGAAGGACATGATCACCCGTCAACATAACTTTATTACTNGCCTCATACAGACATAAATGCCCTGGGGTATGGCCTGGAGTCCATATACTTTCTAATCTCCAATCACCAAACTCGACAATTTCGCCATCTTCAAGAGTACGATCAGGCAATGTATTCATTTCAAAGGTTTTACGCCAATTGCCATCAGAATTTTGATCAGAAAGCATGTTTTTTAATTGACCATAAACACGCTTAAAATTTAATTTAGACCCGTTATTTTTTCCATCACTCTCTCCAGAATTATCAATATCAATCTCTTCTTGAGTAATCCCATGTTTCAAAAGCCACAAATTAGATCTTTCTTCCCANTTATTATCCTTAAACCATCTATCTTTCAGCCATTCTTTTTCTTTTTTGTGCATNACCAAACTAATATGAGGTACNTTTTCCTTAAGCCAACTCACCATCCCTAAATGATCTGGATGGGCATGTGATACTAAAAACATGTTTATATCAGAAATCTTGTAACCCAGATTTTTCAATTCTTCCTCAAGTGCTCTAGTAGCGCTCTTTGTCCCATAGCCAGCATCAAACAAGACCAAACCTTCAGGATATTCAAACAAATATGGCATCACGAAAGGAAGCCCTGGAGTATTCATAGGCGTCTGCAATTGATGTAAGCCTGGGGCAATTTCAATTGAAATTTTTGTACTCCTACTTTTATTCAATGACACATAAAAAAGATAACGATCATATGATCGTTATCTTTTTAGTTAACTAACCAGACTTTTTATGTTTTCGTTGATTCATTTTCTGAATCAGATCCGTCTTCATTATCCGAACCTTCTTCATTTTCGAGATCGTCTTCACCTCGGGCCTCAGACCGGAATTCTCTAATTCCTCTACCTAAAGCGCCTCCCAGTGATGCAACACGCGATGCTCCAAAAAGCAAAGCTAATATCACAAGAATAATCAGTAATTCTTGCCAACCTAGACTTCCGATCATCATCTACCTCCAGCACTGTTATTTCTACGCCAAAAAAACACTAATTAGCGCTTATAAATTCTTAATGCCTAGAAACATCTAACTCCCAAATCGTGATTCAGTCTACAATTCGTTCAACAAATATTTCCATAACTCCACCGCAAATTTTGTCATCACCGTCAATTGGTTCGGTTAGATCAACAACTGTCAATCGAGGAATNCCATCCGCCATTGTATCCATCGCATCCTGCCAAACCTCTGATTCGCCACAACCACCGCCGATAGTTCCCTTAAACGTCCCGTCAGGGCGTAGCAACATAATTGCCCCAGACTTACGTGGAGTAGACCCTCTAGTATTAGCCACTGTAGCTAGCACTCTTGGTTCACCTTGAGCAATAGCTTCTCGTATCTCAGCAAATATTTCAGACGTCATCAACAGCCTCTTTTCAAACCAATAACGGTATATAAGGATACACGAAAGATGTACATAAATCTTAAATTATGAACTAAGTCTTTCTCCACGTGCACCTCTTCGTAGCATTATAATTTCTGCTAATACCGACAAGGCAATCTCTTCAGGAGTCTCGGCTCCTATACTTAAACCTATAGGAGTACTGACAGCAGCCAATTCATCACTGCTATATCCTTCTTCTGCCAGATGATCAATCACCGTTCTAGTTCTTCTCTTACTCCCAATCATACCTACATAACCTGCTCCCTTGCCCAAAACAGTTCTTAAAGCAAGTTCATCTTGTAAATGACCACGTGAAACTAGTACAAAATGTGATGTATTATCCACTTGAAGTCCATCTATTTCAACGCCCACGTTTCCACAACATACTTCGTCAGCCATTGGGAAACGTTCCCGATTTGCAAAATCATCTCTATCATCAATTACGGTAACTGAAAAACNTAAAAAATCGCCTAAAGTAGCTACAGCTAACCCTACATGACCNCCACCCACCACTATCAATCTTAACGGTTGCTCCCATAACTGAAACATAATTTCAGCATCACTATTTAATTGCTTNCCTGTACGGAAATGCAAATGATTCTCTAAACTTAAATATGCAGTCGCAACATTTACTCGAGGTTGNGCTTCATGTATTTCTCGCGCAGAATTAATTATCAATTCATCAATTTTTAAATCGCCAAAAGAGCCTTCACCTTCAGAAAATTTTGGAATCAGTATCTTTGCGCCTGTAGCTAAACGACTTAATTTACCAGAGTTAATAAGCGTTGCCACAACCACTGCCTCACCACCAGCAAGGGCATTTTCTATAGCATTCAAAATAATAATGTTTTTAGAAGAATCCACACTACACCTAACTAAACGTTGAACAGTACGTTCATTACATCACCATCTTCTACAATATACTGTTTGCCCTCTGTTCTTAGTTTTCCTTGTTTCTTAAGCTCCGCCATTGAACCTGCAAGTATTAATTCTTCATAACTTGCAACTTCAACACGAATAAATCCTCGTTCTAAATCACTATGTATTTTACCAGCGGCCTGAGGGGCAGTAAGCCCTTTTTGAATGGGCCACGCACGACATTCATCTTCACCTGCTGTTAGAAAAGAATGTAAACCTAACATGTCATATGTAATTGCAATTGCATTATTTAAGGGCGGCTCACCCGTCAACCCAAGTTCTGATCTAAATTCTAGAGCTTCATCTAAGTTCATAGTTGAAAGTTCAGCTTCAACTTTAGCGCAAATCAGAACAATCGCCCTTCCGCGATTGCCATGCTCATTATTAATAGTTTCTATGATTCCTTCAACTTCACCTAATTGATCTTCACCGATGTTAATAACTAATAACTCTGGAATGAGTGTTACAAAGTTGTAATGCTTAACTTCTTGTATTTCTGTCTCCGCCATTTCAAGTGTGCGTAAGTTAGACCCTTCCTCCAGGTGTGACTTCATCTTATTTAGTAATTTTTGGTGACGTTCTAATTCAGATCTCTCAGCTGTTTTCACAGATCTCATTTCACTTTCAATTCGTGTAACTCTCTTCTCAATCAACTCCAAATCAGAGAACTGTAATTCTAATTCTAAAATCCCAATATCCCTATCTGTATCTACACTTCCTTGATCATGCGGAACCGAGGCGTCTGCGAAAGATCGGACAACATGCACTAAAACATCAAGTTCTCCTAAAGATTGCATTAACTGCTGATCAATACCGCTAGATCCAATCCCGGCATATGGATAATCAACCCACTGGATTTCAGCATAAGTGGTCTTCTTAGGAGTGTATATTTCGGCTAGAGCATCTAGCCGAGTATCTGGGACTTGCACTGTCCCAATATTTGGTTCATTCGCTGCAGAATAAGATCCCACGATAGCAGAACCCCTTGTGACAGCATTGAAAAGTGAAGTCTTTCCACTTCTCGGAATACCTATTATACCAATCTTCATCTATCCCCCAGCCCATACTGGTAACTGTGCATTCACCTTTGAGTCATAAAAAGGTATATACGGTTTTATATCCAATATTGGTGTTCCATCAACTAAATCCAACCCCTTCAATACCAATTCATTTTCTTGAAGATCGATTATTTGGCAAACAGTTACTGAAATTGGATTTGGACGAGCACCTCCCCTTAAAGCAAGTGCACCTTGTAAAGGTAGTTCAGCATCACCATTAGGATANGCTTGAGATCTATTCCTTAATTCTGAAGGAATTAAGTGAAGCCATCCCACAACGATTACATGTGAATAATCATCTAAATGTAATAAATAATCCTTGAACTCACTCTTGAATTTAACAATGCTACTGACNTCACTCCAGTCAACTAGACTAATTTGATGTACATCATTACTAACCAAACCAATTTCATCTATATTAATTTCTTCCATAGTAAATCCTAACCGAAAAATTAACCATTCTTAGAAGCTACCAAAGTTGTATGAATTCTATGGTACGATCGACATTATCAGTTGATAGAGGTATCCTNTAATAGTCGCCTTCACTCTCGAAATGTAGCACTCCCCCCCTTAAAGTGAGAATATATGACTACAGCGAGCACTCGCAAAACAAAAACCACCAAGCCCTCCCAAAAAAACTCATCCCCGACAAATGACAACGCTTCCTATACTGCAGCAGATATTCAAGTATTGGAAGGTTTAGAAGCTGTTCGTAGACGACCTGGAATGTATATAGGATCCACCGATTCCAGAGGTTTACATCATCTCATATATGAGATTGTCGATAATGCAATAGATGAAGCAATGGCAGGGTATTGTGACTCCATCACCGTAACCATTGAATCAAGCGGGCATATCTCTGTCACAGATAATGGTAGAGGAATTCCTGTTGATAAACATAAGAAAACAGGTCTTTCTGCAGTGGAGACAGTACTGACCGTTTTACATGCTGGAGGAAAATTTGGTGGAGGTGGATATAAAGTATCAGGAGGACTGCACGGTGTAGGAGCATCTGTTGTCAATGCCTTATCTTCTGAGCTAGAAGTAGAGGTTCGACAAAAAGGTGCTAAGTGGAAACAATCCTATTCAAGCGGTGTTCCAATTACAAAACTTAGCCGCAAAGGAAAAATCGATCCCGAAGAAACGGGGACAATTATCCGTTTTCTACCAAATTCTGAAATATTTGAAACACTCGACTACGAGTACGATACCTTAGCAAATAGATTTCGAGAAATGGCATATCTTACTAAAGGTGTCAGAATAATATTCATTGACCAACGCACAACACCTTTCCCGACAGAAATGACCTACTTTTTTGACTCAGGAGTGGAAGCATTCGTTCGTCACATAAATAGAGATAAAGGCGCTATCCATCCTAATCCGATTTATGTAAATGAAGATCGTGATGGAGTAATAGTTGAGATAGCCTTACAGTACAGTTCTGCATTTAATGAAACCGTTCATTCATTCGCTAACTGCATAAAAACAATTGATGGCGGATCGCATCTAACCGGATTCCGAACTGCCTTGACAAGTGTCCTGAATGATCACGCGCGAAAAAATAAGATTTTAAAAGATAATGATCCTAACCTATCTGGCGATGATGTACGTGAAGGGTTAGCCGCAGTAATCAGCGTGAAAATTGGCGAGCCTCAATTCGAAGGACAGACAAAAACTAGATTAGGGAATCCCGAAGTTAAGGGTATCGTACAATCCGCTTTTAGTGGCAAATTAGGACAAGCTCTTGAAGAAAATCCCCAAATTGCTCGTAAAATACTAGAAAAAGCTCTCACAGCTGCTCGAGCACGAGAAGCTGCGCGGAAAGCACGTGATCTTGTACAACGAAAAGGAGTTTTAGAAGGAAGTACTCTTCCAGGAAAGCTCGCAGATTGTTCCGAACAAGCCCCCGAGCTATCCGAGGTATATTTAGTTGAAGGCGATTCAGCTGGAGGATCTGCGAAAAGCGCACGTGACCGAAGAACTCAGGCAATACTTCCACTCCGCGGCAAAATCATTAATGTGGAAAAAGCTAGACTAGATAAAATGCTTGCCCATGAAGAAATTAGAACCATCATAACTGCTTTAGGGACAGGTTTTGGTGAAGACTATAATGGAACAAAGCTCCGTTACCACAAAATTATCATCATGACTGATGCCGACGTCGATGGTGCTCATATTCGTACTTTGTTACTAACATTCTTTTATCGATTTATGCCTGAACTCATTGAAAATGGGTATCTATTTATTGCTCAACCACCTCTCTACAGTGCAACGAGAAACAAAAAGGTCACATGGCTTTTTACCGAATCAGATAGAGAGCAATTCTTATCTAATAATAAAAATCCATTCAACCTTCAACGTTACAAAGGACTTGGTGAGATGAATCCCGAGCAATTATGGGAAACAACAATGGATCCAGAAAATCGATCTTTGTTACAAGTTCAAGTTCATGACGGAGCTATCGCAGATGACTTGTTTACAAAATTAATGGGAGATGAAGTGGCACCACGTAGATCATTCATTATGTCCCATGCCCTTGAGGCCACTATTGATGCCTAGCTATGGATTCACTATCAGATATCGCCTATGAATACTTTGTAGAGTTTGAAACAGAAAAATCTTGCCCTCATCATTTTGAAGGAGATCCTTCAATCCTATTGTTTTTCCAATCTTGGGCATTTAGCGTTCAATTCGGAGGACAACACGATCTAGCAAAAATTGCTTTTCATCTTAAACAATCACTTAAAATCAATCTTTCCCCTCTCCTAAAATTCGCAGATCGTAATGTCGAAAATACCTTTGATGCACGTGAGCTCCAACAGTCCTGGCAATCTCCGGATGAACTAATGCAATGTACCACTCAAATTATATACGCTTTAGAACATCCTGACGGGAGCTTATCTTCGCTCTTAACCGAAGAATATGAACTACTACTCCCGCGACTACAAGACCTTCACAAAATGTGTACATGGGCAGTCCAAGAAAAGTGTCTGATTCGGATGTCTTTTGATACCGTCAACGTCTAGAATCAAAATTCAACCTAGGTCGTGCAAACCCTTCAACCCAAACAGACCATGCATCTTTTGGAATGCCTTGCGAGTCAAGTAAACCCATAGTTTTAATTAAATCGCTATCCGGATAATTGTAGAGACTTCCATCCTCGACAACAGGCCAGATTATTAAATAAGTATCCAAGATATCTGCATCGGCTAGTAGTTTTCTTAGGTATCTTCTTTGCTCGATAGGAGTAGATATATTAAATCCATCACGAGATTTTCCCGAACTATAAGCGGCCGATATAAAGGCGATTGGTAAATCTGAATACTCACGTATCTGTAGATAATAATCACTATCAAGCCTTCTAACAAAATCAATAAAAAATGAAGGATAGGTAGTTATGCCTAATAAATCATTACGTCCGGAAAAGTCATCTAATAACTCCCATCTTGGGACATGAGCATTCCCCCACGGAATATTGCCCAAGAGTTCTTCGTATTGAAAACTAGTCATAACTTTTGTTTGCGGTGAAATATCCTTAATAAGGTCATATATTTCTTTGTACGCTTCTACAAATTGAAAATAACTATCTGCATCTTGTTCAAAAGTCATATTTATTTCATTGCCTAAAACAAATATTTCAGGATTTAAATTGTGGATCACAAAAATAGCTTCTCGAGCCAAGGCTTCTTTCAATTTTTCAGACGCTAAGGATTGCCCATAATATTCTGCAGGTAAATTAAACAGTGAACTTCTATCCGCCGGATCGAATACATCAAGTACATAGACTACATTAAGATTACGTGCTTTTAGTGCATGTTTTTGCGCAAGGATTTCCTTAGTATATTTTTCAGAAGGTATGCTCCCTCTAAAAAATTCCTTCCAAAATGGTGAACTACGAATCACTAATGTTTCACCATAATTAGCAGCAAAATCATAACTTCTTAAGTATGCATGCTCAGAATCATCCTTAGGAATTGCCGAAAAACCCATCGAAAAATTTCTAGGTTCGCCTGCAGTTGGCATCTTTTCCAATGTGACTGGAGCTATTTCAACAGAATTTGACTTACATGAGATTAAACAACTAACTACAAATAACAATGTTAATGTTTTTGAAAATATTACTGAATTGAATTTTTTCATTTTACTGACTTTACAATACAAAAAACCTTTATACTTCACCGTTAACTATTCTAACAACGGAGAATATTCATGGTTGACGAAAAATTCACTATTGGAATCGACGATACTGGATATTTAGATCAACATTTAACAACTAAGTTAATGCGAAGTTGGTTGTCTCAAATGGTAGAACAATCCCTAATTCATTCTGAAGGAATCACCCGTCATCAACTTTTCGAAAGTGAAAAAATTTCATCCTCCTATAAAAACAGATCATTGGCATTCACTTTTAATACATCACAATCTATCTTTGAAATAGAAGATCAGCTCGTTGATTTTATTCGCACGGCTTCAAGTCCTCATGCAAATCCAGCAATTGCAATACTTTCTCGTCATAGTGACTCCCTGCATGCATTAGCTTTTGGTCGGCGTTGTAAAAATGAACTATTAAAACTTTCTGATTCTGAACAATATGCAAGTGAATCAAATGTGTTACTCCGTGGACTCGGTGGAAATAGAAATGGCATGATCGGTGCACTGGCTGCAGTAGGCTTGCGTGCCGGCGGTGATGATGGAATTTTTGTACACATAAACGGTCTTGAAGACCTCAAGGGAGATCAATCTGCAGGAGATATCCGAAATAATTCTGCGCTACAACATATCGTGGATATTAGCTCTGGTGAAGAACTAGACCGCGACGACATGATCAAAATTGACTCATACTTAAGGCCGAAATTGATTAACGGAAATCCAACACAATACGTTCAATTAATAGCAAACTCAAAAGTTTGGACTCCTTTAGCTTAGTTCTTCTTTCTAACCTCACTACTCCAGCGCGAAAAGACACGTTCCGCTGCTGCCTGTACCAAATGCTTACTTCGTGTCATTGATTCTTCGAGAGACATATTTTTGTTTCGAATAACTTCAACATCAAAAAAATCTAACCCATGTTCTTCTTCACGACCTACTATCGCAATGCACGGTTTATCCATTTCTTTAGCAAGCAACGAAACATAACCTACGCACTTCCCATATTGTGTTTGATTATCTAATGTTCCTTCACCAGTAATAATTAAGTCAGCACTAGCAATCGCCTCCCTTAAGCCCATTAAGTCAGCTATACGTTCTGATCCAGAGTCAATTGTAATGTCAATATCATATGAATAAGCGTAAGCAAGCAAACCAGTAGTGATGCCACCACCGGCACCAGATCCTTCTATCTCTTGAACATCAACTCCAATATTTTGCTTTATTACAGTTGTCCATTGAGTAAGTGCACCTTCAATCGCAGGGATTTGCCAGTCTTGTACTCCTTTTTGAGGACCAAAAATTCTTGTTGCACCCTCCATACCCAACAATTTGTTTCTTACATCAACTGCTACAAATAAANTCAAGTTTTCTGGAATGAATAACTTTTCGTTTTTTGCTATAGATTTCAGCCTGATGAGTTCAAGTACGCTCGAATTTAATTCATCTTCGTTCTCATCCAACAACTTCATCCCCAAAGCTTTTACAAGTCCTGCACCACCATCGTTAGTGCCTGTTCCACCGACACCAATTACCATCTCACTAGCACCGCTATCGATCGCATGCGCTATCAACTCTCCTACACCATAACTGGATGCTTCTAGAGGATTACGTTTGTCATGATCAGTTAAAACTAACCCGCAGGCTGCTGCTGCTTCTATTACAGCCACTTTCTTGCCCTCTGTTTCAAACAATGCGTATGTCGCAGTAACATCTTCCTCTTGTGGGCCGCAAACATTCACTGCGATTGATTTACCATTTTTTACTGCCAAGAATGAATCAACAGTGCCTGGGCCACCATCACTAAATGGCATGATTATTTCTTCAAAGGGAATTTGTGTTTTGTAAAGCCCTGAGGCAATTTCTTTTGCTACATCTGCTGCGGAAAGAGATCCCTTAAATTCCTGTGGACAAATCAAAACGCGAGTAACATTCTCCAATTAAATACCCCACCCAAAGTATCTCAACACTGCACTAATTAAAATTGCTGCAACATAAGCATAGGCAACTCTTTTTGCATGCTTTCCTATCAATTTATATTTAGATGGAGCAAACAACACAAAGTATGCAACAAGTACCANNGAGATTATCAAAATTATTCGTGCAATTGACATATTTATATCTTTCAAAAAATGCTTGCCGATTAAGTTTGCATCCTCNCNATAATCGGCANTAGTGTTTAATCAATTTGAAATATCATAGACCAGTATAGCGATGCTCCGTATACTCGCCATGAGAAATGAATAGAGGCAAATATGAGTGCCGATTTAGATTTTGAGAAATCTGCAACAATTTTGGCTGCGAATGTTCGAAGACACATAGTAAAAATGGTTTACTCTGCGAAATCAGGACATATCGGTGGCTCNCTNTCTTCTACAGATNTAATGGCAGTTCTTTATTCAAAATATCTAAAACATGATCCTGAAAATCCTAACTGGAACGATCGTGATCGTTTTATTATGTCTAAAGGACATTGCACCCCAGTCCAATACGCTATTTTGGCTGAACGAGGCTACTTTCCTGTCGATGAACTAACGACATTTCGTCAAAAAGGAACTCGACTTCAAGGACACTCTGTTCTTGGGAAACCTCCNGGAGTTGAAAACAGTGCAGGTGCGCTAGGTATGGGTTTATCGTTTGGTTTAGGTGTCCGGCTCGCTCAAAAACTCAAAGGCATGCAAAATTCTAAAGTATGGGTTCTTATGGGTGACGGTGAGCAAAATGAAGGTCAGGTATGGGAAGCCGCAATGTCTGCAACTCACCATCAAGCCGCTGGCCTTATTGCTCTCATCGATCGTAATGGAATCCAAAACGATGATTTCACTCAGAAAACTATGCGTTCAGAGCCTTTGGACAAAAAATATGAAGCGTTTGGGTGGAACGTCTTAAGTAATATTGACGGACATTCGATTCCTGAAATAGCTNATGCTTTTGAATGGGCAATCACACAAGATGATGCTCCNACATGCCTAATATTTGACACCACCAAAGGCAAAGGTGTGTCTTTTATGGAAAACAATCCAGGCTTTCACGGAGCACCTCCTGATGATGAACAATTTAAGATTGCAATGCAGGAGCTCCAATAATGACCACAGAAAAATCTGCAGCAACTCGAGAGGCTCTTGGCCCAACGTTAATTGAATTNCAAAATTCTGGTGACTTTGATCTTATCGTAGTTGATGCTGATTTAGGAAAATCAACTTCAGCAAGAGTCTTTCAGGATGCATATCCCGAAAGATTCTTTACTTTCGGAATAGCCGAGCAAAATATGATCTCAGCTGCCGCAGGATTTTCTGTAATGGGACATACTGTTTTCGCCACCACATTTGCAGTCTTTGCAGAACATGCTTTTGATCAATTACGTATGATGGTCGCACAGCCAAACTTAAACGTTAAGATTGTCGCAAGTCATGGTGGAGTTTCTCCCGGAGAAGATGGTGCATCTGCACAATCTATAGAAGATTTTGCACTTTTTTCATCTTTACTTAATTTTAACGTTTGTGTTCCGGCAGATGTAATCGAAGCGGCAGCTATAACTAAAGCCGCTGCATTAACTCCAGGCCCTTTTTATATTCGTACAGCCAGACCGAAAACTTCTATAATTTATACAGATGGACCTCAATTTGAACTAGGTAAAGCCAACCAACTTAGAGAAGGAAATGATCTTACCATTATTGCTTGTGGATTAATGGTAGAAAGATCACTTATTGCTGCAGATGAACTAAAAAATAATAATATAAATGCCAGAGTCCTGAATATGTCTACCTTGAGACCTTTAGATACGAACTCTCTATTCGCAGCAGCTACAGACACGGGCGCCCTTGTTATCGCAGAGGAACACCTTAGCCATACTGGCTTAGGTGCAATGTGCGCACATGCTATAGCCAGTAGTATTCCTGTTCCAATTGAATTTGTTGGCTTAGACCGTTACGGGGAATCTGCAACTTGGGAAGAAGCTCTTGAGCTAACTGGATTAACCGCTGAGAAAATTGTCTCTGCAAGTCATCAGGTTTTATCTAGAAAAACAACTTAACTGATATCTGCCAGTTCTTCTAAGGCTTGAATTTCATACCTTGCCTTGGATGGTCCGGCAAATCGGTTGCTTGGACGATTCAACCATACTGAAATCATTCCCGCATTATTTGCGCCTTCAACATCATCATAAGGATTGTCTCCGACAAACATAACGTTATCAGGTCTCATTTTTAGGGCAGAACAAGCCCTTCTAAAAATCTCTTCATTAGGCTTGGTAATACCTACATCTTCAGAGATCAGACAAACATCAAAATAATCACGTAACTTTCTTTGACCAATTTCAATATTAAGTTTCAGGTTTTGATCTTGGGTTAGTCCGTTTGTGATTACCCCTAAAGGAATCTTGCCAAAACAAGATTCAAGTACAGCGTGAACATCTCCAAAAAGTGTCAGGTGCTTCGGCCATGCAACTTTATACCTAGAAACTAATTCCACACATTTTTTTTCGCTTAAGCCAAGGTAATTTCCAAAAAAATCTCTAAACGCACTATCGATATACTCGTCATTCCATTCGGAATTTAAGCTAAATCTTTGTGCTTTTTCAATTCCTTCTCTAATAGGCCCTTCATAAATAGCTTCAGCAGATTTAAAGTTGCTGATCTTTGTACCTCTTTCCCAAAGATCAGCAATTACCTCACCAAAACCTTTATGCCATGCAGCCTGTGAATTGACCAACGTGTCATCTAAGTCAAAGATAACCGCATGTACTTCTTGCAGAAACAACGAACTATTCAAACTTACCAGCTTCGACTATTCCCTTTTCGATCAGATCTTGGTGGACCACCATTCCTGTCACTATTTCGATCCCCACTCCTTGGTTTTCTTGACCTTTGATTGGGGCGCTTTTGAGATTGNCGGGAGTCTCCCCGATCATCTTCATCGGAGATACCCACTGAACCTGATGTTGCTTCAGGGTCTCGCATTGTCAGGTTAATTCTTCCCAAATTATCAATATCAATCACTCTAACNGTCACTTCGTCATCGACCTTAACGACATCTTCCACCTTNTCGACACGTCCTTCAGTTAATTCTGAAATATGAACTAATCCGTCTTTTCCAGGCAAAAGCTCCACAAAAGCCCCAAATGCCATTAGCCGGACTACCTTACCCTTATAAACTTCACCTACCTCAACCTCTTTAGTCAATCCTTCAATCTCTGCAATCGCCTGTTTTAGTCCTTCAGCCTCTGGTGAACCGACAAAAACAGAACCATCCTCCTCAATGTCAATTGCAGCCCCAGTACGTTCAATAATGGCATTTATCACCTTGCCTCCAGGTCCAATAACAGCGCCGATCTTCGATGGATCTATTTTTAATATATGTATTTTGGGGGCAAACGTATTAACATCCTCTCGTGGTGTCGAGATTGCATCTTCCATAACTTGTAAGATCTTTAANCTTGCATCTTTAGCTTGATCAAATACTGTGCGCATGAAATCTTCAGGCAATGCGCTCAACTTAATATCAAGCTGAACTGCTGTAACACCTTCTGCGGTTCCTGCAACTTTAAAGTCCATATCACCGAAGGCATCTTCAATACCAGCTATATCTGTCAAAATTCGATAATTAGTGACATCAGCATTCGACATCAAACCCATGGCAATACCTGCTACTGGCGCTTTAATTGGAACACCGGCATCCATAAGAGCCAGAGTTGAACCACACACCGAAGCTTGAGAAGTTGATCCGTTCGANGCCATAACGTCAGAAACAACTCTAATCGTATATGGAAATTCATCTACATCAGGCAAAACCGGTTCAATCGCTCGCTCAGCTAACGTTCCGTGGCCGATTTCTCTCCTGCTTGTACTACGTGCTGACCTTGCCTCACCAACTGAAAAAGGAGGAAAATTATAATGGTGCATATAATACTTCCATTCCCCTGGGGCAATACGATCAAGCTTCGCTCTATCTCTACGAGCGCCAAGAGTTGCGACACTTAGTACTTGGGTTTCCCCTCTTTGAAAAAGTCCCGTACCATGAACTCTTGGAAGCACCCCCACCTCCGAGGAAATCTCGCGNANGTCATTAGCGGCTCTTCCATCAGCTCGCAAATTTTGATCTATAACTCTCGTACGAACAAATTTTTTCAATTGTGTTTCAACTTCATTTCGAACTGTTTTTTCTTCGAACTGAAATTCTTCATCCGCACCTAATTGATCCGTCAACTCCGCAAATACTTTTGCACCTAACTCATCAACTCCACGAAAACCTTCTCCGCTGATTGAATCGAGCATTTCTTGATCTCGCCCATTCAGCTGATTAGTAATCATCTCAACCAGATCTGGATCTACAGGATCGGGAGGAGTAAATTCATTTTTTTGTTGACCTAGTGCTTCTATGACCTCTTGCTGTAATCGATTTATTTTTGCAATTACTTCTTCGGCGTACCCTATAGCTTGCACAATTTCTTCTTCAGATATTTGATCGGCACCAGCCTCTAACATTACAACTGATTCTTCGGTCCCAGCTACCACTAAATCGAGATCTGACTCTTCAATTTCTGCATACGTTGGCAATGCCTTAAGTTGGCCGTTAACTTTAGCTACTCTGACAGAAGATACAGGGCCTTCAAATGGCATGGTGGTCAAATTCACCGCAACAGAGGCTCCAATCGTTCCTAGTACATCTGCAGGCTGCTCTCTATCAGAAGAAAGTAACGTACATACAATTTGCACTTCTTGTTTAAACCCTTTTGGAAAAAGTGGTCGTATCGGCCTGTCAGTCATACGTGCTGCTAATGTAGCATCTGTTCCAGGACGACCTTCACGTCGGAAAAAAGATCCCGGAATTCGTCCAATCGCGTACATTCGCTCTTCAAAATCGACTGTTAAGGGGAAAAAGTCTACCCCTGCTCGAGCTTCACCATGGCATACCGTAACTAACATCATAGTATCGCCATAACGTACAGTGCATGCTGCAGCAGCATTTGGGGCTAAACGGCCACTCGCTATTTCAAATGTTTCACCCTCAATTTCAGTTGTAAAAACTTTTGTCCCTTTGGGGTGAGTAAAATTCATTTCTGTCTCTATCATTTACCTAACTTCCTATATTCAACGAAATACAAACCCACTTGGGCTATTTCATTATTAACTATTGACTCTGAAAATGTTGCCGAGAGTANTATTGATTGATCCGCATAATCGCGAAAGCAAAGGATTAGCGACGTAAACCTAAAGCTTCAATTAAATTATGATACCTATCCACACTTTTATTACTCAGGTACCGAAGTTGCCGACGACGTTGCCCAACTAACTTCAACAAACCTCTTCTTGTAGAATAATCATGCTTATGTTCTCGTAAATGATCAGTTAACCGATTTATCCGCTTGGTTAAAATTGCAACCTGAACTTCTGGTGATCCTGTATCACCTTCATGTTGTTTAAACTGGTCAATATCTTCATTGTTTTTTTCCGTATTTTGCATCGATCTTTAAATTTCCTACCTCTGCCTCATCTCAACATCCTATTAGTAACCATATTTTGTAATATATTGACCCTTTCACGCTAGCATAGCCATTATGGGTGAGCAATCAGTAATGATAGGGTTTTAAAATTATGGANTATACTTTAGTCGTTGATGCAGCAGCTTGTATACCTAAAACTTTTTTTTCACTAGTCGACATAGTTCAAATTCCACCTACACCATCCTTATACACTGCCCATGAATCAATACCTTCTTTACTTACTAATACTGAGCATGAAACTGCAAAGACAGTTGAGGAATTATTAGAAGAAACTATTAAACAACAAAAAAATCCTATCCTCTATTTTCGCATAGATGACGGTTTCACTCACAATAACTCCGACCACGATTCAAAATTAAAGATACTTACCTCGAAATATGATCTACAGATAGTACCAACTAATCACGCACTTATGGGGTGTGGATGGCAAGCCATCCACACATCGGAGGTGCTCAAACAATCTGGCACAATGAAGGAAGCTCTGGATCAAGTGAAAGTCTTACAACAATCTATACGGGTAGTTGCCTTCGTAGAATACCCTGAACTTCTTAGTGTTTCAGGGAATGCAGAGCTAGGTTTAGAAAAAAATCGTATTATTACGAATATTACTGGATCTGAAAGCGAAATATTACGCCGAATACCTGCGCGAAATGACGCCTTAATCTATTTTCGTGACTATTGCACTGATCAGATATCTTCGCTACAAAGCCCCCGAATAGCTATTCACCATGCAGCAACCTACCCTGCAGCAAGTGCATTAGAAAAATGGCTACAACAAAAACTACCTCATGCCGAAACTTATATTTCACCCCTAACTCGACAGGCAACAGCAAAATTTGGGCCACGAATGTTAGCTCTGGCTTGGTATGATGCCACAAAAATATAACTTCCCAATTTTTTCTATTGCTTCATTGTGTGGTTCCCAACTATTCTTTGGAAAAGATTTTTACACATAGCGAAATTAGGAAAATATGGATATTCAAACTTCTACAGGAAATTTATTCGATCAAAAAGCTGATACCTATATTGTTTATCTTCCCACCAACAATCGACCCCTGTCAGGCGAAACTGCCATTGCTGACCGACAGCTACGAGGTGCCATCTCTCAAGCACGCACAAACAAGTTGTTTCATGGTAAAGCAGGACATTTTTTAGAATTCCCCACACCAACAAGATCCAAAGCCAAACGAATAATCGTTTTAGAAATTGAAGACAAACCTAATGCCTTAGACATAAATCTTCTGCGAACATTTATGGGCACACTCTCTAGACAAATCCGCGCTACAAAAACAGACCATATCGTAATGGCACCTCCCTCAGGTGCCTGGAGAAATCTCTCAGATTCAGAATATGGCTTGGCCGTAACTGAAGGACTTGTTCTGGGGCTTTATAAATTTAATGAACATCACACAAAAAGCGACATTGAGTCCTCCTTTAATGTGACCCTATTAGCAAAATCTCGATCACAACTTGCAGCACTCTCAGAAGGAGTTACTAAAGGAAAAATCCTTGCAGAGTCCACGAATAGTGCACGTACTTTGGGCAATCAGCCAGCAAATTTTATGACGCCCACTCTAATGGCCCAAAATGCTGAATCCCTAGCCAACAAGCATAATATCGAATGTCAAATAATCGAACAGGATGAAGCTGAACGACTTGGTATGGGATCTTATCTCTCTGTTGCGCGCGGGTCAGTAGAGGCGCCAAAATTTATTATATTAAAATATCATGGCCTTCCTAGGCGTGGTAACTATCTGACGCTTATAGGTAAGGGAATCACATTTGATACCGGTGGAATATCTTTAAAACCTGCAGCAGGCATGGAGGCAATGAAATGGGATATGAGCGGGGCTGCGGTCGTAATTAATGCTATAGCAGCAATCGCACAGCTAAAACCTAAGATTAATGTAATGGCAATCGCACCCTGCACAGAGAATATGCCCAGTGGCTCTGCAACCAAGCCAGGTGATGTGTTTTACGCAATGGATGGTCAGTCTATTGAAGTGGCAAATACAGATGCTGAAGGACGACTGGTCTTAGCAGATGGAATCGCATTTGCAAGAAAAAATGGAGCAACTCGTATTATTGACGTTGCCACACTTACTGGAGCTATGGGAATTGCTTTAGGCAACGTTAGAGTTGGAGGATTTTCAAACAATACACGCCTTTGGAATGAGTTCGAAAATGCTGCAACCACAACCGGAGAGAAATACTGGAGACTCCCTTTAGACAAGGAGTATCACGAGCAAATCAAATCTGATGTAGCAGATATAAAAAACACTGGAGGCAGAGGTGCTGGATCAATAACAGCGGCAAAGTTTTTGGAAGCTTTTGCAGGGGATACCCCCTGGATTCATTTAGATATTGCTGGAGTCATGAATATCACTTCTACAAATGGTGAGTGGGTCAAGGGAATGTCCGGGACTCCATTGCGAACGCTCGTACAATTAGCTCTTAATCGTGCGCGATCTTAATGTTTCAGGCTTAATCATCTGGACCGAAGCGTCTCACTTTACATCGATGCGCTCTTTTTATTCAGACATATTAGAACTGCCTATAAGATCAGATCGAAAAGAATTTATTAATTTCGATCTTAATTCTTTTCGACTAACCATAGCGGTCCACTCTGAAATTAAAAACTTTGCAAAAGATCCTCTGCGTATAATGATCAATTTAGGAACCCCTCAAATTCAGCAAACATATAAAATGCTTACTGCTAAAGGTGTCGCCTTCCAAAGAGAACCTGAACAGGAAAAATGGGGGGGGTGGATCGCAACATTCCGTGATCCCGACGGAAACATCATCCAATTGCTTGAGGAAGCGGACCCTTCTAAAGATTAACTACCCAAACGATCTGAAATTCTATCTAAAATTTCCATTGCACAACTGTATTTTGATAAAACAGGAAGTTCTTCGATCTGCCCTCGATCGTCCAAAATAGTAATGATGTTCGTGTCTGACCCAAAACCAGACATCTCCCCAGTTACATTGTTAGCGACAATCAAGTTCACATTTTTATCTAAAAGCTTTTTCTTAGCATTATCAATTAAATCTTCTGTTTCTGCAGCAAAAGCTACTTTGACAATATCAGTGGCAATACTCGCAATAATATCGTTGTTGGGGACCAACTTCAGATCAATATTCTTGGCATGTTCTCGTTTTATCTTTTGCTCTGAAGCTTGATCCACGCGGTAATCTGCCACTGCCGCCGCCATGATCAGAACTTCCGATCTTTCTAGATGATCAGATACCGCAACTTCCATCTCACTTGCGGACTCAACGGCAACAACTTCCACTGCTTCAGGTGCTGTTTCGGGAACAGTCGTAATAAGAACTACATCAGCACCACGGTCTCGTGCAGCTTCAGCAAGGGCATTACCCATCTTTCCACTTGATCTGTTACCTATATACCTAACAGGGTCTATGGCCTCACGTGTTCCCCCTGCTGTAACCATTACTGTCTTCCCAGTAAGGTCACCTTCTAGTTTTCCTAAACAAGACTTAATAGTGGCAATAATTTTTTGTGATTCTGCAAGTCTCCCTGTACCTATTTGTCCAGACGCCAACCTACCCTGCTCGGGGCCTATGAAATGTGCTCCTCTTTCTTGCAGTAAATTTAGATTGATCTGTGTTGCATCATGATCCCACATTTGAGAATCCATAGCAGGTGAGATTAATAACGGAGCTTTAGTCGCCAAGGCAGTTAGTGTTACAAAATCATCAGCAAATCCATGAGCCAAACTCGCCATGGTTGAAGCAGTTGCTGGCGCAATTAACATTAACTCTGTTCTTCTCGCAAGTTCAATATGAGCCTCGCCTTTGACTCCGTGCACACCCCACATATCGACATACGGCTCCCTGCCTGTTATCGACTGAAACGTTAAAGGTGAAATAAAATTGACAGCGGCTGAAGTCATAGCAACATCCACAACAGCACCTTGCTGCACTAATTTACTAACAACATCTACAATTTTATATGCTGCAATTGAGCCAGTCACACCGACTGTGATTTGTCGATTTTCTATAATTGAACTCATCTGTTTGCCTCGTATACTAGCCTTAATCCCTCTAGATTAAGATCCAATTCAATATAATCAAAGCCCTCAACTTCGCCAGCTATAATTGGCGAGTAGCCGCCTGTAGCAAGAACCGTCACATTCGAACTTTCATTTGTTAATTCAGACTTAAATCTATTAATCATTCCTTCTACCATTTCAACATAGCCAAAATATATTCCAGCCTGCATTGAATGCACTGTATTCGTTCCTATAACTCCTGAAGGCTTACTAAACTCTACCGTATGTAACATAGCCGCATGACTTACCAATGCAGAAGAGGCTAATCCTATACCAGGGGCAATAGAACCCCCTAGATAGCTTCCATCACTTGCTACTGCATCAAACACACACGCCGTCCCTAGATCAACTATAATTAAGGGAGGTTCGTATTTAGCCAAACCCGCAACCACATGCAATATACGATCAGGACCAACTTCCTTGGGGTTCTCATACAGAATATTAATTCCAGTTTTAATGCCAGGTCCAACAACTAATGGTATTACTTGAAAATATTTATCACACACTTCCTGAAATGTCCCAATTAAACCAGGAACTGTCGAGGAAATTATTGCATCTGTAATATGCTCTACATCAATATTTTTTGTCCTTAACAAATTCAGCAGTAAGCTACCATACTCATCAGGAAAATTATCACGGTCTGTTGCAATTCTAAAAGTTGCTTGAAGATCTTTCTCTTTAAATAAGCCTACCGCAATACTTGTATTTCCAACGTCAATTGCTAAAAGCATATTTTGCACCCTGTATTTTCGTTTTAGCTTATTGTTACATTAACTTTACCGTTTCAATTCTATGTCTGTCCAAGCACAAAACTGAAAACAATTTTATTTTTTAAAAAAAACATACATAACCTGCTTGCATCCGCGATTCTGACAATGCTACATTTTCCCACCAGAGCAGATTAATGAAGAAAGAAGGGTTTCTTAATTAATCAGGCACTAACTAACTTTTAGGGAAGTTTTTTCCCTGCGGCGGGGCACATTTTATCCACACCTTTTCCACAGTTGTGGAAAACTATGTTGCTCTTCAAACGAGGAGTACCTATGTCTGACAACTTGTCTTCTGACCCTTCAGCCCTCTGGCAAGCAACCCTTCGTGATCTCTCCTCTCAAGTTTCCCGTGCAAATTACGATACCTGGTTAGACGGAACTGAAGGATTACGCTTTGAAGGAAACTCTTTAGTTGTTGGAACACGATCTGAATTTGTCACTGAATGGCTTCAACAAAGATTAAAGCCATCCATCCTACGATCGCTATCCGAAATCAGTGGTCAATCTTTTGATGTCTTTTTTCAACCATTACAACCTATTCAATCCTCAGCTCAAAAATTTGACTTCACCTCATCAAACCCTCACACCACACCACGCCCTAGACTCCGGGAGCGTTACTCTTTCGACCGTTTTATCGTAGGCAAGGGAAATGAACTTGCAGCTGCCTCCGCTAAAGGTGCTGCCGATTCACCTGGAGACCGCTACAATCCTCTTTTCCTTTATGGAGCCGCAGGTTTAGGTAAAACACACCTCCTTCAAGCAGTTGGTCATGAGTTCGTAAATGCTAATTTACATGTTTTGTATGTAAGCGCAGAGGCTTTTACCAATCAACTCATTACCGCAATCCAAAATCGTAAAATGGAGGAATTTCGCCAGCTGTATCGACAGCCTGATGCATTACTGATTGATGATATCCAGTTTATAGCTGGCAAAGAACAAACACAGGAAGAATTCTTTCACACATTTAACGAACTTTATGAATCAGGCAATCAAATCGTAATCACATCTGACAAAAGTCCTTCTCTAATTCCACATTTAGAAGAACGATTGCGCACACGCTTCGAATGGGGTCTCATCGCTGACCTTCAAGCTCCCGATGTTGAAACACGCGTAGCGATTCTTAGAGCAAAGGCGCTTGAGCAAGGTCTTAATGTTCCAAACGATGTTTTACACTTAATTGCTGCACGCTATAAGAAAAACATCCGTGAACTTGAAGGATCTCTTACTCGAGTTTTAGATTATAGTCGGTTGACTCGTGAGCCTTTAAGTGCCTCTTTGATACAATCGGCACTTTCTTCTTTGGAATCTAACGAGCCAAAACTACCCCCTTCACCAACGTTAATAATCGATACTATTTGTACCTACTTTGATATAAGCCGAGAAGCTTTGCTATCAAAAAGTCGTGAAAAA
Organism: Chloroflexota bacterium; assembly: GCA_002707835.1. Lineage (GTDB taxonomy): Bacteria > Chloroflexota > Dehalococcoidia > UBA2979 > UBA2979 > UBA6955. The sequence goes on from PANZ01000011.1 coordinate 58,937, forward strand.
AGAGTTGCCTATCCCCGCCAGCTAGCAATGTACTTAATGCGTGAAGTTGCACACCGCTCCTTGATAGAGATAGGCGATGAGTTAGGTGGAAGAGATCACTCAACAGTCCATCATGGGTGGCAAAAAATGGACAGGGCACTTTCTATAGATCCCGAAACTAAAACCGATATTGGTAACCTCCGCGAAATGATCGACCAAGCCCGATCTGTTGCCTAGTTAACGCAGATCAGTCTGCCTTTTTACTTTATTAATTAAAGTTACGAACGGTTTTTGTAACATCTGTTCTTCCCATGTTTGTTTGCGTTGAGTAATGTGGATATATTTTACTAGAGCTCTCCTTTCATTTACCATAACTTCTCCTAATCCTCTTCATCAGGTCTTTTATCCCCATTTAGGATTTAAAAATATACATTTTATCCTTGCTTTATCCACTTAAAATATACGGCTTCAGGCTCTCATTCTTTGATTTTTTTCTATCTATCAACAAATCCACACTACTACTACTACGACTACCTCTCTCCCTCCCTTCAGCAAAAATCCTTATTCTTTTTGATTCGTGTTATCAAAGATGTTTACATAGAAGTCATGATCGATATTGTTCAATTTAAAATTTACGCAGGTAACGGTGGAAATGGACTGGTTTCTTTCCATCGTGAAAAATTTGTACCTCATGGCGGTCCTGATGGAGGAGACGGCGGAAGGGGTGGCAACGTTTATGTGAGGGGAAACAATAAACTTTCATCGTTGCGTGAGTACCGAGATCAACAATTGCGCAGATCTGCAAATGGATTCCCCGGCGGGCCAAATCAACGTCATGGAGCAGCTGGAGAAGGAATTATACTTGACGTGCCTGTAGGGAGCATCGTGTACGAGGTGGGCGAGGAAGGTTCTGAAAAAACAATACTTGCAGATATTGATAGTGATGGACTCGAAATACAAATAGCAAAAGGTGGAAGGGGCGGACATGGGAACAAATACTTCACCACTTCAACTCGGCAAGCGCCTTCTTTTGCACAAAAAGGACAAGCTGGAGAAAAGAAGACAATACAAATAGAACTTAAGTTAATAGCCGATATAGGAATTATCGGTCTGCCGAATGCAGGTAAATCTTCTTTATTAACACAGTGGTCAAGGGCAACTCCAAAGGTCGCATCGTATCCTTTCACAACACTAGATCCTGAATTGGGTGTGGTGGAGTTAGGCTACGATTCATTTGTAGCTGCGGATATGCCAGGTTTAATAGAGGGTGCAAGTCAAGGTGTGGGACTGGGGCATGACTTCTTAAGACATATTGAGCGGACTGAAATACTAGTACATGTTGTCGATTTATCTCAGGAAGATCCATTAGAGGACATACAAATGATTAACGAGGAACTTTATTCTTTCGGATATGGACTAAGCGAGAAACCTCAAATTATTGCCTTTAATAAAATAGATATTCCTGACGGGGCTGCACGACTGGAACTGCTAGAGGACGAAATAAAGAATCTTTCTGTACCTGTCCTTTCTATTTCAGCAGTATCCGGGCACGGAGTTAGAGAACTAGCTCAAAAGGCACATCAATCTTTAGTTCAGTTGCGGCAACAAAAGGAGTCAGAAGGTACAAATATCATTAGACTCAGACCACAACCACAGCAGAAAAGATTTGAAATTGAGGAAGGTGAGGATGGTGTGTTGACGGTGAAAGGATCGACCCCTCAATGGCTAGCAGAAACATTAGATCTGACAGAGACTGAAGCTCGGGCTGAATTTTTCGATCGTCTATCCAGGTTAGGTGTGGCAAGAGCACTTAAACGCAGGGGGGCAAAACAAGGCGATCTGATAAGGATAGGCCAACTTCGAATCCGATGGGATGATTAATGGCAGTAGTACGCAGAGGTATAATGGGTGGCACCTTCGACCCACCACATGTAGGACATCTTATTTTAGCAAGTA
>PANZ01000012.1 GCA_002707835.1 Chloroflexota bacterium
TAGATCATTATCAATGTTTTCCTAAACCGCCAAATCTTACTTGGGAGGCTTCAGCAGCTTATATGTTGGTTGGCGCAACTGCCTATCGACAACTCATGGGCTGGCCTCCACACATTGTTAATCCTGGAGATCCTGTTCTTATCTGGGGTGGTACTGGCGGTTTAGGATCTATGGCCATCCAAATTGTTAAGGCAAATGGAGGAATACCAATTGCCGTAGTTTCGAGTCCAGATAAATTTGAATTCTGTTACCAAATAGGAGCTAAAGGTGTAATTAATCGTAAAGATTTCGATCATTGGGGACGTTTACCCGATATCGGAGATGCCGATGCATTTGGTGAATGGATGCAGGGTGCACGAGCTTTTGGTCAAGCATTTTGGGAACAACTTGGAGAACGAAAGGCGCCAAAGATCGTTTTCGAACATCCAGGTGAATCTACTATTCCTACTTCAATTTTCTTAGTCGACAATAATGGAATGGTCGTAATCTGTGCAGGAACAACTGGTTACAATGCAGATGTCGATTTACGCTATTTATGGATGCGTCAGAAGAGATTCCAAGGTTCGCATTTTGCAAATACTGAACAGTGTAATGCCTTCAATCAAATGGTAATCGATGGTGAAGTTGATCCTGCTTTATCACAAGTATTTCCTTTAGCGAATGTTGGAGATGCACATCAACTAATGTATGAAAATCAACATCCTGCCGGTAATATGTCGATTTTAGTAAATGCAACTGAAGAAGGTCATATAGATATTGACCTCTAGCATTATTGATAAATCAAATAATTAGGTTGACTCTCTAGTTGAGCAATAGCCTCTGTAGTTAATACTGGTGTATCCCACTCATAAAATAATTTGAGTGCTGCATATTCTGCATATTCTGCGAGTGCATATTTTTCATAACCGTGAATTTTTTGTTGAGGCGTTCCAAANCCATCCATNTCAATAGTTAACAATACTTCTTCAACATCTACCAAATTAGAGGTTTCCAAAATCATACTCTCACGAAATTGATGGATTACGAGAATCTTAGAGGGGATTGTATATTCACGAACGATATCTTGAAGATACATTTGCACTGAATTAATATCTATCGCATTCAAATATCCAATTGAGTCACCAGGAATTTTATCATGATCCTTAGCAGCAAATTCAGGATCTAAAGCTAAGTGAACAAAAGGTTCTTTCAAATATTTTTCCAAAGTCTGAATACTATTCTCCAAATTTCCCCATCCGATTTGTAAGTCTAGAAATAACAAAATGTTACTTAATCGAGCTGCTTCTACATACTCAGCTATGACAATTTCATCCAATCGATAAATATAGTCACCATCGGGAGTAGGGTTGCCCTGAGCAACATCAACAATAAGATGTAGTGCAGCTTTTACATCTCGAGGTTCACTATATTTTTTATGTTGTAACGCAAGTTCTTTAATTTTTTTGGCACCAATTTCTGGAGAATATTTCCCTAATTCTCCCATCACAGGAATGTTAGGATATCCGTAATAAGAAATGATTTGATGGGAAAGAAAAATATTATCTGTCGGCTGTTTGGGAATTATTTTTCTTTCTCGATTGATCGGAATAAATTCAAATGTATCCCCATCAGGAAAATACCACTCTGTATCATTCTTGGAAAATGAAACTGAATCAAATAAAGAAATATTTTTATTTGATGATTGAACATCAAGATTGAAAAATATATCTTCGTAAATAAGCTCAAATTGCGAAGAATTACCCTCTTCAGCAGCATGAACATCTTGTATCGCATAAAAGCTCAACAACATTACAGAAAATATAGAAAAAAAGATGAGAAAATAACGAATTAATAGAAAGGGCTGTAGCAAGAATTTCCACCAAAAACCCCACTTATTAAATAGGATATATTAGTTAACATGAGTATGCAATTAACAATAATGAATCTGATTCACTACACCTATATAGCATGGTAGTTTCAAATAAATATGAGAAAAAATTTATACTTGATTTTTCCTATAATGATCGTATTTTCCGTAATAATCATTGCATGCAATACAGATATTCAATCTGAAAATCAACAAGCTCCTGATCAAGCAAATTCAAAAAATATAGTTATTGAAACAAAGGAAAACGCCACTTCTGTACCTTCCGACAGCACAATGATTGATAAAACACCCTCTCAACATACTAATGAAGAAAATATAATTTTCTATGATGAAAAATACATACCGTTTAACAGATTTATAGACAGCAATGGCCTACGTATTTTTGTATTAGATGGTGTTTCAGAAGATATTATTTTTAAAATAACTCATACTTTTGAGAGCATGTGGGAATCCACCCTACATACTGATGAACTACTACGCCAAGAATTACGTGATACCTTTAAAAAACGTTATGTATATCAAAGGGTTGGATACGCAAATCCAGATTATTATGGTGGAGAACCTCCTGTTTACCCCTTAATCGCAGATAAATTAAATGAAAATACTTCAGAATATACTCATAACCATATCGATTATATTTGGGAAAAAGAGCCTCAAGAACAAACACGACAATCAATTGAGGTCATCGAGCATTTACTCCATACCATAACCGACCAAGGGTTAAGATTTGTATTCCCAGAAACTTGGGACTGGAACGATCCCAATTCAATGTTAGTACGTGCTATGAATGATGCCATCGACAAAGGATATTATAATATTGAATCTTATGATGACATCAAAAAACATAGCCTAGATGATTTCAATCGCGTTATCGCCACTGAATTTGCATTTTGGATGATCTTATCTGCATGGGATATGTTCGAAATTACAAATATGTCTGCGAATGAAGAATGGAATATCGACTCTTCAAAAGTGTTAGAACAAGAATTACCCATTGCTTATGAATTATATAAAAGCACAGTAAAAAAAGTTTTATCTCCCCCAAATCATGATTATTTAAAAGAACTTTATAGCCTTAATACTCTAGAAAGAAAGAATAAAGAAGAACAAGGAGCAGGCAATAACACTCCTCCGAGTCAGATCACACCAAAACCAGAAGAAAACCCCAGTACGATACAAATAAATCCATCTGCAAAAACAACGGAAACTTTACCTATTTTTGAAGTAGTTTCTGAACATCCTAAAGCATGTATCAACGACCATTTTTCTCAATTTGTGAGAGTGCATGGTATGTATGTTGTAGGTGACGAAGATGCACCGAGTGACTATGTACTACACACAGCAAATATTTTGGCACAATATTTGGATAACGATGAAGATGGCATACCAGACGATCAAGTAGTCACCGATTACTTAGTAGCAAATGGAGTTATCGTACCAGTATGGACTAAAGATATTCGAGAGAATTTTTGGTCAAGTGCACGAGGAACATGGTGTGAAGATAATATACGTACAGTAGCGTCAATGTACCATGCAGATTCTCAATGGGCGATTGGTGGAATTGAAAAAGCGAAAATTTGGGATAGCAACTTAGAAGAGGTATGGCATGTTGTTTCTGAGGCATGGTACAGAGTCTATCCTGAATATTTCAATGATAAGTTCGATGACCCCAGAGATAGCCTCCTGACAGAAGCAGTGGATGCTGCGCGTGGAGGTTACTTCGAAGAAGCACCTAAAATTTATCCAGCGGAAGCTTGGTATAGATATTTTGATTGTCCCTATGGGTGCCAAGTTCACGAATACTTTTATTGGATAACTGTTGCCAATATTGGAGCATTAGATCCAGCAATCACAAACTGGTGCCCGAATGAAGAGTGGTCAATTTGTACAAAAGAAGAATTAAGAATTCGTGATGTTAGAGCGTATGACCTACTAAACAATCATGGATTTAAACTTCCAACACATATACCAGATGGAAGCTATTCACCGACTAAGCAATAACTCAGAACTAATTATTTCTTCCTACCGACTTCAAGATTATTCATAGCTTCAAGTGACGTGATTAACGCCTGAGTTCCGACATCAGAATCCAACGAACGTTCAACTGAAGAAAAAAATTGATGCACAATAGAAGTTCCAGTGAGTGATACATTGAGTTGATCTGCCGCCTCAAGTGCAAGTCGCAAATCTTTTTGCTGTAATCCTACTTTAAAACCTGGTGAAAAATCTCTTTCCACAATTTTCATCCCTAAATTAGAAAGTTGCCAGGATCCTGCAGCTCCTGCCGTAATAGCTTCAAGCATCGTTTCAGGGTCTACTCCACTAGCTTCACAAAAGAGCAATGCCTCTGCCATAGCGAAGTTGTTAATACATACTGCGATTTGATTACATAATTTAACGGTCTGTCCAGCNCCATTCGGGCCACAATGTGTGATACGAGATCCTAAAACTTCGAAAATATTGTTCACTTTGGAAAGAATTTCAGTATCCCCACCAACCATGATGGATAGTGTGCCATCTATTGCACCTTGCTCTCCTCCAGAAATTGGAGCATCCAGCATACTTGCACCAATAGAATTTAATTGAATAGCAAATTCTCGTGTTCTTGCNGGNGAAATAGTAGACATATCAATAACAATATTACTTTTCTCTAAACCATTAATTATCGGATCAGTAATAGATTCACTACCGAGCAACACAGCTTCAACATCCGATGTGGCTGTCACACAAATAATTATCACTTCACTATTTCTGGCTACATCACCAGGAGATTGACAACTATTTGCTCCTTGATTTGAGAGTTGGTCANATTTTTCAACGGTTCGATTCCAGATATTTACTTCAAAACCTGCATTTAGAAGGTTCTTTACCATGGGCATTCCCATAATTCCTAATCCAATAAATCCTACAGATTGCATTTGTTCCCTTTCATAATTGATCGCTAATGAGTTAAGTATTTTTTAACTGGCCCCATTTTCCCCAGTGTGTCACTTCTTCAATTGGCTGTCTCTTNGGTTGAGACCATCTACCTTTAGATGGATATCCTAAAGGTATTAGAGCCATTGTCGTATATTCAGAAGGTAATCCCAAAATCACTTTAACTTCTTCTTCATAAGCAGAATACAAAGTTGTTAGCGTGGAACCTATTCCAAAACTTCGAGCTGCAAGCATAAGATTTTGAATAGCACCATAGATAGAAGATCCTGCNCGTGGTGATTGGTTCACATTTTTTAAGACAGGTATAACCCAAACAGGAGCCTCCGCTAAATTATTAGCCAAATGTTCAGCTGATAAAAAATTCCTTTTCCCCAAACCATCTTGACNCGTCGAGTTCAATATTTCATCTTTTTGATATCCGTATGCACGTTCCCAGCCTTCTAAATAGAATTTTTGAATTTCCTGCTTAACTTCCAAATCTTTCACTACTATCCATCCCCATCCTTGTTGATTACCACCTGAAGGACCACGTATAGCAGCATCCAAAATTACCCGAATAGTTTCATCAGGAATTGGATCAGATTTGAGATATCGTCGTGCTGGAGTTGAATGAATCGCTAATAGAACATCTAATTCTTCTCTTATACTCATATAACTCCTATTTATTTCCTAAAATCAGTGTTGCCGTTCCCGAAAACATGCCCGCTGGAGCGTGTACCATACTAATTTCTAAATTATCAACCTGTCTTTGCTCTGCTTCACCACGCAATTGAGTAACAGATTCCTGTATTGCAAACATTCCATACATACCTGTATGTGTATACGAAAGTCCTCCACCATTGGTATTTATTGGAAAATTCCCTCCAGGTGCTGTATGTCCTTCAGCAAAATATGGTCCACCTTCCCCAGGATTCACAAATCCCAAACCTTCTAATGCATATATAGGAACATGGGTAAAGGCATCATATAGCATTGCATGTTGGATATCATCATGTGTTAATTCAGCCATAGAAAAAGCATCAGCACCAGTCTGTTTAGCAGCAGCCCATTTACCCATATCTTCCATCATACTAATGTTCGTATGCGTAGTAGTTTCACCTCGACCAAGAACCCAAATTGGGTCTTTAGTAAATTCATGTGCGATCTCTTCACTAACCAACACTAATGCACCACCACCATCTGTAACCAAGCAACAATTTAATAAATGTAATGGCCAGGCAATCAAACGAGAGTTTAAGACATCGTCAACTGAAATCAAATCTCGCATCATAGCTCTTGGATTAAGGTTGGCCCACTTACGAGTAGCCACTGCAACTGATGCTAATTGCTCTTCTGTTGTCCCATATTCATGCATATGACGAACGATAGGAATTGAAAACATACTTGGTGGTCCCCATACACCATATGGAAGTTCAAATTGACCAGCGATTGTTGAGGGGNTATACGATGAAGCATTTATGCCAATCCGCGAACGGCCAGATTCACCATGTGTTACTAAAACAACATTACAATATCCTGCCTGAATAGCTGCCACAGCATGGCTCACATGCATCAGAAAAGATCCACCACCAACAGAAGTCCCATCAATCCAATGAGGCATAATATTGAAGTATTCTGTCAGTTGAGCTGGAGTAGCACCTGCAGTTGCAAGTCCATCAACATCATCGAAGGTTAATCCAGCATCTGCCAATGCCAACTGNGCTGCTTCTGCATGGAGTTGAAGCATCGAATAATTAGGCAGATGACCTACTGAAGATGTTTCAGAAGCTCCAACAATAGCAACGCGAGTACGATTTTTTTTCACTTCTAAACCTACCCATCACTCACTCATTGGTTGAAATTTTGGTAACGTTACTTCTTCCGTAATGTCATCGAAAACAATTTCAAGGGGCATATCAGGAATTAAGTTTTTTGGTTCAGGATCTACATTAATGATGTTAGTCATCATCCTTGGGCCTTCATTAAGTTCGACCACAGCAATAACATATGGAATATCATCTTCAAAGCCTCCAAATCCACGATGTGAAATTACATAACTATATAATTTTGCGAATCCAGATACTGTTTCCCATGTAACATTTTCAGAACGACATCCGTGAAAAGGACAAAANGGACGAGGATAAAAATAGTAACGTAAACATTCATTACAATACTGAATCCGCAGTTCACGACGACGAAGACCTTCCCAAAATTCTTGAGTTTCAGGAGTAGCTTTTGGTATAGGTTTTGTATAAGTCATTACTTACCTTAATATGTGTATATCTTATATCTCAGTACAATCTTTCATTTACAAAAAGACTCTGTACATCTTCGAAAGTTTCTAAATAAAATGACTAATATGAATCAAATTAATTCACTTACAGAACTAGAATCATTTGCCTACGAATGCGCTGAAAAGGCAGGCAAGATAATTATAGATAGCCTAGAAGATGAACTTATCATTAATTATAAAAATTCATCCAGCACTGAAAAAAATTCCTCGGATAATCCTGTTTCAGATATAGATCAAAAAGTCGAAAATTTAATACACGATCTAGTTNCTTCACGATTCCCTGACCACGGCATACTAGGAGAAGAAACTGCCGAACAAGTAAACCAAGATGCAGAATATATGTGGATCATAGATCCGATCGATGGCACAACAAANTTTATCAATCAATATCCCTTGTTTTGCGTATCGATTGGAATATTATTCAACAATCGACCCGTAATAGGTGTTATTTGGTGCTCAACAAGTCACTTATTAGAAACAGGTATATATCATGCTTATTTAGGCAGTGGCCTTTATTTTAATAAAAAACCACTAACCCAATTTGAAAATCCTAATCTTAAACGCCGTCTCAGTGCTGCCCCTGGTGGAGCAATTTCATCAATACAAAATGTAGAAAATAGAAATACAGGATCAGCCGCTATTGAATTAGCATTTGTTGCAGCGGGAATTTTTCAAACAGCTCAATTCTATAGCTTGCGAATATGGGATCTTGCTGCAGGAATTCTTTTAGTCAAAGAATCAGGGAGAAAAGTCTTAATTAAAGAAGGTAAAGATTTTAAAAATTTTACAGAATTTACTATGCCATCATCAGCAAAAAACAATACTGAGCCTTCATTACGAGATTGGAAAGAGCATATTCTAATCGGAAATAAAAAATCTTTAGAACAATTGATATTAAAAAAACAGAATCAATCAAAATTATCTAATTTTTTTAATCTAATTAAGAAAAACTTATGTTTTAGGTTTCCAAAATAACCTAGAATAAATTTATATTAATGGCCATGGAACTGAGCGATTAGAACTTATTGTTGGCAGTATAGGATTTTCCAAAAAAAATTTTATTCTGTTAATAAGAGCAGAAATCTCTTCAATACAAATAAATCTTAAAAACTCCTGCTGGCCTTGGTGACTTTCGAAATACTGAAGAATACGATAAAGATCTTCACAATATTTTTCAGACAATCTTTTTCCTGCATAGTCCCATATAACTGTTCGAAGTTTATAATATTGATTAAAACATAGNCCGTTATCGATGCACCATAGTTGATTACCATCACCCAATAATACATGCCCACCTTTACGATCAGCGTTATTTACTATCAAGTCAAAAGCAGCTATAAGAGATAGTTGATCTTCATAATCACTATTTTTACGCAATTCAAAGTAATGATGAGCTGGATCATGTGGAATAAATAATTGCAAAGAACCTATGCCGTGAGGGCCATCACAAATAACGGTAGGTGGAATTAAATTCCACCCTAACAATCGTGAAATTTCAAAAGTTGCAACTTCCCGAAGATATAAAGAATCGATCGGAAAATCATGTAGAGGTCTTTCGCCTTTTGCTGGTTTATATACCCCTAAACCTAGTTCAGTAGAAGAATGCAATAAATCTACTAGAAATACATAATTGGAAGAGTCATGAACTAAGCGCAAATTATCTATCACTGAATTTGATAGCAACTCAGTAATATTCTGATTCGATGGAATCCAGCCTTTTCCCTGTTCAAAAGATGACATTAACAAATACCTTATCCCATTTAAGACTGAACTACTTCACGAGTAGAATGTCCTAATGCCAATCGTATCGCAGTACTATGCATAATCATCATGGCTAATACTGGAACATTATCGTTAACGATTTGCTGCGCACGCATTATTTCTTCATCAGATATTCCTAATTTTTTTAAAGAGGGAATATCTGCCTTTAATGGTACTGCCAGAAATTTCGATCCTGCACGAGCATAATAATATAAAGCTCTCCCTCGTCTACGAAAATCTGGATACGTAGCTAAATGCTGTAATTCATCCCAAAAAATACTAACTGCCAACTGCCATTTACCAAGGGCACGATATAAATCAGGAGCTTTGTTCAACTGTAATACATCGATGATATTGGAAAAAAAAGAAGGATCGGCGTAATCCATCTTAACTTCAATAGTTAGATGACCTTTTTCACGGTCACTTAACTCTCTTACCTGATCAGATCCTTGCCCACCAACTTGTTCACGATTGAAAGCCTCAGCTAAAGCTGCTCCAATTAATAATACCTGTGGTTGCACATAATGAAATAAATCTAAAGTAGCTTCTAACTCCTGTATTTCAGTATTTTTCATACCATGTGAGATTAAATCAGAACGACCAGTTTGAGGCTCATATACTAATTCACATGCATCAAGAGCCATATCTGTCATATACAATGCACTTCCTAAAAAACCCTGAGTATCTATAGACCTCATTACCGTAGGCCATATATAAGATAAATAATTTGGAGCGTCAGCTTCCAATTGATTAAATAGTGAAGGAAACCAACTTGAGCGGAAACCATCTGCAAAACTTATTCTATTAATAAAAATATTCTCCATCATAATTCCTAAAAATATTCTCCCATATTTTAAATACGTAATAAAATAGATTATTAGTAAGGAACAAAAATGCCACATACTTTGCTGTTAGCAGAACCTCGAGGATTTTGTGCAGGTGTAGTTCGCGCAATCGATGTTTTAGATGAACTTTTAGATTCTGAAGAACTTCCCATATATGCATTCCATGAAATAGTTCATAACCAACATGTCGTTGAAAGCTTTCGTGAGCGTGGAGCGATATTTGTTAATACTATTGAAGAAGTACCTGTTGGATCTCGAATTGTCTTCTCTGCTCATGGTGTTTCACCGGTAGTTGTTGAAGAAGCAGATAAAAGAAATCTACGCGTCATAGATGCGACATGTCCACTTGTGACAAAAGTTCACTTGGAATCTAGAAAAGCTGCAAAGGATGGATTCGATATACTATTGGTCGGTCATGAAGGACACGATGAGGTTGTAGGTACTAAAGGGGAGGCACCTGAGCGTACGACTGTAGTCGATACACCAAAAGATGTCTCTGAATTAGAAATAACAAATGCCAAAAAATTTGTTGTAACACAAACAACTCTTTCGGTAGATGACACAGAATCAACAATCAATGCCATTATTGAACTCTTTCCCGATGCTGAAATTAGAAACGATATCTGTTATGCCACCACCAACCGTCAAGCTGCCGTCAGAGCGATTGCAGAACGTGCAGGTCTGGTTATAGTCGTAGGGTCAGCAAATTCTAGCAATAGTGTTCGACTGCAAGAAGTTGCTGCAAGTACTGGAACTGTGTCTTACAGAGTAGACGGACTATCCGATATCGATCCTAGTTGGTATGAAAATGTCGATATAGTTGGATTAAGTGCTGGAGCATCTGTGCCTGACTCTTTGCTTGAACCGATCATTGCTGACCTTCGAATACGTGGTGTTAATCGAGTAGAACCAGTTATTGTTGCTGAAGAAACCATTGAATTCCGCCCTCCTGACAATAGCTAAAGATAATCATCATTTTCTAAAATAATTTCTTGTAAAAAGATTGCACCAAACTTCACAATCGATATGCTTATCCAATACCACTCATTAAGGATACAAAGTGCCTTTAGAAATACCGGAAGTTGTTATTGATCGACTACCAATTTATCGTGGACTTCTTTCAAGAATTATGGACCAAGGGCGTACAGTTATATCTTCTCACGAACTGGGAATTGAACTAGATGTAACACCTGCACAAATAAGAAAAGATTTGTCATATTTTGGACGTTTTGGAAAGCAGGGCAAAGGTTATATAGTTCAAGATTTATTAGATGAACTTGAAAATATATTAGGATTAGATAGACGTTGGACAGCTGTAGTAATCGGTATTGGAAGACTTGGTCGTGCTGTAGCTTCATATCCAGGTTTTGAAGAAGAAGGTTTTGATATTGTTGCCTGTTACGATACTAGTCCGGATGTAATTGGAACTGAGATAAATGGGATCATTGTGCAAAGTATTGACGACTTGCCAAATGATCTTAAAACAAAATCTATTAATATTGGTATCGTTACAGTCAGTTCAGAATATGCACAAAAAGTTACTGATCTACTTATTAATGGCGGTGTAACAGCTATTTTAAACTATACCCCATCTAGAGTTCAGGTACCCCGAGAAGTAGAATTAAGAAATATAAATCCCGTTTTATTTTTACAAAGCATGACTTATCACCTTAAGAAATTATTCGATGAAAACTAATATCTAAATATCAGAATTAACTGATCCTATTAGACTCTCTTCATCTGTCGGAATGGCACGATCTATCACTTCGACATAATTTAATGCTTGCCCAGCACCTCGAGCAATACAAGTCAATGGAGAGTCTGCTACATGCACAGGAACACCTGTTTCTTCACGAATTAATTCATCTAAACGATAAAGTAAAGCACCTCCACCTGTTAAGATTATGCCTCTATCTATTACATCTGAAGCAAGTTCAGGAGGAGTTTTTTCTAATACCTTTCGAATGGTTTCAATAACAACTAGTAAATGCTCATTCAATGCCTGCACTATCTCGTCACCATGTAATAGTGTAGTCCGAGGAAGTCCTGTAATTTGATCACGACCTCTAACTTGAGCTGTGCGATCTTGATTTGGATCTGCAATTGCACCACCAATTGCAATTTTTACTTCTTCTGCTGTTCGCTCACCGATAATAAGGTTATGCCGACGTTTAATATGTTGTACTATCGCGTCATCAAACCGATCTCCAGCTATACGCACTGACTCACTAGCCACTATTCCAAACATTGAAATCACAGCTGCTTCAGTTCTACCTCCACCAATATCAACAACCATATGCCCACGTGCAGAACCGACTGGAATCTCTGCACCAATCGCTGCAGCAAGTGGCTCAGGTATTAAGTGGGCAGGCTTTCTTGCACCAGCAGCTTCAGCTGCATCACGCACAGCACGACGCTCAACACCAGTAACTCCAACAGGTACACAAATCATAACTTCAGGTTTAATAATATTAAAGCGTCCAAGAACGCGAGAGATGAAATATCGTAGCATTGACTCGGTAATAACATAATCGGCAATTACACCATCACGCATAGGACGAATGACTTGGATAGTACCAGGATGTCTACCAATCATTAATTTTGCATCATCACCAACAGCAACTACATTTCCATCTCTTTCTGTTAATGCAACAACAGCAGGTTCATCTAGAATAATTCCTCGACTAGATTCAAATACAAGTACATTAGCAGTTCCTAAATCAATTCCTATCCGTTTTGAAAACATTTCACCACCGTGCACTCACAACATATAATCTAAGATAGATCATTCGATTTAACAAAAACATTCAAATACTAATCCTTGGTTATATTTTCTTTATACCTTTTTACATCTGCGCCTAAATCAACTAAACGTTTAGTTAAATGGGCATAACCTCGATCCAAGTGCTCAATACCTAAGATCTTTGTAGTACCTGTAGCAGCCAATCCACCAATTACGACTGAAGCTCCTGCGCGAATATCTAGTGCCCGAACAGTAGTTCCAGTCAGTGGAACGCCTCCATCAATAATGACGGTTTGACCTCCATCAATAATTTTTGCTCCCAGCTGTCTTAACTGGCTAACATAAGCTGTTCTATTATCAAAAACTCTTTCATGTATTGTAGATACACCTATAGCCTGAGTCAGGGTAGCAGCCATAGGAGCATGCAAATCTGTAGGGAAACCAGGGTATGGAACAGCTTGAAGTGCAACACCTTGAAAAGCGTTTTGAGCAGAAACTTTTATACCGCCTTTAGATGAAAAAATTTCGACTTTAACTCCCATTTCATCTAATTTAGATAATAAAGAATCAAGTTCATTGGGTTGACCATTGATAACAGAAACATCCCCTCTAGTAGCTACACCAGCCAAAAGATAAGTTCCTGTTTCTATACGATCAGGCTTAACTTCAAATTCGACACCATGCAGTTCTTTCACACCTGTAATATTAATTAATGAAGACCCATGACCATTAATATTAGCTCCCATTTGATTAAGCATCTCTGCGACCATAGCAACTTCTGGTTCTGCTGCAGCATTAATTATTGTAGTTGTCCCATCAGCCAAAGTAGCGGCAAACATGACATTTACTGTTCCCAAAACAGAAGGATAATCTAAAAATATTCTATTACCCTTAAGTGATTTAGCTTTAGCAACCCAACTAGATTCTTCTTGGGTAATTTCAGCTCCTAAAGCACGAAAACCCGCTAAATGAACATCTAAAGGTCTCATACCAATGACATCACCACCAGGTGATGCACAGATAGCTTCACCTGTACGAGCCAATAATGGACCCATTACCAAAAATGATGCTCTCAGAGCAGTTACCAAATCAGTTGGAGGCGAATTAGATAATATTGATGGCGTATGGATCTGTAACGTATTCCCATCAATTTCAACATGTGAGCCTATAGATCGACAAACAGCTGCCATTTCTGAAACATCAGCAATTTCAGGAATATTATGAATTACCACTGGATCAGGCGTTAATAAAGCGGCAGCTATAGTATAAAGTCCACCATTTTTAGATCCAGAAACCATTAATTCACCCTTGAGAGGATGTCCACCATTAACCAAAAGATATTCGTCCATATATCGAGAGTACGCTGGTTATATCAGATAAGCGAGAAACTCAAAACCAGGAAATATATCAAAAGATCTATTCCGCAGAAGAACTATCACTAGCACTAGATTCTGAGATGCCATCTGCTAATACTTTCACGTCATTTTGAAGTATTTGAAGAAAGCCACCTGTAATTGATACAGGAATTAACCCTTCATCAGTATGTGCAATTATTGTTCCAGCAGAAAGGCTCGTCATTAATGCCGCATGATTAGGCAGTAATGTCAATTGACCGTCCTCACCTGGCACTACGAGACGTTGAACATCTTCACGCGACAAGACAGTCTGATCTGCTGTAACTATGGATAATTTCAATGACATCAGTGACCTATAGCCTCTCTACGCAGATGTAGCTGCCATTTCTGCAGCTTTTTCTACTGCCTGTTCAATAGCACCTACCATATAAAAAGCTTGTTCAGGTAGATCATCATGCTTACCGTCAAGAATCTCTTTAAATCCTCGAACCGTTTCAGCAACAGGAACATATTCACCTGCACGCCCAGTAAACTGCTCTGCAACGAACATAGGTTGAGCAAGGAATCTTTGCATCCTCCTAGCACGCCCTACTGTCAATTTATCTTCATCGGACAATTCTTCTATACCAAGAATGGCAATAATATCTTGAAGATCTTTGTATCGTTGCAAGGTTTGCAAAACACCTTGAGCTACATCATAGTGATCTTGCCCCACAACTGCGGGGTCCAAAATTCGACTGTTTGAAGTTAAAGGATTAATAGCAGGAAACAATCCTTGTTCAACTAAAGCTCTATCCAGAGTAACCGTAGCATCTAAATGACCAAATGTAGTAGCCACACCAGGGTCAGTGTAATCATCTGCAGGAACATAAATAGCCTGAAATGAAGTTATCGAGCCTTTTTTAGTTGAAGTAATTCTTTCTTCAAGTTCACCGACTTCAGTTGCAAGTGTTGGTTGATAACCGACAGCTGAAGGCATACGACCTAACAAAGCTGAAACTTCCATACCTGCCAATGTATATCGATAAATATTATCAACAAATAAGAGGACATCAAGACCTTTTTCATCGCGGAAATACTCTGCCATCGTAAGACCTGTAAGAGCTATACGTAATCGAACTCCAGGAGGTTCATTCATTTGTCCATATACAAGTGCAGTTTTATCTAAAACTCCATACTCTTGCATTTCATGCCAGAGGTCATTACCTTCACGAGAGCGTTCACCTACTCCGGCAAATACAGAAAGTCCTCCATGTTCAGCAGCGAGATTACGAATCAGCTCTGTATTAGTAACCGTCTTACCTGTTCCTGCACCACCAAATAATCCAACTTTGCCTCCACGAGGTAGAGGTGCCACAAGATCAACAACTTTTACACCTGTTTCCAAAATTGCTGTTTGGGTTTCTTGTTCAGCATATGAAGGTGGAGGTCTATGAATAGGCCATCGAAGTTGATCATCTCTAATCTCTTCACCTGGATCCAGAGGAGTACCAACAACGTTGAAAATTCTTCCGAGTGTTTCATCGCCTACGGGAACTGAAATAGGTCCTCCGGTATCTTCAGCTTGAGCACCTCGTCGCAGGCCATCAGTTGAGTCTAGAGCTAAACATCTAACCCAATTACTTCCCAAATGTTGCTGTACTTCAGTCACTAGTAACTGACCGTTCATATCTACGTTAACAGCGTTAAATATCTCAGGAAGTTCACCTGATGAAAATTCAATGTCTACTACCGTACCAATAACACGTCGAACACTACCTGTAGCTGCCATGTTTACTCCTATCAAATCACTAATCTTGCTCTAGAGCTGCTTTTCCTCCGACAATGTCTAACAACTCCCCAGTAATTAATTCTTGTCGCGCCTTGTTATATGTAAGTGTCAAATCAGAAACCATCTCATTCGCTGCATCCGTGGCTTGTCGCATAGCTACCATACGTGCAGATTGTTCAGAGGCTTGGGCTTCAAGTACTGCCTCAAAAACTTGCATTTCTACATAACGTGGAAGCAAGTTTTCCAGAATAGAATCCGGCGAAGGTTCAAACAAAAAATCAACAACTGCTTCATTTTCACCATCATCTTCCGGAGGGTTGATCGGTAAAATTTGGCGTAACGTAGGACGTTGAACAGCTGCATTAACAAATGTTTGGAATCCAAGAAATACTTGGTCCACTGCGCCAGAAACATAATCATCAATAACCATACGTGCTATAGGTAAAATATCTGATGAATCAGGGAAATCACCTATGTTAGTAAATTCTCCCAATTCAGGGAAACCAGAACGACGGAAAAAATCTCTCCCTTTACGGCCCACTGCTAAAACTGAAGCACGGTCAACTTCTGACTGACGTTCAAGCATTAAGGAAGCACTAGCTCGATTCATATTAGCATTCAGACCACCCGCAAGACCTCGGTCAGCAGTTATATGAATAAGTGCAAAATTCTTAACTTCACGTTCAGAAAGTAAAGGATTAGCAGAGTCTGAATTACGAGATTGATTAGCGTAAGAGGAAAGTTTAGATAGTATAGCGCGCATTTCAGTAGCGTATGGACGTGCATTAAGTGCGCGCTCTTGAGCACGGCGCATCTTTGAGGCAGCAACTAGTTCCATTGCTCCCGTCACTTTTGCTGTGTTTTCGACAGAGCTAATTCGTTGTCGAATTGCTCGAACGCTTCCTGCACCAGCCATTTATAAAACCACCTTATCAATAATTAAATAAATCAATTAATATGCAACTGATCCAAGAAATTCTTGAATAGCATTTTTCAAACCATCCTCAGTAGATTCATCAATATCACCAGAAGACATGATTGCATCCAAGACAGCAGAATGACTGGCTGCCATAAATTCATGGAATGCTTTCTCTAAATCACCAATCTTTTCAACTGGGACATCATCAAGATAACCATTAACACCTGCATACAAAATGGAAACTTGCTGCGCGAGAGTTTGAGGTTGATATTGAGGCTGCTTTAACAGTTCAGTTAACCTTTCCCCTCGAACTAACTGTAGTCTGGTTGCTGCGTCAAGATCGTCAGTACCAAATTGAGCAAAAGCCTGTAATTCTCTGAATTGAGACAGATCAAGACGTAAAGTACCAGCCACTTTCTTCATTGCCTTAGTTTGAGCATCTCCACCTACTCTAGAAACAGAAATCCCTGGATTAGTTGCCGGGCGCTGTCCAGAGTTAAATAGATCTAATTCAAGAAAAATTTGCCCATCAGTGATTGAAATTACATTAGTGGGTATATATGCAGATACATCTCCAGCCTGAGTTTCAATAATTGGAAGTGCAGTAATAGATCCTCCCCCATACTCTTCTGTTACACGCGCAGATCTTTCTAATAATCGAGAATGAAGATAAAAAACATCACCAGGATACGCTTCACGCCCTGGCGGTCTTTTTAGCAATAACGATACTTCTCTATAAGCCCAAGCGTGCTTAGAGAGATCATCATAAATAATTAAGACATCTTTACCTTGAGCCATAAAATATTCAGCCATTGCACATCCTGCATAAGGTGCTAGATATTGCAAAGCAGCAGAGTCAGCTGCAGATGATGTGACAACTATAGTATGATCCATTGCTCCATATTCTTCAAAAGTAGCAACCGTCTGAGCAATTTTTGCATCTTTTTGCCCTACTGCAACATAGACACATATGACATCACCATCTTTTTGATTGATCACGGCATCAACTGCAATGGCACTCTTTCCAATAGAACGATCCCCAATAATCAATTCACGCTGACCTCTACCAATTGGAATCATAGCATCAATGGCCTTTACACCTGTTTGGAGTGGTTCATCCACATGGATACGACTCACAACATCTGGAGCAATACGTTCTACAGGGTATTGTTCAGTGCTAGCGATAGGTCCACGCTCATCTATCGGATCACCTAAAGGATTAACCACGCGCCCCATTAAAGCTTCACCCACTGGGACTGAGGCAACTAATCCAGTGGTTCGAACTTCATCACCTTCTTTAACTTTTTGATAATCACCTAAAATAATTGCCCCTACGGTCTCTTCTTCCAAGTTCAAAGCTAAGCCACGAACTGGACGTCCTTCATCATCAGAAGCACTAAATTCCAAAAGCTCCGATGCCATACATTCCCCAAGTCCGTGTATCTGGGCAATACCGTCACCTGCAACAATCACTGTACCAACATTTGATTCAACTGATTCAGCATCGAATCCTTCTATCTGTTGCTTGAGTATAGAAGCTATTTCTTCAGCTCGATTTACCATCAGATCCTCCTAAGCAGAAAATATATTCTGCAAAATGTGTGCAGCATTTATCGTCCTGCACGCTCAAATTCTCTTCTCAAACTTTGTAACTTAGTACGAGTTGAAGCATCAATCAGTAGATCATCAATACGAATAGTCATACCACCCAATATTGTTGAATCGATAATTGTAGATAGCTCCACTTTCTTACCAGTTCCTTCACTTATTTGTTGTTTTAATTTTGTCTGTCGCTCATCATCTAATTCTATCGCTGTACGAACAGTTACTCGAATAATGTCATTATGCTCATCAAGAAGTTCACGATAATATGAAGCAATTGAAAGCCCTAAACTCAATCTTCTTTTACTACGTAGTAGACGAAACAGATTGAGTTGTTTTACTCCGATATCAGCAAAAACATCCCGCACAATAGACACAAAATGTTCATCTGTTATACCGTCAGACTGAAGTGCATTAATATACTGAGATTCATTAGTCATTGCTTCAAGCACATCAACAGCCGATGACCAAGCTTCGTAACTTGAGTCTTCACGAGCGATATCCATAATCGCCAAAGCGTACCGACGACCTGCAATCTCACGAGCCAACATCACTAAAACCCCTATATCTCACAAACATTCAATCCTAATTTTCTTTTTCTTGACCAAAATTACTTTCAGTTAAAACTTCATCTATCAGTCTTTGGTGGGCAGATTTATCAATAGATTGACTAATTACTCGCTCAGCAGCACGAATAGTTAAATCAGCAAATTGAGATTGTAACTGCTGAACAAGTTGTTCTCTTTGCAACCGTATCTCTTCATGAGCCCTCTCAATAATCTGAGCAGCATCCTGTTTAGCTTTTTCTTCCAATTCTTCACGCAATTTTGCAGCAGATTCTTGAGAACGAAGATTTTGTGCACGAGCATCAGCGCGTGCTTCTTCAATTACTTTTCTAGCTTCTTCCTCTGTAGCAAGTGCATCAGAGGCTGCCTGCTCAGCACGATTCAATCCTTCTTCAATGCGGCGTTTTCTTTCATCAAGGACTTTAAGAATTGGTCCCCATAAGAAAATCTTAAGTACCACAAGAAGAATTAAAAAGTTAACCAATTGTGCTATCAGCCCAGGAATATTAATACCGAGTTTTGATATACCTTCAACTTCTTCTGCAGCCATAACCATCGTAGGTACAGCAGCAAAAGCAAAAGCTGTTAATACCACAAGGAAATAACGACAAAAACCAATTACGAAATTTGGTCTCTCTCTATTTTTTTCTGATTTCATAATAGCCTCTCCCAGTCCTCACAAGCGGAGCGTAGGATTGTACGCTCCGCATATACGACTGAGATATTAGAAAACAAAGCCGATTAGAATTGCCACGACAAGTGCGTAAATACCAATAGCTTCTGCAAACGCGATACCCAAAATCATATTTGTCTGTATCACTCCAGCAGCTTCTGGATTACGACCGAGTGCTTCCATAGCTTTCCCACCAAGCCATCCAATACCAATGCCAGGGCCAAAAGAACCAACACCCATAGCTATTCCTGCAGCCATAAATTTAGCAGCATTAGCAGTACTTTCATTGTCAGCAGCACCTTCAGCAGCACCAGCCACGCCAGTCGAAGCAAGAAATGCTGCGCCTAACATCAACAACAAAACAAATCCTCGATTTAATATAGATCCAGCCGTCATCTTCAATACCTCTCTGATCACACGTATTTCCGTAATGATCCTGCAACACTTTTTTCACATTCAATACTTAACAAACCTAAACTTTAGTGAGCCTCATCACCGTGGTGTGAAACCGCAGTAACAGCAAACACTAACGTTAACATTGCAAAAACAAACGCTTGAATTAGACCTACAAATAGTTCTAATGCATAAAAAACGTCAACTAAAACAAAGGGAACTAAAAATGTCATCATTAGCAACAGCACTTCTCCAGCAAAAATGTTCCCAAAAAGACGGAAGGTAAACGATACCATTCTTGATAATTCTGAAACAAATTCTAATAATCCTACAAAAACATCAATTATTCCACCCAATATATCTCCCTTTAGCAACTTGCCAAAGCTAAAGAATTTAGACAAATAACTTACACCTAAAGTCTGTAATCCCCAAAATTCAACGAACAAAAAGGAAAAAATAGCTATCGCGAGTGGTGCATTCACATCAGTCATTACCGATCTGAAATATGGTGCTATCAAACCATTAAATCCAGTAATGGTTTCACCTTCATGACTATGAGATTCCTTAGATGAAGTATCCTTTACTGGAGCAGCATTGGAATGGTCTTTGTGGTCATCTTTAGCAGTCTTATATTCACGTTCACCATTATATTCTATGTAAGCCTTTTCACCAGCAGCTAAATCAACAGAGTCTGGAGTAGTGGGGATATAAGCAACATTCAAACCCACTATAGGAATCTCAGATTGTGACATCTCTACATGTTTATCAGCAAATCCAGGATTAACTTCCGTTAAACCAATTACGTTGTTTATCGGCAAAAGACCAAAATAATTAGAAGTTAGAATAAAAAAGAAAATTGTAGCAGCAAGTGGAAAAAATCGACGACCATTTTTCTCACCTGCAACTTGAACAACAATATTGTAAAAGGCTTCTACAGCAGCTTCTACAGCACCACTAAATCCACTAGGAACTAGAGAGAGACGTCTCCCTACCGAAAAAGCTAAAACAATAAGGAAAATAACAACAAACCATGAAGTAAACATTGTATTAGTAACACTACCAATGACAGGCCAATGAAAAACCTTCTCAGGTGCAACGATGATGGCTGGCGATGCTCCGCCAACAAAAACTACACCCACACCTACCAAAAGTAACAAAGAAACTGCGATAATTGCAGCGCGCATCCGCTTTAACCTCGTTCACTATCAGTATCTCGAATTACATCTTGTAATTGACGATACGCACCAATAAATCCAACAAATAAACCTAATATAAGACCGCATATAGTGAAAAGAGGTTCTGTAACCAATCGACCATCAAAATAATGGCCAATAAGTGTGGGAACCACAATTGCTGTAGCCAGATATGCTCCAACTCCAACCAAATTTATCACCGATGCTCTCCACATGATTCTTTCCTAAAGGATCGAAATCAGCGGAACGGCAACATGCCCAAGCACCGCGATCAAATGAATTTTCATTTGTTGCTCAAATCACTATCTAAAAGTCCGCCTCTAAAAGCAAATTAAGTTATCAAGATGTTCTCAAACTTCCGATTTAGGTTCTCGTCCAAGATTATCAAGATCAAGCTCATCTACAAAATCACGAAAAATTTCCAACTTTTCTAGTTCTTCATTACTCACTGGAGTTTGATCTACTTCATTTGTATTTTCTGACATATTAACTTCATCATCCAATACCACAGCAGCTGTTTCGAGAACATGGTCAGCAACATAAATTGGAACTGACGCCCTTACTGCAATAGCTATAGCATCGGATGACCTTGCATCTACTTCGATAATTTCATTATCTTTTTCTATAGTAATCAAAGCGTAAAATGTATCTTCACGTAGATCATTAATAACCACAGATTTAATTACACCACCTAAAGAGTCAATCATGCTCATTAATAAGTCATGGGTCAGAGGACGTGGTGAACTTACCTCTTGCAACCGAAAGGCAATTGAATCAGCTACATCTGCGCCAATCCAAATAGGTAGAAATCTTTCAGCATCTTTTTCTTTGAGAACAACGACTCTTCGATAATGGCGAAGACCTACTCGTATACTATCGATAATCACTTCATTCAAAGTCTGCTCCTCATCGAGTAAATCGTTTCGAATAAATTACTACTTTTATAAGTTACAATGCCATATTAATTTGATCACGTAACTCAGAAGCAGCTAATCGAGTTGCTTCTGCCCAACCACCAACTGCACACCCATTATTATACGGTTGTGCATATAGAATGCCACGAGAAGCGTTAACTAATATGCCACCACCATCACTTTTAACCGCAGATTGAACAGCTAATTCCAAGTCACCTTCTTGTGCACCTACTCCAGGAAGCAGTAAAAGCTGATCAGGGCAAATATCTCTCACTTTTTGTGCTTCTTCTGGATATGTTGCACCAACTACCAAACCTACATTACCAAACGTATTCCATGATTGAGCTAATTGAGCGACTTTTTCATATAATTTCACTTCATCTACCTGTAAATCTTGTAAATCAACCGCTGATTGATTAGATGTCCTACATAAAACAAATGAATATCGATCTTCTCTAGAAAAAAATGGCTCGAGAGAATCAAAACCTAAGTATGGATTTAATGTTACTGCATCAACCTGTAATTCATCAAAAATCGCCTTAGCATATGCATCAGCAGTATGACCTATATCACCACGTTTAGCATCTAATAATATTGGGATCTCACTAGGAATAGCATTAATTGTAGAAAAAAGAATATCCCAGCCATCACGACCAAATTGTTCAAAAAATGCAATATTTGGTTTATAACAACAAACCAAATCTTTTGTAACTTCAACAACTGTTCTTAAAAACTCCCTAACATCGACACCTTTAGGAATTAATTCAGGTATAGGATCGAGACCAACACATAGAAAAGATTGATTAGCGTAACTTGCACCAAGATAACGCTCGCCAAAATTTCCACCGTGCCTAATTATTTTAGATGATTGATTAGTCAACTATCTCTCCATGGAAATCAATAAAGTTTCCTCTTGTCATGGGAGGAATCTTTCCACCCGATGCTCTGATCTTATCCATTGCAATATTAAACAATCTATGACTACCCGAAACTTGATATTGAATATCCGCTTCATGCTTAGATAATTGTAACAACTGATTTTCCTTAATTAAATCTAGAGTACGACGTGCCACAGCATCAGCGGGATCAAATATAAGTACAGTATTTGGCAATATTTGGTCCAAAGCTCCACCAAGAAAACCATAATGGGTACAACCTAATGCTATAGCATCAGCACCTCGATTAATTGGTTTTCTTAGAGCAATCTTTAGTTTTGAAATTAATTCTTCACTATCAATATCACCACTTTCAATCATATCAGCCAATCCAGGCATGGGGATGCTATCAACGACAACATTATTACCGTAATCTGCCTTTAACTTCGCCAATCGATCTCCTGAAACTGTCCCCTCAGTTGCTAAAATAACAATACGTTTAGAAATTGTATTTTGCGCTGCAGGTTTTAATGGAGGTTCAACTCCAACTATTGGAACATTAATGTACTCACGCAGATGTTCCAATGCTGCAGAACATGCAGTATTACAAGCAATAATCAATAATTTACAACCACTTTTAACCATCACTTGAGCAGATTTAATTACACGGGCAATAATTTCACTTTGCGTACGATCGCCATATGGGAAAAATTTGGTATCAGCAAAGTACCGAACAGATAAATTAGGGTCTTTATCATACAAAGCTTGAACAACTGTCAGGCCACCAATTCCAGAATCAAAAACTCCAATGTGATCTTGTGACACATGGACTCCTTAGACCTACGATTTTAACTTATCAAAAATCACTTGATTTACATATCGGTTAACAAAAAAACTGCACCCAAGAGTTCTGCAATATAGAATTAACTAATGAAGATTTCTGTTGCCCATACTCCGCCTACTACAATACCTTACGGGAAAACATGCATCGTAATTGATGTACTACGAGCAACATCTGTTATTGCTGTATTGCTAGATCTTGGTGTCAAAGAAATATATCCAACTGCGACTATTGAAGAGGCACGCTCTCTCAAAAAATTCCTTAAGACATCCAATGAGCAAGTTTTGTTACTTGGAGAAAGAGATGGACTACCTCCTGAGGGATTTGATCACGGCAATTCACCAACTGCATTAATTGATAATCCTTCTGTTCCATTAATAGCGGTTCAAGCAACAACAAACGGTACACCTGCTTTATTATCTTGCCATGGCGCATCGTCAGTGATTGCAGCTGCACCTCTAAATCTAAGTACAGCCTGTAAGCATGCAGCTGATTCTGGAAATGACATACTTATTGTATGTGCTGGCTTAAGAGGTCAATATGCAGAAGATGACATGCTCGCAGCTGGAATGTTTGTTGAAAAACTAGTTTCACTAGGAGCAACAAGTACCGACACTGCCACTGAAGCTTTGATACTTTACAAAAAATCAGAAAGATTTTTTGCTGAATCATTGCGTCAAACAGAGCATGGACAAAAAACTTTTGAACTTGGTTTTAATAGCGACATTGAAAAATGTGCAGAAATCGATAAATATAAAGTCTTTGGGGTACTGAGTACAAATCATAATCGTCCATGCATTATTCCAAATCAAGTTAGGCATTAATATTTATCGATTTCTGCCATTTTTCTAGATCATCTTCAAGTTTTTGAAGTTCACTTCTAGTCGGATACTCTTCACCATATCTAGTTTGATCAAACGTCTGAGCAATCTCTAAAAAAATAGCTTGTTGCAATTTTTGATTTATTCTCGTTGCATAAGATATCGGAGTTTCATAAATCGATCGAACAAATCCGTTCTGCTCTAAAAGCGAAATGCTTCTTAAGTAAAGATCAAAAACTGGATTTATATGTACTGACTTTTGACTTTTAAACGGAAGAGAAAAAGGATTCTTGATTTTAGGTACTGGAAAATGAGAATTTTTACTCAACTCTGAAGAAAGACTTGCAAATTCTTCAGTATCTAACTGGCTACTTTTTCTCAATAAAGCTCTTAAGCCTCGATAAACTAACCAAACAAAACAGGCACTCATCAATATTTTTATTAATAAAGGGCCCCAAACTAACAGAACATTAGAACCATTATCATCGTTACTTTCTAAACGCTCCTCAGATAATCCATCTATAAAATTTATGTATGATACTTCGATTACAGTAGGGTCTACTGACACTAACTGAGCCAACATTGTTAAGATCCAAAAAAATGGCGTGAGTACAAATATCAAGATCTGTTCAATAATACTAGTTAATAATGTCACTAAAGGACCGAGAAAAATAATCCAATCAACCAAAGTAATGAGTGCGATTATCACAGAGATACAACAAATTGCTAATAAAGTAATGAGTATACAAATCGTTCTCAATGATAATAATCCAAAATCACTAGATGATTTACTCTCCCGTACTATGGGGAAAAAAGTTAACATTATTAATCCTGATAAAAAGTAACAAATTACAAGAGCTTCAAATCCACTAATTTTATTAATTTTTGCAATCAGTAAAATTGTTAAAATTATTCCAAACCCTAAAATAAAGTGCCGTAAAGCACGAGAAAAATCGAGTGGTTTTCTAGCCAGAATCATATAGCGAACCCACACAACAACAATTAATAAAGATCCTATTATCATTGAAGGTGATTCATTAATAAGCAATAGATCTATATCTTTATGATTTCGATAGAGATCACCCGTCATATCGATCAATAAAATTGCTAAAATTAATGCTAGTGATAACAAAGAAAAAAATATTGCTAACAAAACAGAAAAGCTAGAGTTAAATTCTATTTTTCTAAGTACTTTTATAAGAGAAAAGGCCATAATGCCAGTTACAAAAATGAAAGGATAAGATACAAATACCATATCTTCACCCGAAGATCTTCCAATCATGATCACATACATTTTGCTAGCCAAAAACCACACTAGACTTTCAAGGGCGACATACAAAAAACCTGTCAAAATTAGATATCGTGATGTCATAAAGCTTTTGCCGAATCTTTTTCTGCTGTTTCAGAATTGAATGATCTGGAAATATCAATTACAGGAATAGATCCTAAATCCCCACTCCATTTGTTAGAAGATGTTTTTAACACATATACCTGATGTCGATCATTAACAAGTTTAAATAATGAATCTGCAAGATTTTCTGGCATTAATGCTGCAATAACTACAACTGTAGTACCCATTGGTAAACCACCTGTAAGAACCGAGTTTAATTCGTCTGCCAAATTAGATCCGGTAAATGCATTAACAGCCGCTAAGGCATCGAGAATTTTTGAAAGTCTTTCAGGATGCCTTCCTACTCCAACACGAATAGGTCGACCACGTGCATAGTAATCATTAGAAATAAGTCCCAAATCATAACCACGTTCCTCACCCCATTTTGCTATTGATGCAGCTACCGAAACTGCTCGCTCAACCAGAACAGGATCACTGCCCTTCCAGGATTGGGCAAATGTACTGATATCCAATGCAATAACTAATGCATATGAACCTGAAGGTGCAAACAAACGTGATTGTAATTTCATTGAGCGAGCAGATGCCTTCCAATCAATATGTTTCATAGGATCTCCCAATTGATAATCACGAATGCCGATCAATTGTGAAGTATCTTGAAAAATAACTTCTTTCCCTCGTAACTCGCCAAATGGCTTTACACTTTCGAGACTTAATTCTTCGAATTCGTAGATCCTCGGATATACAACAAGATCAATAAATTGTTCACTGCCGTTTTCTTCGTTCTCGTACAAACCAAAAAAATCTCCTGATTTAATTACTGATTTTCCAATTCGATATATGCCACGTCTATTACAAAATATTTCAATTTCCCAAGTTATTTGGCTATCTTTCCGCAATGATGCATTAAGTAGTAGTTGATTCATATTTGTAGAACTATTGAATAGAAAAGGACCATTCACTTGTAAATCTCTTGGAATCTGTTTTTTCAATTCAAGCCAAGGCACTGGCAGCCATTTAGCATTTTGAACATTTAAGAATAAAGTTGTATTTTCACCTTCAAATAATTTTTGTTTTGATAAGGTCTGTGAAATTATAATTCCATTTAAAGAAATTTTTGCCCACCATTTTGCAGATACTATTGAAGTTGGAATAATTACACCCAACACCACCAATAAAAAAGAATTCGTAATTAAACCTGAAATTATTATGACTATTGTGACTATAAGCCAAATATCATCAATTATTGCTCGCACAAAATAGCCTAATCTTGGTCGATAATCGGTACTGGAATAGATTCCATAATTTCATTCATTAAATCATCTATTAATTGACCTCTCACACGTGAATTTGAATTCAGTATTAACCTATGTGTGAGTACTGGTTTTAACATAGCTTGGATATCATCAGGTTGAACATATAACCTACCCTTAATTGCCGCACGACATCTTGCAGCACGAACTAACGCAAGTGATGCACGAGGGCTTGCTCCTAAATCAAAAGCTTCATGCACACGTGTAGCTCGACAAATATCTACAGCATACTGCCCTAAGCTTTCGTCTAAATGTATTAAAGACAAATTCTTTCGGAGTTCTATTAACTCATGTGAGGTTACAACTGATTGTAAATTTTCAAGTGGAGACTCTTGTTCAAATCTCTTAATAATTTTCATTTCATCAGATGCGCTAGGATATCCGATAGAAGTACGAAGAAAAAATCTATCTAACTGAGCTTCAGGTAAAGGAAAAGTTCCTTCCAGTTCAACAGGGTTTTGAGTAGCTAAAACAATAAACGGCTCAGGAAGTAATTTACTAACCCCATCAATAGTGATCGTTTTCTCTTCCATAGCTTCCAGTAAAGCAGATTGAGTTCTAGGAGTTGCTCGATTGATTTCATCTGCCAACAAAATATTATGAAAAAGAGGCCCTGCTCTGTACTCAAATTCACCTGTCTTTTGAGAATAATAGTTAATACCTACAACATCAGAAGGCATCAAATCTGGCGTAAATTGGATACGCCCAAAACTCGCACCAATAGATTTTGCAACCGATCGCGCAATAGTAGTCTTTCCTGTACCAGGGACATCTTCTAATAAAACATGTCCCTGATTTAGAATGGCATTGACTAATATTTCGACAACCTCGTCAGCACCAACGACCACAAGTTGTACATTGAAAAGTATTTTTTGAAATAAATCTTTTATAGTATTCTCAGCAACATCGATATTCATAGTAATTTTGGAATCAACCACAATTTTCCTTATTATCCACAAGTGTTTAATGTTATGCGATAGTAACACCAGTATCTGCTACCAAGCGTGTAAATACTAACAATCTATTGAGTTAATTAACGTAGAACCACCAATCTGTTACGCTTTTATGCGTATTCATTTTTTGAAATTACGAGAGAACAATGGACGACGACAATATCCTTTCAGAAATAATCCCAAATGATATTCAAACTTACCTTAATGACTTTATAGATATACGCATTAATTTAATTCAATTACTAGAACAACTGCCAGAAACCAGATTATCTGCACGCACCAATCGTGATGGGTGGACTTTAAGACATCAATTATCCTGGATCTTTGCTCTTGATTCAGAACTCAATGTTCGCTTAAGTATAGCTTCAGGAAATATGAGTAATCAGCAAAATTGGCGCCGCGTTAGAGGTGAAGCTATGCATAAAATACAGCCTCTTAGACTCAGTGAAATAACTACCAACTTGGAATCGGCAGGAAAGTCAGTTTTTGATTCAATAAATGATAACGAGCAATATCTGATAGAGCCTGTGATACTTGATACATTGAAAATACATATGCGAGATTCTCAAGAATTAAAATCACACCTTGAAAATATATTAAGTAATTAACGGAAATTTTATGAGAGCAGAAATCATTTCAATAGGTACAGAAATTATGTTAGGGGAAATTACTGACACAAATGCTGCCTATATTGCTTCACATTTACCCCCATATGGCATTGATTTACTTTTTGTTACTCAGACTGGAGACAATCCAGAACGATTGTCAGAAACATTCAAACAAGCGTGGAATCGATCCGATATTATCATTACCACTGGAGGTTTAGGTCCTACTCAAGATGATCTTACGCGAGAAACAATAGCCTCTGTACTAAATGAAGAAATGTCATTAGATCACGACCAGGAAACTCATCTACGTCGGAGAATGGAATCCAGAGGGCGTAAAATGCCTGAAAGTAATTTAAAACAAGCCATGCTTATCCCGTCAGCACGAGCTATAGCAAATCCTCGAGGAACAGCACCCGGATGGTGGGTAGAAAAAAACAATAAAGTCTTTATAGTGATGCCCGGCCCTCCTGCAGAAATGACACGAATGTGGGAAGAGGAAGTTGCCCCAGAGCTCGAAAGGCGATCTTCAGAAATTCTAGTTTCACGCACTATCAAAACAACGGGAATTGGAGAAGGAACAGTGGATGAAATGTTAACTCCACTTCTAAATAATACCAATCCCAGTATCGGGATTTATGCACGAAGAGATGGTGTACACGCACGTATTAGTGCCAAGGCTAGTTCACGATCTCAAGCTGAATCACTCATACAACCAATAGAAGAAGAAGTACGAACTATTTTAGGTAGTTCGGTTTGGGGAACAGATGACGAAACACTAGAAGGTGCTATCGGAAGAATGTTAATCGAGAAAGAATTAACATTGGGCTTAATGGAATCTGCTACAGGTGGGTTAATGGCAGATACTTTAACTAATATTCCTGGAAGTTCAAATTATCTCATAGGTAGTCTCGTCACTTATGCAACTGAAACAAAAATATCCATGGGAGTCTCGAGAAAAACTATAGAAAAATATGGGGTAATTTCACGTGAAACTGCCGAAGCAATGGCACTACGTGCAAGAGAAATTCTAAATACTGATATTGCAATTTCGATTACAGGCATTGCAGGTAATGAAGAGGTAGAGGAACAAAAGCCTGGCACAATGCATATCGCTCTTGCAGATGGAGAAAAAATTGAATACTCACTAAGCCAATACTATCAAGGGAGATCTGCTGCGAAAAGACGTGCAGTCCTAACAGCATTAACTCTACTGCGAACATACTTAATGGAAGAAAAATAGGAAAGAATCCTGTTACAACATCGTCAATCTATTAACCTAGGCAACAATGTAATTTATCCACTGCAACTTAAGAATGGGAAATATCTTTTAATTGATGCTGGCCCTGATTTTCACTTAGACAAATTAAATTCATGGCAATTACTTAATATTGAACTAGAAAATTTATCAATCCAACCCTCTGAAATTGAAAAAGTATTGATTACTCATGCACATATCGATCATGCCGGATTAGCGCATATGTGGGCTTCTCAAGGAGCAACAATTCTTGTTAGCAAAAAAGATGTTTCTGCAGTAGAACTTGGAAATGAACATCTTTTGTTACAAAAAAAATTTCAGCGCAATGATATTATTCGCTATGGTTTCCCAGAATATTTAGCCGAAAATATTTTTAATAATGAAAAACAATCACAGTTTTCTTGGTATCCATGTGCACTAGAAAATATTGAACTGCCCAAAAAAACATACCCTTTAATCAATGGACACTATCTCGAAGTACTAGACGCTCCAGGACATACACCAGGAAATATAGTTTGTTTTATTCCGCAAACTGGCGAGTTGTTCAGTGGAGATACCTTATTACCTACGACGATTCCTACACCTGGAATGCATTATATTACTTCGCAAAAAGCAAAGGAGGACTATAAAAGATGGCCTTCTTTACCTGACTTTATAGAGACAGTTAAATCTCTCCAAAAGCTCAAAGTCAAATATATCTTGCCAGGGCATGGGAGTACGGTTGATGATCCACAAAAACTATTTAAAAGATTTAATACCCATCATCAGATTCGCGCAAAACGAATTAGAAAGCTACTGTCTGAACACTCTGACACTCCATTTGGACTAGCAAAAAGACAATATCCGAAAATACCTGAAAAAAGACTTATCCAAGCTATGATCGAAATCATAGGCCATTTAGACGTTTTTTTGATTTCAATGGAGGTAGAATGTTCGGAGAAAAATAATACTTTAATCTACACATCCACTAAATAATGAATGTCTTCATCACTCCGTAGCAAGATGCCTATATAGTGTAGGCAAACGTCGAGGCAATGATTCAATATTATCAACCACTTCATAGCCAATATCATCACACATCTGTTTTAAATAATCATGACCTTCTTTATCTACTGTAATCAGGAATGGAGTAATTCCTTTTCGTTTAGCTTCATTTAAAGCTTGCTTAGTATCATGCACTGCATATTCTTTTTCGGTTCGATCACGACCATAGCCATGGTCTTGAGGACGGCCATCTGAAACCATAATTAGAATTTTAACTTTAGCGTCATGATCATCTAATTTTTGTATCGTATGACGAATAGCAGGACCCATTCGGGTTGATCTAACAGGATCAATTTTATCGATGCGCTTTCTTACACGATCATTAAAATCTTCTTCTAAATCTTTTATTACATGAAATTCTACATTATCTCTTCCATAACCCGAAAATCCATAAATACCATATGAATCACCTATGGCTTCTAAAGCTTCAACAACTAATACAGTCGACTCCTTCTCTAAATCAATAATACGTTTAGGAGGCTCTATAGCTTGGCGTGCTCTCCGCTGAGCCAACCATTGGAAATATTTTGAAGGATCATCTTGAAAATCTTCTTCTTCTTCCTGATATTTTTGACGTTGTTTTTCTATTTCTTCGTCTGTAGAAGCTGACATATCCAATAAAAATGCAACAGCAACATCACGTTCGATTTTATTTCGTCTGGTATAAATTTGTGCAAGTGGCCCTACTCCAGCTTTTTTATCGACATAAAATTGTATTGCCTCATCAAGATCTATCTCATGCCCATCTTCCAAGCGCTTAATCTTCCTAAAACTTTCGGGTCGCATTAATTCAAATTGTCTTCGAGTTTCCATTACTAAACCATGATGCTTTTGTAAAATATCTTGATAATAATCCAACTCACCTTCATCACCAAGACGCTCTCCCACCCTACACCATCGAGGTCGATAATCAGAGGCTCGGAAATCCCATTCATCATAATAAAACCAATCAATTTCTACAGGTAGTTCCTCATCATCTCCACCATCACCACCACCACGTTCATCACCAGATTCACCACTTTGCTCTTTAGGTTCACCAGCAGGAGTACCTGCATCTTTTTCTAAATTATCGAGGAACATTCCTAAACTAGAAGCAAGATCACCCTCTGCCCATTCATTAATTGTTATTTCGACTGAATTTTGTAGTAATTCCATCAATTGTTCTTTAGTTAATGGAGATGCTGTACCATCAGTCTGTCCTTGTTGCTGATCTTTCAATTTCATCATCAGTTGAACTAATTCTGGTTTAAATTCACCTCGGAATTCAGGTTGGTCAGGATTTTCAAAATCAAGTTCTTCACCACTAGCAGGCATAGGTGCCTCGCCACCTTCACCACCACCAGGCATGTCAGGTGCAATTTGTATCATTTCCTCATCAGGAGGCTCCCATTCAACATCAGCAGATTCTAGAGGAATATTAGGAATTAAGACTGCAATATCATAAAGTGCTGATGCAACTTCAGCAGAATCTTGAACGGTTGCATCTTCCAGATTCACTATTTGGAGTGCTCTGATCCCTTTTTGCATAGTTGTATACTGATCTTGTGGCCAGCGAATAGTATCTGGACGCCCTAGAGAAGCTCTTAACAAATTTTCAACAAATGCTTGTCGAAGTCCCATCGCACGCACTTCAGGACGTCGATCTACTTCCCAATTTTGAAGACGTTGCAACCACTTACGAATACCACCATATTCACGATCAACATAAGATCCCACACGAGTATCTTCGACGATAGTAAAAATACCTGAAATCAAGAGGCGATCATCAAATAAGTTAAAGTACCTTTGTATCTCTGTACTAACTGTCTGAGAAGATCTGTCGTCTTCTTCATTTTCGACATCAGAAGAAAGTCTATGCTGCAATTGATCAGATTCTCTTAACTCAGCACTTGATTCAGTATGCTGCCCATTAATATTAAATGTATAATTAAAAGAACCAAACTCTAATCGTCCTGTTTGATGAGTGGTAAAGACTTTATAGACTTGGAAATTTGAATCTTGTTCTTCAAAAGTATTAACAAAAGGAGGAAGATAAATAGTAGTACCTTCAGTAGTAGGTGCAGCTTCGGAGATCCAACCAATATTACGATCAACAAGATCTTCTGACGATAGAACTGCAACTTGTTCACCAGATAGAGCTTTAGCATACATTCGTAACATACTACTCACACTAGGCAATTCGACTCGCGCTGATAAAGCTGCAAGCATTTCTTCAGCCCGCGATGACTCCAATCTAAAATAAGCTTCAGCCCCTTCGGCATTACCCATTTTTAATAGTTCAACACCAACCTCAGACCAACGTTCCATTTGTTCTGTAGTTAATCGCGATCGTACAAAAGGTGCAGATTTGAGATATTCCATCGAAGCTATAGCGCTACTTGGTGCAATATTAGTAGCAAATATTAATAATGCCTTTTGATCTTCAAGTGGAATTTCTTCTAATGATTGAGCAGCATCAACAAATAAAGGAAAACCTTGACGCCCAACATCCATAGTTACTTTTGAGGCAAGATCCAAAAAAATTGTCCGTTCATGCGATGAAATACTTTCAATTAATTTTGGTCCCCTCTCAAAATATAAACGTGTGTCCGCCCAGGAAGCTCTAGTGACAGATTTAGCAAATAAAAGAAAAGGTTCGCGATCTTCTTCAGCAAGATTAGAAAAAATATCATATGAACTTTCTAATACACTATTAGCCAATTCATAAGATCTTTCGGTCAATTGATCGATAATATCAACTAAACGATCGATAAGTTCTAAAGATAATACGTTCAGTAGAGATGCACTTTGCTGGAAATATAATGCAGCAAGAGCTATAGACTTCCAATTTCCTCTACATAAACGCTGACCTTGTTTAGCCCATTTATCAAGTTCATCAAAATTTAATGAATCTAGAGCAATTGGTGTTGCCTTAATAAATGCCACAGACATCAAAGATGCGTCGGTTGCTAAATACGTTCCTATCTCAGACCATTGTTTTAACTCTGAAAAAGTAAGTTTTTTAGCCACTTCAGGACTAACGCGAAAAAATTCAGAGGTAGCTTCCCACGATCTAAGTGAATGGTGAGCAAGGCTTACTCCGATTTTAACCCACTGTTCTAATTGAGATTGATCATATATTTCTGACAATCCTTGCAATCCTTGCAAAAGATCATCAGGCAAAGAGGCACCAAATCCTTTTAATTCTTGCGAATATTGATCATGAAGTGCTTCGACAGAAGACATTTCCAATTTCTATTCTTCAAAAATTGAGGTGACAACCTCTTCAATAGATCTCTGTACTTCAAGATCATCTGTTAATGCCCAAACAACAGCTACTTCACATGCACGACGTGGTGATATACCTTGATGAATTAGTTTACCAGCATAAACCAACAGTCGAGTCGAAACTCCTTCTCCAAGACCATGCTCTTTTAGATTCCGAACCTTCTCAGCAAGCTTAGCTAATTCAGATGCAATAGATGGATTTACACCTGACTCCTTAGTAATAATCTCAGTTTCTTGATCACGATCAGGGTATCCGAATTCAATTGCAATAAAACGTTGTCGTGTAGAATGCTTTAAGTCCTTCAAAGCAGATTGATATCCAGGGTTGTAAGACATAACTAATATAAACCCATCAGCTGCTTCTAATAATTCACCTCTTTTTTCAACCGGTAACAATCTACGATAATCTGTAAGAGGATGTATCAGGACAGTAGTATCTTTTCGAGCTTCAACTACTTCATCTAAATAACAAATTGCACCAACTTTAGTAGCGCGAGTAATGGGGCCATCAACCCACCGTGTCTCTTCACCTTCAAGTAAATATCTTCCAACAAGATCTGATGCTGTTAAATCTTCATGACAAGCTACAGTAATTAATGGAACACCACTTTGACCATCTTGAATATTTTTGTGAAGCTTCCATGACATGTATTCAATAAAACGTGTTTTCCCGACCCCTGTAGGACCTTTCAACAAAACCGGTATTTTTTGTTCATATGCCGATTCAAAAAGTTCTACTTCATCTGAGATAGGCAAATAAAAAGGTTCTTCACTGATACGAAAATCCTCTACTGCCAACTGTTTAAAACCTTGTGATTGTTCTGTAGTAGTCAAAAGCACCCCTCCACATATTTCATTTGGAGAAGTTTAATCTCTCCAACCTTACAAACAAGAATTACTGCCTTAATTTGATGTTCTTTTAAGAAATCGTTTCCAATGATACTCAACACGACTACGAAGTTTTTCTTCATCTTCGGAATTATCAAATTTTACATCCGCATATTCGATACGTTCTTTATTAGTCATTTGAGACTCGATACGCTTAATCGCATCTTCACGTGAAAGGCCATTTCGTGCTTCCAACCGATCAATTGCTTTATCAATTTTAGTTGTCACCACCCAAACCTCATCGACCATATCTTGCCAACCAGCTTCAATTAAAACTGCAGCCTCGAAAATAATTGATACGTCTGAATTATTCTCACTTATTTCTGAAAATTCTAATTCGGCCATGCGTCGTATCTCCGGCCAAGCAATACTAGTTAACAAATCCATCTGTTCAGGAGAACCAAAAACCTTGCCACCAAGAATTCTTCTATCAATTGTCCCGTCATCCGCAACAAGATCATGTCCAAATGTATTTACGATCTTTTCGAAACCTGGGGTATCAGGTTCATAAACTTTATGACCAAGTAAATCTGCATCAACAATCGATGCACCTAGATCTCTGAGATATCTAGAAGCTGTTGACTTACCCGAAGCAATTCCACCTGTAAGACCAATAATAGCCATATAATCTACTTTCAATTCAATAAACTATGTATCACTCTGACTAGTACGTGATTGTATGAGTAAGGATCTAGCAAAGCAACAGTATTTTATCAATAACACTAGAAGATCATTACTAGCATCAATTAATTATTGCATAGCAATAATTATCTCTAACTTTGAGCCTTAACTGCTTCAATCAGCGCTGGTAGTACAGCTTTATAATCACCAACTATCCCATATTTAGCGTTTTGAAAAATGTTTGCTTCAGGATCTCTATTAATTGCAATGATCATCTTTGACCCAGAACAACCAGCCATATGTTGACTAGCACCAGAAATTGCGATTGCAACATAAAGATCTGGAGTAACTACTTTCCCTGTCAATCCTACCTGTTGACTAACAGGATACCAACCTAAATCGCAAGCAGCACGAGAAGCACCAACTGCTGCTCGATTCGAACCAAAAGCCGCTGCAAGATTTTCAACATCTTCAAATCCTTCAGGTCCTCCAAGACCACGGCCACCAGAAACGACGATAGGAGCATCTGTAATTGCCAAACCCTCAGCTTCAGCAACTTCACGACCTTCAATAGTTGTTCGAGATTCTGAAGGTGCAGGTAATTCAATCACTTCACCAGAAGCACCAGACTGAAGTGGTAGTGCTTCAAAAGCTTTAGCACGAACTGTTGCAATTACAGGACTGGTAGCAAAACTATAATCAGCAAGGGCATTACCACCGTAACACGGACGTGTAACTCTAATCTCACCATTATCTGAACGAACATCCACACAATCCATAGCAGCAGCAGTACCTTGTCGTGCAGCTAAACGTGGAGCCAAATCGCGACCAACAGTACTTTGAGCAACCAAAATTACGTCTATACTCTCAAGTGTAGATTCAATGGCAGCAACCCATTGATCAGAATTATATTCCGTATAGCCGTCATCATCATTCACAAATACTTTGCCAGCACCCGCTTCAAAGGCTTGCTGAGTAGCATCAGCCGCACTACTTCCAAGTAATGCAACAGAGACTAATCCACCTTCTGCCAATCGAGTCGACTGACCAATCAACTCAGCAGTAGTAGCAGTTATTTCACTATCTGCGTGTTCACCAATAACTAAAATATTTTTTGCCATTTTTTGTCTCTCTCTAACTAAAACTACAGTACTTTATCCGCAACAAGCTTCGCGATTAAATTCGTAGCCTGTTCCTCAGGAGTCTCACCATCTATTATCTCAACTTGAGAATCTGATTGAGGGATATAAAGTTTTTCTAATTTCAATCGTGCACCAGAAGAACCCACTTCACTAGGATCCAAACCTAACTGGTCATGAGTCATCGTAGTCACAGTTTTCTTAGCAGCTTGCATAATTTGCTGTAATTTAGGATACCGAGGTTCACCAAATTCATTAGAGACCGTCACTACCGCAGGAAGTGCTTGAGATACCGTCTCAAATCCGTCTGCCATTACTCGGGTAGTTTTCATCGAGCCATCAGATATTTCTACGCCTTTAGCAAGTATTGCAGCAGGCCATCCAAGCTCTTCAGCAACAAGTAATCCTACTTGTCCTACATCCCAGTCAGCAGCTTGTCGTCCACAAAAGATAGCATCAACATCACCTAGGTTACTTATCGCAGCAGCAAGTACCTTTGCAGTAGTATGAGAATCACCACCTTCGAAAGCATCGTCCTGTAAAAGGACGCCTTCATCAGCTCCCATTGCTAAGACTTGTTTAATTGCAGCTTGAGCACTTTCAGCACCAACTGACAAAACTGTAATTTTGGCTTCATCACCCAATGCCTCTTTGATCTGTAGGGCAGCTTCAGCAGCAATACCATCGTACTGGCTTAAAACAGGTTGAAAACCTTGAGCAGGAACAACGGTATTCGTGGATTCATCAATTTTAAATGCCGAAGGTGGAGTCTCCGGATCTGGTATTTGTTTGGCACATACTACAAAATGCATAATATTCCTCCGTACTAACAAAACAACTTAAATTACAATAACTTCATCTCGAACTGTCATCTACTAAATGTAACTATACTTCAGTAATTTCTTCTAAATTATCCTGATTACCAAAAACAGCAAGTTCTAAAATTTCCGCCACATCAAAGGGTTCAATTCTACCTACTTCTTCTGGGTGCATGGCTGGCACACCATCTTCAAACATCTGAATACAAAAAGGGCAATTAGAAATTACTTTACTAGCACCAGTGGCTATAGCTTCTTCACTACGCACATGGTTTACTCTTCTTTCGCCGACTTCTTCCTGCCACATATTTCCACCGCCAGCACCACAACAAAGACCTTTACTCATATTTCTTTGCATCTCTTGGACATTTGCTCCTGGAACAAAATCTAGAATCTGCCTAGGAGCATCATAAACACCATTTATTCGACCCAAGTAACACGAATCGTGATAGGTGACAGTTTCAGGTAATTCATGTTGTACTTTCAAAGCACCTGATTGTAGTTGAGAATTTAAAAATTCAGTATGGTGGAACACTTCAAAATGTCCATCAAATTGAGGATATTCATTTTTAAATGTATTAAAACAATGCGGACAATTAGTTATAACTTTCTGAACATTTTTCTCTTTAAAAGTACCAATTAATTGTTCT
The DNA here is from genome assembly GCA_002707835.1 of Chloroflexota bacterium. Lineage (GTDB taxonomy): Bacteria > Chloroflexota > Dehalococcoidia > UBA2979 > UBA2979 > UBA6955. The sequence continues at coordinate 38,253 of PANZ01000012.1, forward strand.
GCCAAGATTTGATAGAGATATTCATTACCTAACCTTCTAGCGGGATCGCCGTTGCAAGTTTCTTCTTGGCCAAGAACACCAAAAGATGAGCCAGCTTCCTTCAGTAGCCTAAACACTGCTTTTGTGATCGGTAAATTTCTTTCTACTAAAGAACCTGAACATCCAACCCAGTATAGGTAATCTTGTGTACCGTCAAAAATAGGCACATCACCTAAACCATCCATCCATGTAGTTCGTTCTAGCGCTGTGCCACTCCAAGGATGCCCTCTCATTTCAATATTTTGCAATGCAGCTTGAGCCGTTTGTGGTAACCGAGCTTCATCCATTACTAAAAATCTGCGCATATCAACAATAGTTGGAACATGTTCTATCATTACAGGGCATTCTTGTACACAGGCACCACAGGTACGACAAGCCCAAAGCGTCTCATCATGAATCACTTCACCAACCATAGAAATTGGTGATACCGATCTGGTATCACCACCCTCATTACCTATTTTTTGTATCGATGGACCAACGGAAGCCAAATGACCCTTTAAGTCTTGGATAAGATGCATAGGAGATAATGGTTGACCAGCTATATTTGCCGGACATACATCCGTACACCTTCCACATCGAACACATGCGTCCAATTCAAAAAGCTGCTTCCAAGAAAAGTCTTGAATATAACCAACCCCAAAAATTTCTTGCTCTTCAATATTAGGAATTGTCGACAAACGTCCAGGGGAGTCGGTACGTAATAAAAATGCATTGATCGGTGCAAAGAAAAGATGATCTAATCTTGTGAAAACTATCAAAGCCAGCCAGGAAAAAGCCAAAACGATATGTGTCCACCACATCGCACTGTGACTCCACAATATTTGATTATCATTCATTGCAAAAATTTCAAAAAAATTAGCCAGAACATACGACACGAAAGACCATTTTGCCCAGTCGGGATATTGGGTTAATTCTGTTACTTCAATTCGAAAAGCTTCCACAAAAAATCCAGAAAGCAGCACTAGGCCCAAGCCGACAATAATAAGATGATCTTCTGGACGTTCATCCCAACGTATTCGAGAAAAATCTACAAAATATCGACGCCACATTGCCATACCAACACCTATTAACCCTATTAATCCAAACAAATCTCCATAAAAAGAAAAAAATAAATAATAAGGTCCGTGCAAAAAATTAAGAGGTGTATCATCTTCAATAGCAACTTGAGCAGTAACAAGCGTTAAGACAATAATAGATGAAGAAATAGACCAATGCATAACTGCTGCGTAACGATCACGCCTGACTTTATCTTGTGCAACGCCTAAACGAAAAACATTCTTAAGTCGGTGCGGTAGGTTAGCAAAAACACTTTCTGGTGTATCCTTACCTAAGCGCCACAATGTAGCATGTCGCACTAACCCATAGACTAACAAACTTACTAAAGAAGCCATGAAAACATATACCGACCAAGGATGAGCAACATTAAAAAATGACTCACGCCCAGCACCTTCAGGAGAACTAAACTGCATAGCTAAATAAAGGCCACCTAGACTAAGCGCTATAGCAGGCATCCACCATTTGCCAATCAGTTGAGATTGTAATCGATTATTTTGAATAGAAGATTCATCTGCCATTAATAATCACCACTTTAAACATGAACATATATCCTATTTCCATATTTACACAATCGTACCTTCAGTTGGTTGACCATATTGATCTCTCAAATCATTTTTTAGAACTTTCCCAAGGTGGTTACGAGGTAATTCATCAACCCATTGGTACAATGCAGGAGCCTTATATGAAGCTAATCGAGACTTAACATAGTCCGTCAAATCAGTTTCAGAAGGCTTTATATTATCTGTTGATAAAACAACTATAGCCTTAACAACCTCACCCCATTCAGTATCTTTCACCCCAATTACAGCTGCCTCAGATATCGCATCATGATCTTCTAAAACATTTTCAATTTCGGCAGTAGAAATATTTTCCCCACCACGTATGACCATATCTTTCAGTCTGCCTGTGATGAATAAATATCCACCTACATCAATTTTACCAAGATCACCCGTATGCAACCATCCATCATGAATTGTTGCGCCGGTATCATCTTCTCTCTTATTATAGCCTTTCATAACACGGTCCCCGCGAATACATATCTCACCTTCTTGATCATCAGGAAGAATAGAGCCATCGGGTGACTTTATTGCAATATCCATATCAGTCATCGGACGACCAACAGAACGCAAACGTTGTAATTTCAGTTCATTCTGTTCCTCAGTGCCATCAAGGCGATGATCTTCAGGACTAAGGAAGGTCATAGAACCAGTAGCTTCCGTTTGACCATATGCATTCATAAGATCAACACCCTGAGGAGGGAAAACATCAACAGCCTGTCTCACTACCTCATAAGGCATCGGAGCAGCACCATATGTGATAAGTCGTAATGAAGAGAGATCGTAAGATGAAAAATTTTCTACTTCCATGATGCGCTTTAACATTGTTGGAACAAGAAAAGCATGAGTAACTTTCTCATCTTGCACCATCTGTAGCCATCCTTCTGGTGTGAATTGAGGAAGGATAGCAAGACGACGACCTGAAAAAATAGTACTCATCATCGTGGTAGCACCAGCAATATGATAAAAAGGTACGGCTACTAAAACCACTTCCTGATCAACTGTAGGATCTGCCGGAGATTGGGTGTTGACTACAAGCGCAGTCAATGCCTGGTAGGATAAAACGACGCCTTTTGGAAGAGATGTTGTTCCTGAAGTATAGATTAAAAGTGTTGGGTCTCCATCATCTATATCGACAAAAACTGGAATATCTTCCGCACCTGAACGAATATCTGCAATTGATTCACACTCTGGCGGAGTAAAATCAATACCAATTACATTTTCAACGCCATCTATTGAATCTTTAACTTCTTCATAAATTGGCCAATAACGCTCAGCAATAAACAAAGTAGCAATATCTGCCTCATTAACCATATGGGTAATTTCTTCGGTTTTAGCACGAAAATTTAATGGAACTAAAGTTGCGCCTACAGTTGCAGCAGCATAATAAATCTCTACAAAGTCAGGGCTATTGACAGCCATTACACCAACATTAGCACCTTTGCCGACTCCAAGATCTTGAAAAGCATTGGCTAATTTATTCACATTCGACTGCAATTCAAAATATGCAATATGGTTATTCTGATCAGCCAAAGCGGTTCGATCAGGCACTATAGCAGACGAAATAGTAAGAAATTCAGCTGTATTCATAGCGATCCTCCCACCGTTATTCAAACGGACGCTATAATCAAATCAAAAAAATACGGAAAGTTCCATTCGCTTTTCATACATTTATATAATATGAAAACTCCAAAAGACTACATTAAGTCTCTCAACGAAACAAATCAATCCTATAATTACATCATTATTTTTAGCAATAATAATCGTATACGTTTCATTACATTACTAATTCAATGCTTTATCATCTATTTAAAATTGTAATGACTTCAACCCAGACATGCAGAATACCTTCCTCATCTCTCTTATAGGTCACCTGTGGAGTTCTTAACGGATAATTAGCGCCACTTATAGCGTCTCCAGTTAATGCCCACACACTATCTGAACAATGATCCAAAAATACTCCTGGAATACTTAAGGGGTTTTTAGAAACACCACGTGTATCTTGTATATCATAAATGACATTGCATCCACTTTTCTCATTACGACCATCTATTGCACGTATACGACCATCTTCCATGCCAATAATATAAAAGTTCATCTCATCAAGAGTAATTATTTGCCCTATCGCAAATTGTTCAATAGGCCCTGCATCAAATTGATATACATCAATTTGAGGATCTGCGACTATTTCGCCCCACAAGAAAATTAAAACTGTCAAAACTGAAATAGCAACGAGTGCGATAGGACCAAAAGAGGACTGAGAATTAGACATTGGATTAAATGACTTGTGTGAGTTTTTTTCTTCATCATTATGCATAAGTCTATTTATTAACCTCGAATCTTTACTTACTCAAAATATTCGATAATCTCACCCGAGCTTCATAAACTAACCCTTCAGAAATTTCCATTTCACTACTACTACATATAGCTCTCTTAACAGCACGCACCACATTTGGATTCATATGAGAAATCTCTAGAGCCAAATCAATTGCTAATTGTAAATAGTGGGAACGATCAGTTAAGTATTGAACCAGTCCAATTTGATAGGCTTTCTCTGCATTGATTGGGTTGCCAGAAGCAATTATCAAGTTTGAATCAGTAGCATTAATGTGACGCGGTAGGGTTTGAGTACCGCCAGCCGATGGAATATAGCCCAACTTAACTTCAGGCAAGGCAAAAGAGGCATTGTATTCTGCCACACGCAAATCACAATATAAAGCCATTTCCAGACCGGCACCAAATGAAAATCCTTGAAGCGCTACAACTAGTGGCGTATCAAGAGATTGCATCAAATTCCATAAATCACGATTTTCTCTGGCTGACCGTGCTGATATTATAGAAGGTGCAGTACCAAATTCTGTTATATCAGCTCCTGCAGAAAATGCTCTATCACCGGCACCATACAAAACAGCAGATTTAATGGAGACATCGTCCCTGATTAGCAATAGATATTGCCACAACTCATCACGCATTGTCGTATTCAGAGCATTCAAACTTTCAGGGCGATTAAGCCTTAAGATTAATACGTCCTCCTGACGCTCTGCATCGATAAAATTAGGCAAAACGACCTCCACAGATTAGTAAATTAGGAAGCCCAATCAGGTTTCTTAATCGCACTTACTTCACTGCGTGTGTGTTCACGTTCTAATTCAGCGTTGATCTTGTCACCTAAAAGCTGCATCGCATGAGATCCTGGAGACATTTCGGTTCGCCATCTACGAATCGTAGCTTTATCCTGCTTGCTAAGATTTATCTCTACAATCTTATCTACAACAGCATCAAACATTGTCGTCGACTCTTCTACTGTAAATTCTACTTTCATGACCAACGCCCCGTCTCGGAAACTTTCACTTTACCTTTTGTTCGCATCATTCTGGTTGTACGCTCATCTACATAATTACCAATACGCTCATTCAGGAAAACTGTGAAATCATCCATCGCACTAGTACCTAAATTTCTGTCACGCCTCCACTCTTCGATTAATTTGCGACCTTTTGGAGACAAATCAACATGATCCAATATCTGCGCACTCACTAAAGTGACCAAAATATGCGCATCATCAGAATTCAATATCACATTCATTTTTTATTCCTCTCAAAATCAAAACGTAACTTTATCACTATCTGTTTTTAAATACAGGATCTCTTTTTTCCATGAAGGCAGCTACACCTTCAGCACGATCTTCAGTAGTTTGTAAAATCACAGTCAAATCTAATTCTGTTTGAAGACCTTCTGATAGACCAATTTCACTTCCACGAAGTATCGCTTCTTTAGCGAAACGAGTAGCGATAGGTCCACGTGAAGCAATAATTTTAGCAATCTCCTTAGCCTTTAAATCTAATCTCTCTTCATCAATTAGTTCAGAAACTAAACCAATACGTAATGCTTCATCTGCATTGATTTGCTCTCCTGTGAGTAGCATACGTAAGGCGTTGGACCTACCTATTGCCCGTGGCAAACGTTGTGTAGCACCAGCTAAAGGAACATAGCCCATCTTAGTTTCGGGAAATGCAAATAATGAATTAGTAGCAGCAATTCGTATATCACACGAAAGTGCTAGTTCTAAGCCAGCACTTAAAATAGAACCAGACATAGCAACAATTACTGGCTGTTTGATATTAGCAATTGCAGTAAATGCTGACCCGACAGCAATCTGATCTTCAGGCGCCATATTAAGTATTTCGTGTGACCATCCTTTAGCAAATGAAGAATTCAGAGAGTGAATTACTACAGCATATATATTCTCTACATCCATATTAATAGCTGAAGCGTGTTCAATTAACTCACTTAAGGATTCCCAATCAAAGCAATCTTCTGTTAATTCCAAAGAGATTATGGCAATGTGATCTTCATAGGTAATATTTATAGACACATGCAATCCTGACCGATAAAACTTTTATTATCTTATATGACATCATACTGAGTATTATCAAAAATAAGATACCTAATATCAAAATTATTATGTTAACAACTTCTATTATCTGATTCTTCGAATAATGAGGATATTCAGGTAATATGAATCTCAGGAAAGAGGACAGATATGAGATTTCATCGAAGCGATCTACCTGGAATAATTTTTGCCATCCTAGCTCCCGCCGGAATGATGCTTCTACTTTTAGCTTCTTACGAAATTTGGGACCATCATGGCACACCCTTGTTAGGAATGTTAGCGGGTAATATAGCTATCGGTGCAGGTCTTTTAGCTGCTTTCAGTCGATTTATTCATAAATGGGGTATGATCATTGTCTCTTTGTTACTAATAGTCCTTTCTGTCATTGCTGTACTAACTTTTCAACAACTTGAAAACACTTCTAATATCTATTACACACTACTAAAGTGGGTTGGAGTATTTGGATTTTTAGGCTTTAATGTTTCAGTAATCCTCCAGTTTCTTAACAATGGATTAGAGCCGGCATTAAATAGAAGAGATGAACGCTTAGCCGCAAAAGACAATTCATAAAGGACTAATCCATTACAACACTATCTCCAGAAACATCTGCACTATACATGGCTGCTGAATGGATGAGCCATCACTATTTTCGTACTTTTCATATTCTCGATGAAAAATCTGAAATACATGATGCGATTCTTAAGCAAAGAAATTTTAGTGTTGGCGTCACTATTGCTAAATTGTGGGGAAATGATGATTATGTAAATTCAATTGATGATTATTCAAATTTACTGAATACAGAAATAGAAGAGGATGGTGGTTATAATATTTGGATTCCTCCTCGAGTAAATATTAACGATCGTGCATTATCAAATCCTGACCTCAATACAACACTGTTAAATGGAATAAAGCATCTTTCTCCAGGTGAGCGGCGTGAAGTAAGAATTCCCACTTCAGTCAAACTAGCCAAATTAGAAAATGATGGAGCATATGTTTCGGTAACTGGTGGCTTATCTAACGAATGGACAACAATTTCTGAAGGGATTGAAGGAGCATTCCATCTCGATTCTCGAGAAATATATAGAACTCCTGATGAAAGTGCAGAACTTGATGTGATTTTGTCTCAAATAAGGGATAAAGCCAGCATGCTAAAAGTAGAAGAATTAACAATTATTCCAGTACATGATTATTGGGTCGTCTCACGGCTACAAACTGAAGCACCAGAAGGCATTTCTGTCATTAGCACTCCCCCACAAATTGATTTAATTGAAGGATCATATATTCGTAGAGAGCTACGCCAACAAATCGCTCGAGCCACCAAACAAGTAACGACTGAATCTACAGATTTGTCTTTATTAATTCTTTTAACTAGTGTCACACATATGAAGGATGAACTATTCACTACCTCGCTAAAGAGCATGAACCCTCAACTTTATGGCAACTTAGACCTCATATTACTTGTTACGGATGGATCAGTTAGGCAAATCTTAAAACCAAGATCGTTACCATGGGAATAATAACTACCTTTGAGAATGATCTTCTATATCAGTAACTATTAATTCTTGAGAAATTGACACAACATATGTTCCTGAAAGTTTGTCATGAAGCGTTTGAGATTTACGATCCCATTTTGCCCACAAATAACCTAGTAAAAAAATGTTACGACTAACAAATGCACCTGCGGTCCTGACGAGACCATAAGTCAATCCAGGAGGTAAACCATCTTCTCGGACTATTCTGAGTCCAACATATTTTTTACCAGGAGACCATCCACGAGGATTGAAAATACAACCATAGCCAATACGCAATAATGATGAGGCAGCCGTTACCTGTGTAGCAACTATTGGAGATTCATAACGAAACACAACTGCCAATATAATCCAGATAATAAAAAGTAAAGACATTACTAAAAGTTCATCAATAAGAAAGGCCACAAGCCTCCGACGGAAGGGCGCAAGAGGATACAAACCTGATGATTTTGCTAAATCTGGTTTATAGTTGTCGGCAGATAAAAATCGAATATCAGAAGGATCTTCTCCAGACAAAGAACCATCACCAGACCACTCTGGACCAGGAGTGCCAAGAATATGTCTCATGGAAAATTCTTTACTAGCATCCAAAACCATCAATTAATTCATGCATGAACACTTATCGCACCATCGACCACTATCATCTCTGAATCCACAAAATCACTACTATCAGAAGACAAATAAACCAGCGTACCTTGTAGATCTGTAGATGTACCTAACCGACGAACAGGAATATATTTTTCTAAAATTTCTCGTAAAGCATCATCTTGCTGAGGACCAGGTAAATCACTATAAAAACCTAATCCAAGTGCATTAACTGTGACTCCTTGCCTAATCCATTCGATACCTAACGATCTTGTAAAACCTAAGATCGATCCTTGGGTAGCGGAAAAAACTGCACAATTTGGAACGCCTCTATCTGCCAAAATAGAAACCACATTAATGACCTTGCCTTTTCCACGAGCAAGCATTTTTCTACCTATCACTGAAGTTGGTATTAAAGTGCTCTGCACATTGTTTGAAAAAAGATCATTAGCTTCATCCGTTGAAAATTCTAAAAAAGGTTTAATGACTGCCGTATGAGTAGCATTGACCAAAACATCAATAGGTCCAATGTTTGTTTCAAGTTCTACAATCTTTTGATCTAACTGAGTTTCATTTGTTAAATCAACCTTAAGTGCTTCTCCAGTTACTCCAATTGACCAGCATTCATTTAGAATTGAATTAGCCATTACTTCTTGATCTTCGTTATCAGAAGTAGTTGTTAAAGATACATTGGCTCCAGCTTCTGCTAATCCCACTGCAAATGCTCGTTGCAAAGGACTGATAGCACCTGTCACAAGACAATGCTTACCTTCTAAACTAAACATAATATGTCCTTTCTAAATCCATAATTAATATATTTCCGATACAAGTGTCTATTGACTTGGAGCAATACCTGCGGGAGTCACACCAGCAGCAATGGCACCACCATCAATTAATACTGTTTCACCAGACAAATCCTCTGAAGCTTCTGAGGCTAAAAACACTGCGAGAGGTCCCATTTCATTCATAAATCCAAATCTTCCCGCAGCTTGCATTTGACCACGTGCTTCAGTTTCGGGGCCTAATTCATGAGGAAATGCACCTGGTGCAATACATGAAACACGAATACCATCACGTGCGTATGTCATCGCTAAGCATTTAGTTAGTGATATTATCCCGGCTTTTGCAATGGGATACATAAACTGATTTCTTCCCCCGCGATAACCCCATCCAGAGGCGACGTTAATTATTCTTCCTGATCGATGGTCCACCATATGTTCAATTATTGAACGAGAACAAAAAAATGCAGAAGATAAATTTACATCCATTCCTGAATGCCAATCTTCATCAGTGAGTTCAGGTAATGTCTTACCGCGACCGGCTCCACCACCTCCTGCATTATTTATCAAAATATCTATTTGCCCAAAATGCGATATTGCCGATTGAACCATCGTATGCACTGCATTTGAATCAGTAACATCAGTTGGTAAAGACAAAAATTCTTGCCCTTTCTCTCTAACCATTTCTGCTGTTTCTTCTAAAGGTTCAGTCCTTCTGCCAACACCTACAATATTCGAACCAGCTGTAGCCAAAGCAAGTGCCATCTCTCGGCCCAAATTACTACCGGAGCCTGTCACGATGGCTACTTTACCCTCAAGCTGAAATTGATCTAATACCGTCATAATATTTCCCTACCCTAAAACTATTAACACCTTTGGCCATTAACTCATGGTATATGCAATAACTAATAAGCCAAGAACAATTCTATACCAAACAAAAGGCCATAACGTTCCATTTTGCAAATATCGCAACAAAAATCGAATAACAATAATACCAACAAGACAAGAAATTAAACTGCCAGCAATCAAAACCGACAAATTTATAGATTCATTATTTTGCTGGGTTTCAAAAAATCTTAATAAACTTGCTCCTATTACTGCGGGGGTAGACAACAAAAAGGAAAATCGTGCAGCGTTGACACGATCAAAACCCAATATTCGAGCTGCGCCAATCGTCATCCCTGATCTAGAAACACCTGGAATAAAACTTATTGCTTGGAAAATACCTATCCAAAGTGCATTACTTAGATGGATATCTTCTAATTTCTTTCTACTCTCTCCTAAGCGATCCATAAGCCCAATCAATAAACCAAAAACGATCAAAGAAACACCCACTACTAGGGGTTGACGTAAATTTTGTTCAATTAAATCCTGAAAAACAAATCCAACTACTACAACAGGAATTGTAGCTATTACTATCCAAATTAGTAGTAGCGAATGAGCATTCCATTTTCTAAGTACAAGGCCATGGTCCGCAATGTCATAAAAAACAGAGTGGAAAATATTCTGCCAATCTCTCCAAAAGAACAAAATAACCGCAACTGATGTTCCGACATGCAAAGCAACATCAAAGGTAAGTGAGTTATTTTGTTCATCAAAATGCACAAACTCTCTCATTACGACAAGATGCCCTGATGATGAAACAGGTAAGAATTCTGTTACTGCCTGAATGATACCCATAATGACGGCACGTAACAGATCAGTTAATTCAAACATGCATCACCTCAATACCAACTCGCAACAGGATTACCCCATTGAAAAGGTCGAGTAAGTACAAAACGTAAGTCTTGATCGCCTGTAAAGTTCTTTAACGTCGCAACCAAAGGTTCTGTTAGTTCTAGCCTGTATCCTAGATCTTGAGCATACCAATCCAAGTTTAAGTATGTATCTAAATAACCAATTTTAGTGTATTCATCCGTAAATAAATGTTGGACATCATTAACAAAACTACTAATATCTTCGACAATATCTTTAAAATGTCTTACATGCCTAATGCGTTTTGGGACAATCGTTGCATTATAATCAGGTACAAAAATACAAGCATATTCACCATTTCTTTGTTCCATAAATTGAGGTTTAGATAGATTTTTAGATGCCCAAGCAAAGGCACATGCTTGTGAAAATACATCTAAACAAGCTTGTTCATTATTCCAACTAAAGTCATGCAGATCACCTATCGCATTTCGAGCTTTTTTTATAAAAGTATCCATTTCATTCGTTGCTGAAATTTCATCTAAAGCACAACCTAACCAAAATAGAGGTGGGTTATGCTCTGGTGTTCTTGTTTTTATATGCGCAATAAATGGTGCACGTGGATCAAGATCTGGGCTAACTTCGGGATAAATAACATCTAGCCAATCCTGAATATCCATTTTCACTCCTAAGTAGTGCAGAAAATTATATTCAATCCCATCTAATCATTTTTATAAAAAGGTAAACCTATAACCTCAGCATCAATTTGTTGATCAGAAATCTGCACGGACACTTTACGAAGATTTGGCTGCAGATAAGCCAAACCTATACTTGCATTTANCTGTGCAGAATAAGCAGCATTTACCAAAGCACCTATATTGTTATTCTCTGAGAAAATTCTATCCCCACGATGNGCAACACCTTGTCCTAAAACCTTAATACCACGAATTAATCTTTCAGGAGNATCATTCTGAGCANTTAACAAGACANCAACNCCNGGGAAATCTCGTTCATNGAAATTGACTAGTTTTTGTAAATCAGCTTCAAGAGGAGTNACAGGTGCAGGAGTCTCATATGGAGCTTCAAGAAACCCTGCTTCAATACGTAATGCATCATGNGCAGCCAAACCAGCAGGAATGATACCCATCGTGACAGCATTNTCAAAAAAATGNTCACCNACCTCAGGTGAAAGTAAAAACCAATATCCGTCCTCGTTAATCTGAGAGGTGCGTGCAATTAATGCCCGGTAACCACCCAATAAAATTTCATGCACCTCGTCTCTGGGGACTGCTTTAGGAATTGTTATTCCTACGACACCTTCCAAAAGTTTTTCTGATTCAGGACCNTGAACAGAAAAAAGAACACTATCAGAGATTCTATCTGAAATAATTACATCTTTTTCTAAAGCTCGTTGATCCACTACTTCGCCTACCATACCAAGTAAATGTGACTGAGTTTTTGGTCCAGATACAACCAGCCACCTACCGTAGCTCAGGTGGAAAACTGTCGGGATATCTAAAAGTACACCGTTNGGATGACAAACCAAAACACGTTTTAGTTGNCCTTCAGGAATATCTTTAACCGAAGTGGCAAAAATACTATCTAAAACTTCCGCAGACTTTTCACCAACAACATAAAACCTCCCTAAATGCGATCGATCAAAAATAACTGCTTGCTGCCGGGCAGCTCTCTGTTCATCATAAACACCCTGAAACCATAAAGGGACCGTGAAATTATGCACTGGTGCAGGATGCCATTTATGCTTCATGTACACATGGGCTAATGCCAAACGATTAGTTTGAACAATTTCTTCCTCAGNAAAATCCTCTTTTCTTAACAAAGGAATCCAGTTTTTTAACTGATCGTTATTCTTATTCAAAACCAACCTCTAATAAATAATTTTTAAATCGAAAGTTATGCAGGGGCAACATCTACCCATTTTCTATACCCATTTAAAGTACGTGTCATCCGGCCAACACCAGGGAATTCGCCGTGGCAAAAAATTATTAACGCCTCATCTTCAATACATTTTTCCATAAGTGCCTTTTTAGTTTCCATTGAAATNAAAGGAAGGATATCTAATCCCGAAGCCCATGCTGTCCTTTCTAATTGTGACTTATGCTGGGCCATATCACCAACATAAACACCCCACTCCTGCCCTGAACGAACCACAACTGTACCATGACCTGCAGTATGACCAGGGGTAGGGACAAATACGATTTCGTTTGTCACTAGATGTTCTTTTTCTGGATCGATTAATTCTAATTGATCTATAATCGGATCTAAATTTCGAGATAAATATGTNGCCCGNGTTCTTTCATTAGGATTCGTAGCATCTTCCCATTCTTGACTACTTATAAGGTATGTTGCATTGCGAAAAGTAGGTTCAAGTACATCATTTTTATTACTAACTCTAGTATTCCAACCACAATGATCTGCATGTAAATGCGTATTAATTACAATATCTATATCTTCAGGGGCAATATCAATTTGTTTCAAGGAGTCAATTAAATTTCCCTGTGCTAAAGGAGATGCAGCTAAACGATCTTCTGGTTTTCCACCAATCCCCGATTCTATCAATATGGTTTTTCCTTCAGATTTCAATACTATACAATTTAGACCAAGCGGCATCCTGTAACTTACATCCAATTGTTTTTGTTGTCTTTCCCACATTATTCTAGGAACAACTCCAAATATTGCTCCAGCGTCATACCAGTAGACTCCATCACTTACTACATTAAAATGAACTGATCCAATTGAATATTTAGTATTTGCATTTTGATTCATTACTTAATCCTTTATTCACCGCCATTGAATCACTAGCATAATCTAGTTTTTTTTTCTATAAAATTTATAGATATGTATTAAAATCAGTTGCCGTTCAAACAAACACCATTCTATGATTCATTTCAATCTCTAGTGAAATGCCATACGATAAGATTGTATTTAGGAGTAAACTATGCCCACACCGACAGCTTTTTTTCAAGGTGAATTCATTCCTATGGAAAATGCCAAAATTGGCATAATGACACATGCATTCAACTATGGAACTGCTGTCTTTGAAGGTATACGTGGTAATTGGAATCACTCTCAGGAGCAACTTTACCTTTTTAGACCAAGGGAACATATTGAACGACTGCGCCAAAGTGCGAAAATTATGCGAATGCAGCTCAATTATTCTGATGATGAGTTAGTCAAAATCACTCACGATTTAGCTTTAAAAAATGGATATACGGAAGATATCTATATTCGTCCTATGGTTTACAAATCATCAGAAGCTGTAGGGGTGCGTATGCATGACCTTGAGGATGATTTCTTACTCTTTGTAACACCTTTCGGTGCATATCTTGATACAGAAATTGGTGCACGTTGCATGACATCCTCATGGAGACGGATTGACGACACAATGATTCCCGCAAGAGCAAAAGTTAATGGCTTATATGTCAATAATGCAATGGCAAAAACTGAAGCACAACTTAATGGCTTCGATGAAGCTATTATGTTGAATGTCGATGGACATATTTCTGAAGGATCAGGAGAAAATATAGTAATGATAAAAGGTGGCACAATTATTACTCCTCCACCACAAGATAATATTCTCGAAGGAATCACTCTTGAAACCGTACTTTCCGTAGCACAAAAGGACTTAAACCTTCCCATAGTCAGACGATCAATAGATCGTAGTGAGTTATACATTGCTGAAGAAGTCTTAATGACTGGAACTGCAGCGCATGTAACGCCTGTTACTGAAGTAGATCGTGTCCCCGTAGGCTCAGGCAAACCAGGACCAATCAGCAAAAAATTACAAGATACTTACTTTCAAATTGTTACTGGAGAACTTGCTGATTATCAGGATTGGGTAGACCCAATTTATCCTAAATAGATATTGGAAATTGCACTTTTATATTAATTAGGTATTTAGAGTAATGACTTTTCATCCACCACGCACTTTAGGATTAACAGTTGGTACGTGCCTCACTCTATGGTCTGTCGGCATTACTATTCTATTTATTAATTTCGCAGTATCTGAAAATTTTTCAGTTACTACAATAATTTTTTCATCATTTGCTTTTTGCATGGGATGTATTGCCATTCTTTTTGCCAAATGGAACTATTCTTTAGCAACAATGGAATATTCATTGGATCGAAACGGAATAGTTATCAAGTGGGGTGGAACCATACAGATTATTTCCCTCAACTCAATTAACAGTATCATCCCTGCTTCATCAGCAGGATTACCAAAAATTAGTGGGGTTTCTTGGCCAGGAAATTACATTGGTAACGGCACATTAGCAGCTCTAGGTAATATCCAATGTTACATAACAGAAAAACAATCAGATAAAGTTATTTATCTTGTAACTGAAAAAAATACATATGGTATAAGCATTGAAAATCCTAGAAAATTTGCTCAAGAAGTTCAGATCAGAAAAAATTTAGGAGCATTAATATCTCTAGAATCGCACGCACAACGAATACCAAGTTTTTGGGGATCTCTCAGTATAGATATACACCTTCGTTACCTCCTAACATTGTCATTATTAAGTGGACTTCTAATGTGGCTTTTCTTTGCAGTTCAATTTCAAAATTTGCCCAATCAAATAAATGTGCATTTTCCCCTCTACGTCCAGAATGAAATCATAAGTTTTAGATCTAAAAATTCGCTATTTGCTCTACCACATGCAGCTTCAATTATATTGCTTTGCAATCTAGCTATAGCATTTTTCATATATAAAACTACAAAGTTTGTTTCTTATTTGTTTTTATTAACAACAATAGTCATAAATTTAAGTTTTGTTATTGCAATCATGATGTCAATATAACTATCAAATTAGGATCCATATATGAAATCGATCAGAAAAAGGCGTTTAGGACGTACTAATCTTTTCGTAACTGAATTAGGGTTAGGNGCTATGGACACGCCTACATCTAAAGAAAGCCATGAAACTATCAATACAGCCAAAGATGTAGGGATCAATTTTATAGATACTGCACGAGAATACTCTGGAAGTGAGTTTCTCCTAGGGCAACATTTGCGTAACAACCCAAACAGCGAATTCAATATAACCTCAAAAACTTTCAGCCATACAGCAAACGGAAGCCAACACGATATAGACAGATCTCTTGCTACGCTCGGATTAAGTGAAATACCTCTATACCAACTACACGACATATCAACTTTTGATGCATGGTCAGAAGTTAATGACGAAGAAGATGGTGCCATTACCGGTCTAAAAATTGCAAAGNATCGAGGATTAATTAAACACCTTGGAGTTTCATGCCATAACTCTGANCTTTTAACTGAAATTATTCAATCNAATATTTTTGACACTATCATGATTGAATATTCTGCGTTCNATCCTTCAACAGCTTCAATTATTGAAGTGGCAGCAAAAAATGATATTGGCGTTATAGTAATGAGACCTTTAGGTGGATCTGGGAGAATGAGTGCATTAAGAACTGCTGTTGAAGAGGGTTATCAAGGCCTTCTAACACCAGCAAATCTGCTTCGATATGTTCTTACAAACCCAAATATTTCTGTAGCCATACCAGGTGCAAGATATTCCTCTCGTATACAAGACAATTTTTCAACTGCAATTAACTATCAACCAATGAGTACATCAGAATGCAAAGCGATAGAGATTGAAGCAATAAATCTATACTAGAAATAGGAAGATTCGAATTATTCTTTTCTTACTGACAATCAGGAGAGCGCAATTGCTCTTTTCTACCAGTTAATAACTGNGAAAACTTGGAAATTGGAATCAAGCTNGATCCAAGTATTTNTCCAAAACGATTTACAATNTCAGAATATGTTGTTTCGCCTCGTATTAATGAACCAGCAGGGTCCCAAAAACGATTAGAATGCTGTAGCAACCAAACAAAAGGATCAGGTAAAACATGAAAAATCTCCATCAATGCTCTGGACTTTTCAATATCAGGAATGATCGAATCGGNAATCGAAAAATGATAGTCATCCAAAGCAGTTGATTGTCCTTGCAAAAAACTATNTACTGCGGGAGCAATAGAGACTGCGGAAGCAATNGCACCATAAATCCCTTCTCCAGATAAAGGATCNACAAATCCAGCAGCATCACCTATAACAGCTGAACCACCTGCACTTACCAATGTGCCAGGGCGAATTAAGGGCAAATGATGACCACGAATTTGTTCAAGTTTTGAAAAATCAAATCCATAGACTTCACATAGTTTTGCTAAATCAGATCTTAATGAATGTCCAACATTAATCTTCCATCCACCTATCCCAATATTAAGATGATCTTCTTTAGGGAAAATCCANCCATAACCACCCTTAACTAAACCGAAATTCAATCCAACCATCCCTTTATANTCTTCAGGAATACCATTAGGAAAAGGCATATTNCCTTCAATAGCTACTGCACGCTCTATGGGATTTTCATAGCCTAAATTTTTCGACACTATTCCATTTGCTCCATCAGCNCCAATCAGAATCCTAGACGTATATTTATCTCCATGCCGGTCAGTTACCTCGAATTGATTTTGAGCTAACCTTCTTACACGAGCTGCAGCGACACCATCACGAAAATCAACACCTGACTTTTGTGCTTGTTCAACAAGAAAAGAATCCAACCGGCTTCGTTGAGTCATGTATGTTATAGGCTTAGAGGTATGGCGAGTAATTATTTGATTGTCACGCAATCGCAAATGTGCTCCGTAGACTACATCTTCAATTACGGGATCAAGTGAAAAAGGTAAAAGTTCATCCGTCCGTATCGTAACACCACCACCACAAGGCTTATCACGAGGAAAGCGTGATTTATCTAAAAGGAGAACTTCCCATCCCAAAGAAGATATCTCTCTAGCAGCAGTAGAACCAGCAGGGCCAGCACCAATTACAATCACTTCTTTATCCATAATTAGATGCTACGACAGGCAGACTCTTCAGTCAGGTAATTATTCTCAATTTTGGAAAAGGTAATTTTAAAATTTACCAATAAGTCACCATAACTAGTTGACTTATTGTGCGAATCCTGATGATACTATTAGAACTATGCAGAACAACACATCAATAAGCGTTGACCGTTCCGTGGTCTTATCTGGCCTCAGCTTATTGGTGCCTTCTAACGTCTTACTAGTCCTTACATAGGCGATACTGTCGTCCACCTGACGAGCAGTGTCGCCTAAAAAACCCGCAAGGGTGGTTTGTCTTGCAAATAAAAAAATCAATGAAATTCACAGGAAGAACAAAATGAAGAAGATTACTGGAGCAGATATAGTCCTTGAATCACTCAAAAAAATTGGTATCGATACTGTCTTTGGATATCCAGGCGGTGTGGTTCTTCCATTATACGATCGATGGCCTTCACATCCTGAAGTACGCCATATTTTAGTTCGTCATGAACAAGGCGCTGGACATGCAGCCGAAGGATATGCAAAAGCTTCAGGAAGATTGGGTTGTGCTTTAGCTACTTCAGGTCCTGGAGCAACGAATCTCGTTACAGCTATTACTGACGCTATGATGGATAGTATCCCTGTACTTTTCATAACTGGAAATGTTGCCCGAAACCTTTTAGGAAGAGATGGCTTTCAAGAAGCAGATATCACTGGTATTACAATGCCAATTACTAAACACAATTATCTCGTAATGCGAGCGGAAGATATCGCACCAACTTTTGCTGAGGCAGCTTATATAGCCACTACTGGCAGGCCAGGTCCAGTACATATTGATATTCCTAAGGATGTATTTATCGAAGAAGCTGATTTCGAGTGGCCAGAGCAAATTTCTATTAGAGGATATGAACCATTTCCTTCCGTTAATGAAGATGAAATCAAGAATGCAGTTCAGCTAATTCGCAGAGCTGAGCGACCAATAATTTTTGCTGGACACGGTATTATTCAAGCAGATGCATCTAAAGAGTTAATGGAATTTGCTGAAAAATCAGGTACTCCAGTTCTCAATACCTTATTAGGTCTTGGATCAATTCCTCAAGATCATGTTCTCTCCTATGGAATGATGGGGATGCACGGATCTTATTGGGCCAACCACGCTGCATCAAATGCAGATCTTATAATAGGATTAGGTATGCGCATGGATGATCGTGCATTAGGTCGCTTTGCCGATCTCAACCCTACGGCAAATGTCATACATGTAGACATAGATCCAGCAGAACATAACAAAAACATAATCACCACCACGCCAATTGTAGGTAACGTCCGGGAAGTATTAAAAATACTAATCACACAATTCGAGCCATTATCACACATTGATTGGATCCATTGGATCGATGAATTACGTAGAGATCATAAGGATTCATTTAAAGTACCTGAGGTAGATGAGCTAACTCCTCAATACATTGAATCTCGAATAGCTGAAAAAATTGGGAATGAAGGAGTTGTAGTAACAGGAGTTGGGCAGCACCAAATGTGGGCCGCACAACTAATGAATATTTCAAGGCCTCGTCAGCTAATTACTTCTGGTGGTTTAGGTACTATGGGTTTCGAGGTTCCTGCAGCGTTAGGAGCTCAAGTTGCCGAACCAAACAGAACCGTTTGGACAATTTGTGGTGATGGTGGATTTCAAATGACTAATCAAGAAATTGCCACAATGATCGATGAAAATTTACCTGTCAAAATGGCAATCATGAACAATGGATTCTTGGGAATGGTTCGACAATGGCAAGAACTTTTTTATGGGAATAACTATGTTTCCGTCAATATGTCACAGCCAGACTTTGTTAAACTTGGTGAAGCATATGGTATAAAATCACTTCGTGTAAGCCATAAGTCAGAAGTTGATGATGTAATTATAGAAGCAAATAATCATCCCGGTCCCGTTTTAATTGATTTCCAAGTGGAAACTGAAGGAAATGTTTGGCCGATGGTGCCAGCTGGCGCTGCACTTAGTGAAACTGTTGAAACATCAGATCAAGTTAAGGCTTTGTAGTCTTAGGTAATTTGGAGAATTAAAATGAAACACACTCTAGCAGCTTTAGTTGAAAATCATCCTGGAGTTCTTAATCGCGTTGCTTCATTATTTCGAAGACGCGGTTTTAATATTGAATCTTTAGCTGTAGGAACTACAGAACAAGAGGGCATCTCGCGGATGACTTTTGTAGTGGAAGGAGATGATAATGTAGGTGAACAAGTAGAAAAACAACTTTACAAACTAATCGACATTATTAAAGTTTCTGACCTTAGCCGTGAAGAATCAATAGTTAGAGAAATTGCACTTATTAAGGTTCGATCTGAAAAAAATAATCGTAGGGACATCCTCGACTTAGTAGAAATATTTAGGGCACAGGCAGTAGATATCACAGAATATAGTGTAGTTATACAACTTGTGGCTCATCCAGAAACTGTCGATAGCTTACTAGAAAATCTCGCAGCGTATCCCATTATTGAAATGGTAAGAACTGGGCGTATTGCCATGTTAAGAGGCCCACAAGCAATTTCTGTCCCAACTACTGAACCAGTTGAAGTTGCTAGATTTCATCAAGCATCAGGTAGACGCCCTGAGGGAGAATTACCCTACGTCTCAGAATAAGTTTATGTATATAAACTAATAGGAGTTGAAAATGAGTAATAGCGAAAAAGTTTATATCTTTGACACGACGCTTCGCGATGGTGAACAGTCTGCAGGTATAGGATTTACAGTAAACGAAAAACTAGAAATTGCTCGAGCACTTGCAAGATTAAATGTTGATATTATCGAAGCTGGATTTCCTATATCTTCACCAGGAGACTTAGAATCAGTTGCAGAAATTGCTAAACAAGTCAAAGGACCAGTAATCGCAGGCCTCGCTCGAGCAGCCTTTAATGACGTAGATGCAGCTTGGGAAGCTGTAAAACATGCAGAGACTCCACGAATACATGTTTTTCTATCTTCAAGTGATATCCATCTAGCACAACAGCTACGAAAAAATCGTGAGGATATAATGGAAATGGCCCGAGCTGCAGTTTCAAGAGCTGCAAAATATACCTCGGATGTCGAATTTTCTCCTATGGATGCTACACGATCTAGACCAGAATTCGTTTATCAACTTGTTGAAGCAGCAATCGAAGAAGGGGCAACGACAATTAATATTCCTGATACTGTCGGATATGCTATTCCTGAAGAATTTGAAGCCTTCATACGTTCTCTTCCTGAAAATGTACCAAACATGCATAAAGCACGAATATCTGTACATTGTCAAAATGACTTAGGAATGGCAACTGCAAACTCTTTAGCAGGAATTCTTGGTGGTGCACGTCAGGTTGAAGGGACAATTAATGGAATTGGAGAAAGAGCTGGTAATGCATCTTTAGAAGAAATTATCATGTCGATACGTACACGTGACGATTTCATGAATGTACATGTAGATGCAAAGCCACAGGAAATTTACTCAATTAGTAAATTGGTTGAACGTGCATCAGGTATGACATTACAACCACATAAAGCAATTGTTGGGAAAAATGCTTTTCGGCATTCATCAGGTATCCATCAAGATGGTGTTCTAAAAATGAGAGAGACTTATGAAATAATGGATCCTGTTGAATTGGGTATCCCAGGTGGTTCAGCTATTGTACTGACAAAAACGTCGGGTCGGCATGGTCTGCAATCGAGATTAGAATCTCTAGGAATTGAACCCTCAGAAGATGAATTCCAAAGAATATGGGATGCGTTTTTAGATGTTGCTGATGCCAAAGATGAAGTTGATGATCGCGATCTAATGGCCATTGTCTCTGAGCAAACACAAATTCAAGTACAAGATGCCTGGACATTAGATCTTGTCCAAGTATCAACTGGTGACCACGGTACTCCCACGGCAACAGTCCGATTAATGGATCCAGATGGCAATACCTCTGAAGATGCAGCGATAGGAACAGGACCAGTTGACGCCATTTATAGAGCAATAAATCGTGTCACAAATACCGAAAATTCATTAACAGAATTCTCTGTGAAGTCAGTTACAGAAGGAATTGATGCACAAGGAGAAGTAACCATTAGAGTCGAAACAGATGGTGATGCATATCAGGGCAGGGCTGCAGATACAGACATCTTAGTAGCGAGCGCCCGAGCTTACTTGCATGCGCTAAATCGAGCTATTGCTGTAAAGAACATTGCTGAATAGTCCATTGCAACTTTATGCATTTGCTGTAGCTAATTGTTTAAGTTTCTGAATTGCTTCAGCCTTCTTACGCGAATCATGAACAGCGCTTTCGTATGCAATATCAAAAAGTGGAGCCATATTAATTAGAACTTCGACTCGTTTGAAAAAATATGTATCCAACGAATTGTTGTAGTTAATCATGATCTTATCCAAGAACTCTTTAGGCATATCATTTAATATACCTGCAAAATCAATAGCAAAATCACTGATCATAGTGTCACCAAAGTCAATTACACCACATAAATTATATTCAGAATCAACTAATAGATGTTCGCCACTTATATCACCATGCACAAGAACTGGAGATTGCGAAAAATTATTATCATAATGACGAAATTTCTCTTGCAATTTTTTTAAATACGTGTACGAATATCCATCAATATCATCCTTCGCAATTTTAAGCATTGGAATATAATGATCATCCAATAAGTTTATTGTCTGTATGTCGATACTATTCAAACTATCGAGTGAAATAGTGTGTAACTGGTAAAAGAAATTAGCAATTTGAATCGCCAATGTATTAAGTTTAGACTCCGGTATTGTAACTGAACTTAGATTTCTTCCCTCTATGAATCGGTAAATCATAGCGAAATGACCATCTTGAGATTCGACCAATTGAGCATCTTGGGGGGTAATACCTGAAACAATTATATCTTGTAGATAATTGAGTAATTTCACTTCTTGGCGAAAAGAATTAATTTCGGAATATACACATGACTTTGCTATAGATATAGCCCAATATGTTTGTCCATCAGAAACTCGATAGACTCTTCTATTCATACCAAAGCCAATCTGTTCCACACTTTTGTACTCGATAGTTGGAAGTACTATCTGAACAGAACGAAAAACGCTCTCCGGTAACGGAACATTATCGACATTAGCAGTCATCAATTTATCTTTAGACTATCCTGACCAGCTTGATCTGTACTTGGTAAAAAACTCGAACGTATCTCTTCAAAAGAAGAAATCTTCTGTTCATTTGCCAGTGTAATTCCTATATCATCCAAACCATTAAGTAATCGATGCTTTACAAATTCATCAATTTTGAATTGTCGTGACCATTCTGAACCTATCATGACGGTCTGATTTTCCAAATTAATTACAATCTCTCCCTCGGGTAGTTCTTCAGCACGAGACATTAAGTAATCAACATCATCTTGATCAAGTTGAATAGTCAGGAGTCCAACTTTAGAACAATTATTGCGAAATATATCACCAAAACTTGGAGCAATAATTGCTTCGACACCCATATCTTCTAAAGCCCATACAGCATGTTCTCTACTAGAACCACATCCAAAGTTTTGCTGTGCAAGCATAATCGGTGCATCCTTATATTGAATTCGATTAGTAATGAAATCATCATCTTTACGCCAATCAAAAAAAGCGAATTCACCATAACCGGTCCGCTCTATACGTTTCAAAAATTGCTTAGGAATTATTTGGTCTGTATCAACATCAGCACGATTTAAGGGAATTGCATTCCCACGAACTTGTTTAACTGCTTTCATCAGATTATCTCCCTAACATCTACAAAATTACCCGCAATCGCTGCTGCTGCTGCCATTTCAGGACTAACAAGATGTGTTCTTCCACCTGCACCTTGACGTCCTTCAAAATTTCTGTTGCTTGTAGAAGCACATCTTTCTTGTGGCAATAAAATATCCGGGTTCATTCCTAAGCACATTGAGCAACCAGGTTCACGCCACTCAAAACCTGCATCTTTAAAAATTAGATCTAAACCTTCTTCTTCTGCTTGTTGTTTTACTTTACCCGAACCAGGAACAATCATTGCACTGACTGAAGAAGACACTTTTTGACCTTCTATGATAGTTGCTGCCCTTCTTAAGTCTTCTATACGTCCATTAGTACATGATCCAATAAATACTCGATCTATACCTATATCAGTAATCGCAGTTCCTGCCTCTAATCCCATATATTTCAATGCTCTCTGCGCAGTTTCTCGTGAAGAAGCAGTCGTAGCGTCGTCAGGGTTAGGTACCACATCGCTAACTGGAACGCTTTGTGCAGGTGTAGTTCCCCAAGTCACATGTGGTGCTATGTTGTTCCCATCCAAAACAATCGATTGATCGAAAACTGCGCCCTTATCACTCACAAGCTTTCCCCAATTTTCTACCTGTTGATCCCAATCTAATCCAGAGGGTGAAAATTCTTTACCAAGTAAATATTCAAAGGTCTTTTCATCAGGAGCTATTAATCCTGCTCTGGCGCCACCTTCAATAGTCATATTACAGACCGTCATTCTTTCTTCCATTGAGAGCTTACGAATAACATCACCACGATATTCAATTACATGACCAACACCACCATCAACCCCTGTACGCTGAATAATGGCTAAAATTACATCCTTGGCTGTGACACCAACTCCAAGTTCACCTGTAACCTCAACCGACATCGTTTTCGGTCGACTTTGTGGTAATGTTTGTGTAGCGAGAACATGTTCAACTTCTGAAGTACCAATACCAAAAGCTAAAGCACCAAATGCACCATGCGTTGAAGTATGACTATCACCGCAAACAATGGTCATGCCAGGTTGAGTTAGCCCGTGTTCAGGGCTAATGATATGAACAATACCTTGCCTTAAATCAAATATGTCCCACAACGGGATATCAAAATCCTTGCAATTTGTTCTCAAAACTTCTATTTGCTGAGTTGATAAAGGATCAGGATTAGGTAGTGTACGATCTGTCGTAGGCACATTATGATCTACAGTTGCTAAAGTAAGATCAGGACGACGCACACTTCTGTTTGTCATTCTTAATCCATCAAATGCTTGAGGTGAGGTAACTTCATGCACTAAATGTAGATCGATATATAAAAGGTCAGGTTTACCCTGCTCTGCATGAACAACATGTTGTTCCCAAATCTTATCTACAATTGTTTGCGGTTGAGTCATTTCATACTCCATTCTAAGTATCAATTAAATTTCAAACACCTTGACCCCAATGAAAGAGCCAATATTCGTAAGCATCTTGTAACGCAAGCCATGATGCCCCAACAACATCCGTAGAAGCTCCAACTGTTCGCCATAAACGTATACCATCACTGGATTCAATCAGAACACGAACAGCAGCATCAGCACCAGCACCAGAATCAATAATTCGAACCTTATAATCTACTAAGCGAACTTGAGATATTTCTGCGTGCACTTCGGACAAAGCTTTTCGCACAGCAGCATCTAAGGCAGATACAGGTCCATTCCCATCAGCAGCTACTTGCGACAAATGATCGCCTATACGCATTTTTACCATGGCCTCTGCTTGCATTTCTGCCATATATGAATCACCGCTAATATTTCTTCCATGCTCTACAATCAGAAAATCTTCAAGATTAAAAAGAGGTGTGTAGCCATCTTGCAAACGACGCACAAGTAGTTCAAAACTAGCTTCAGCTGACTCAAATTGGTAGCCACGTGCTTCTTGATTTTTCAAGTCAGAAAGAACTTGAGCAACTTGATTATCATTTAACTCAACTTCCACACCCTGCTCACGAAGTTTCTCTACAATATTTCTTCTACCTGACAGTTCAGAAATCAAAACTCGCTCTTTATTACCCACTAATGAAGGACTAATGTGCGTGTAAGAACCTGGTGATTTTGTAACTGCAGCAACATGTAGCCCTGCTTTATGGGCAAATGCCCCACTGCCCACATATGGTTGCTGAGAATTAGGAGTGAAATTAGCAAGCTCTGATGCAAATAGTGCAGTTTCCGTAAGTCGTTTAAGCTGCTCTTCACCAACTACATCTAAACCTAATTTTAATTTAAGATTTGGAATCACTGAAATCATATTTGCATTACCCGTGCGCTCACCCCATCCATTTAGACAAGCCTGTATTTGCGTAGCGCCTTCTTCAACCGCTGCTAAGGTACTCGCAACAGCCATATCCGTATCATTATGACAATGAATACCGATATCACATTCAATAAGACCACGAATTTCTGTAATAATCTGTCGTATTTGTGAAGGAATAGCTCCCCCATTTGTATCACACAATGTAACAGTAGAAGCACCGGCTTTTTGTGCTGTGAGAATACAAGCTATCGCATAATCTTTATCTTCTTTATAACCATCAAAAAAATGCTCTGCATCAAAAATGACCTCTTTACCTTTATTTTCAAGATATTGAATTGATTCAGCAATCATTAATAAATTTTCTTCTTCTGTGGTTTCTAAAACCTCTAATACTTGGCTCTTTGACGTTTTTCCTACAAGAGTAATTGCCGCGGTACCAGCATCAAGAACGGCACGAAGTGCCTCATCTTTTTCTACTTCATTACCAGGTTTTCGTGTAGAACCAAATGCCACGAGCACAGCACTAGATAACGATATTTCTTTTGCGCGGTTAAAAAAATCTGCATCTTTAGGATTAGACCCTGGATACCCACCTTCAATGTAGTGAATACCCAAATCATCAAGTTTCTTTAGAATTAATAATTTGTCCTGTAAGGAAAGACTTAATCCTTCCATTCCAAGGCCATCACGCAATGTGGTGTCGTATAAGCGGATATCAGATGCATTTGGTAAAAAAGATTTCACAGCATCAGAAGAGCCACTATCTGGGGAGTTTATATGGTCAGCCATTTTATCCGCTCTATTAGAAATTAAGCTTAGGTACTTTTACATAAATTAATCAAACATATAAAACAAGAATTTATTCCGTTAAACTTACTACTAACGTTCAGAAAAGAAAATAAATAAAAATGACCACAATTCATAATTTAAATCCTGAAAAACGCCCCGGTGCTCGTGTACTTCTTTTCGACTGCGAAAAGAATTTGTTGCTTTTTGAAACATCTACAAATCCATCAGATTCTAATGATGAAATTATTTGGATGACACCTGGTGGTGCCTCCGAATTAAATGAAAAACCTTCAGAGACTGCTCTAAGAGAATTGTATGAAGAAACAGGCTTTTCTCCCCCATTAAAAAAATGTGTTTGGGTGCGTGATTGGATTTGGTATCACAGTGGATATGAAAAATGGTATGACACACATGAATACTTCTATGTTGCTGAGCTCACGAGAGAATCTCCAAAAATCAAACCAACAAAAGACGATGAATTGGTTACTCTAATGTCTTATAAATGGATGAATTTAGAACAAATTTCACAATTAAAAGAAAAAACTTCCCCTATAAAACTAAAAGAATTGTTAATTCCAATAATTACAGGTAACTACCCAGAAAAACCTTTATCAATTGGACAATAAATAATTAATTACCTAATCGAGATAAAACTTCATCGGCAATTTCAATAGTATTCAATGCATTACTTTCAGAAGTCAAATCAGCAGTTCTCAGTCCATCTTCGATTACTTGACTAACCGCCTCTTCAATAGCTACTGCCTCTTCTTCAAGTCCACACGAGTGACGTAACATCATTGCAGTACATAAAATCATTGCTAGTGGATTGGCAATATCTTTACCAGCGATATCAGGCGCAGAACCATGTATAGGTTCATACATGCCAAAGGCAGTTCCAACTTCTCCAGGTGTAGATAAAGATGCTGAAGCGAGCATTCCCATAGATCCAATCAACATGGAAGCTTCATCTGTAATTATGTCACCAAACATATTGCCCGCAATAACCACATCAAAGTCACTAGGCCGCTTAATCAAGTGCATAGTCATAGCGTCAACTAACACATCTTCATATTCAACTTCAGGAAATTCTTTTTGTACTTCATGCACAATTTCTCTCCATAGTCGAGATGATTCCAATACATTAGCTTTATCAACATTGGTTAATTTATTACGTCTTTGCTGTGCAAGTTTGAATCCGAGTCTTGCAACTCTCTCAACTTCATCTTCACGGTAATAAATTGTATCAACAGCAGCGCGGAGATTATTTTCATTTCTTCTTTCTTTTGGTTCACCAAAATACGCACCACTAGTTAGCTCTCTTATAACCATAATATCGGTACCTTCAAGAATTTCTTGTTTTATAGATGAAGAATCTAACAACGCAGGAATTGCTTTCACTGGACGTAAATTAGCCCACAATTGCAACTCCGACCTTAATGCAAGCAAACCTTGTTCAGGACGAACAGGCGCTGTCGGATCATCCCACTTTGGTCCACCTACGGCTCCAAACAAAATTGCATCAAAATCTCGAGCATCTTGGAGAGTCTGTTCACGTATCGCAACACCAAATTTGTCTATACAGTCTCCGCCGACAGTATCATGTTTAAGGCGGAAGACATGTTCATATTGTTGTCCGATTAACTCTAAAGTCCTAACACCTTCTTTAGTAACTTCCGGACCTATTCCATCACCAGGTAACACGAGAATATCAAAACTAGCCATGAAATTAACTCCTAAAATTTTTAAACTAATGCGCAATATCATATAAATTAAAATTTTGATTTCAGGGCAAAATTTTGTAACAAGTCTATATTTTAAGCAAGTAAATCCTTTGCCAAAGGCAAAGGATTTATACTTACCATTACATTATAAAGATAAAATTATAAACGAAGTTTCCCATGTGATGGTTGACGACGACGCTGCTTACCAGCTAACAAACGTTCTTCTTCCTCAATATCTTTGGGATCACAACGTTCACTGTCATGCACATAGCCACATGCAATACAAGTACCGAATTTTCCATACCAATCATCTTCAATTAACATGAGACCACGACATCGGGGACAATTCTTAGGTGGCGTACTCACTATCATGCCTGCACTCCTATCTAGTGCTCCGGTAAATTACCGAATTGGCCTGAAAATTGCTTACGAGGTTAGCTGACGGGTTCGGGTTGTCAGGACACCCGCTCTTCGCGAAGAGTTCACCCCAATTAATGGTTCCCCCGATCTCAATTATGAAATTCATAATTAAAGATTCAGCAGCTATACAACCTAGTGGTTGTGATTCTTTTAACAAGATCATACTTATCTCTGACAACATGTCAATAGAATACGCTAAAAATCTTAAATTTAAATATCCACATTCTTTCTTCTATACAAACAACAAAGTAAATTTCATAGGGAGAATAAAGTGGCTAAGTTATCAAAAGATCAATCTTTAATTGCTACAAATTGTGCAGCAATCTCACACATAGACACTGCAATTCAAGACAAAGTCAAAAAACAACAAGCGAAACTTACTAAACCAGAAGGATCGCTTGGTAGGCTTGAAGATTTAGCAGTTCATATAGCAGGCATAAAACAAAAAAAAGATCCCACACTGATACACAACCTTGTGGTCGTTGTAGCAGCAGATCATGGAGTTGCACAAAAAGGTGTATCTGCGTATCCACCAGAAGTAACAAAACAAATGATGGAAAATTTTATAAATGAAGGAGCTGCTATCAATGTTCTAGGAAAATCAATAGGTGCACGTTTAGTACTTATTGATGCTGGAATCAACAATGGAAATTTTGAGGATGCTCCTGTTGTTTCGTTGAGTATTGGAAAAGGTACAGATGACTTTACTCGTGGACCAGCAATGACAAGAAAAAATGCTGAAAAAGCTGTGGCCTCTGGTATTACATTTTTTAACAATGAACTACAAAATAATCAAATCGATATAGTTGCGTGTGGAGAAATGGGAATTGGAAACACAACATCCGCTGCTGCAATCACAGCTGCAATTACTGGAAAAAAAACCCAGATAGTTACAGGCAGAGGAACGGGTATAGACGATTTCACCTATAAGAAAAAATTATCTGCTATTGAGCGAGCTCTAAAAATCAACATTTTCGATCCAGAAGATGCAATCAGCTTACTTTCTGCCCTTGGTGGTTATGAAATTGCAGTAATGGCAGGTATCTATATAGGTGCAGCTAGAAATAGAGTCCCAATAATAATTGATGGAGTAATTTCATCAGTTGCTGCTCTAATTGCAGTTATCTTAGAACCTAAAATTAGTGAATACTTAATATCTTCCCATCTATCACCAGAGCCAGCACATCAAATTATCCTCGACCATATGAATCTAATTCCATTATTGGATCTAGATTTGAGATTAGGTGAAGCGACCGGTGCTGCATTGGGATTATCTTTATGCATTTCTGCATGTAAGTTACTAAACGAAATGGCTACTTTTACTGACGCGCAAGTAGCTGAAAAAATTACTTAATAGGAAAATATGGGCGATCTGATCTTCATAACTGGAGGAGTACGCAGTGGGAAAAGTACTTTTGCTGAGAAATTAGCAACTGAAGAAGATATCCCAACTGTATATCTTGCGACCTTAGAGCCTTTGGACCTTGAAATGAAAGATCGTATTAAGCAACATCAAAAAAGACGCCCCTCGCATTGGAAAACAATCGAAACAAAATTTGATATCGCAAAAGCCTATCAATCTATTCAGAATGACCATTGCATTTTATTTGACTGCTTATCTATGTGGGTTACAAACCAACTTTTGATCTATGAAAATGATCTCACTAGTGAAAATATTGAAAAAACATATGAAAGTCTATTTTTAGAACTAAGTTCCATTTATTCACACACAAGGAATCGCAGTGCCAAAACAATTATTGTAAGTAATGAAGTAGGTGGAGGTATTGTTCCGACATCGAAGTTGGCCAGAGTATATAGAGATATGCTTGGCACAATTAATCAATCTGTCGCTTCACATGCCAATGATGCATGGCTACTTGTTGCTGGAAGACCGATAAAACTTCCGTGAAATAGCAGTTACTGCCACGCAATAAAGGTAACAGGTATTACAATTTCCTTAGATCCACGCAATACAGTTATATTTACTTCATCGCCAACATCATGCTGATCAATTTTTGCAGCAAGATCAGTAAAACCTTTAACTTCGACATTATTAAATTTTATAATAATATCTTCTGCAATTATGCCAGCTTGTAATGCAGCTCCTACAGATTCAATAACAAGTACTCCTCTAACAGGATCAGGATTTTCTTCTGTGAGTATTGAGTTTAGTGGACGCCCTGTAATACCTAATTGAGGGTGTTTTATTTTCTCACCAATTTTCATCTCAGGAAGAAATCTTTTAACTGTGTTCGAAGGAACTGCAAAACCTAAGCCAACATTTCCTCTAATCGGTCCAGAAATAGATGTATTTACACCTATTACATTTCCTGCAAGATTAAAAAGAGGCCCTCCTGAATTTCCTGGATTAATTGGAGCATCAGTCTGAATGACATTTAAAATTTGACGATTCGTAAAACTAGACATTGTATTTCGATCTACGGCAGAAACTATCCCAGCAGTAACACTAAAATCTTCTCCAAAAGGATTACCAATAGCAAAAACATCGTCCCCAACTAGAACTTTTGAAGAATCAGCAAATTCAACAGGTGTCAATGTCACTAGATCTGAAGAAATTCGCAAAACGGCAAGATCATTACTTGGGTCTGTTCCGATGAGTTCTGCTGATAATCTATCACCACTTAGAGTACTTACTATGATTACATTACCACCTTCAATTACATGATAGTTCGTGATTATGTGACCATAACTATCAATCACAAATCCAGTGCCTCCGCCCCTAGCGGGTCCTCTCTCCACTTCTATTACAACAACACTAGCTTTAACGCTATCAATAACAGCATGTAGATCTGTATTAAAACCTTCTATATTTCCTAATTCGTTTTTAAGAACATTAATTGTTTCATTTGTATTTAAGTAATTTTGTTCAACTTTCGAAATCAAATCCTGTGTTTTTTCGATTGCCGACTCGAGAACATCAATATTCTCTTGCGAATGAACTGAAGAAATTTCAAAGCCTTCTAAAGATTGCTCAGTTGTTAGTAATGAATCACTTATCTGATTTAGTGCTTTTTCTGAATTAGAAAATTCCTGTTCGATAAAATTCTGCCGAGCATCAATTTCAATCATTGTTTGCTTGATTTCAGAAAGATCGGAACCAGAATCATTGAACAATTGAGTGGCAACAAAACCACCTAAAATAGCTGATAAAAGAATAAGTAACCCAAATCGAAAAACATTCATCAGAATTCCCCTTCAGAGTATTTTATCTCGTGAAAGGCTAATCTCTGAAAAGAAAATCCATACAATTATCGCCCAGTATAATTAGGTGGTCGCTTCTCCCTAAAAGCCAAAGGCCCCTCTTTAGCGTCTTCTGTAAGCTGAGAAATAGTAAATGCGTGTTGAGCAGCGTTTAATGATTCAACGAATGAAAGACTATCAGCTCTCTTCACCAATTGCTTCCCTAATTGAATAGCTACTGGAGGACCTTTTGCAAGCTTTTGAGCATAGTCCATTACTTCATCCATTAAATTGTCATGCGGAACTACTTTCAATAAGTATCCCATTTCAAGTGCTTCTTCAGCACCAAAAATTTCACCACTCCAAATTAGATCCAAGGCTTTTTGTTTTCCAACAATTCGAGGCAATAACCAAGCTCCACCATCACCTGGGACTAGGGCAACATTTATATACGACATACCAAATCTGGCTTTATCGGAAGATATACGAATATCAGCCATCGAAGCCATATCCATACCAGCACCTACAGCTGCACCATTAATTGCAGCAATATATGGTTTATCTAATTGTTCTAAAGCATGTGGAACTCGATAAACGCTATAGCGAAGTGAATTACGTCTCTCAGCAGGACCTGCTTCTTGCATTAAAACTGTGTCTTGATCTCCTGTTGCTCTTAAGTCAGCTCCTGCGCAGAAAGCCCTTCCTGCACCAGTGACTACAACAACTCTTACAGAATCATCCTCTTGGCAACGTACAATAGCATCTGCCCACTCGCTTAATAATGCATCACTGAAAGTATTCATACGTTCTGGACGATTTAAGGTAATTACAGCAATACCATCATTGACATCGAAAAGAATAGCTTCATAGTCCATTATGATTCCTTAGCACACTAATTTAGTATTATTTAGATTGAGAAAAGTTTACAGTTTCTGTAATTATGTTGCGAGAGACTTTTTATTATATTTTTGGTTAACTAATGCTGAATTGGAGGAGTCATGGATTTTTCATGGAATCACGACGAGAAAATCTTTAGAGAAGAAGTCCGCACTTTTTTTAAGGAATATTGGTCAGAAAGTACTGATACACCAGAAAGATCAATTGAAAAAAATCATGCATTCGAAAAATTACTTGCTGAACATGGTTGGTTAACTATGGCATGGCCTACTGAATACGGTGGCAAAAATGCGACACATATTGAACAAATGATATTTAGAGAAGAAGCAACTCTTCATGAAGCCCCTACCGGTGGAATGGGGCCATCAATGATAGGCCCTTGTCTGATCGTTCATGGAACAGAGGAACAAAAGAAGGAACATCTGCCAGTAATTGCCAGGGGAGAATCACATTGGTGTCAGGGCTTTTCAGAACCAGGTTCTGGTTCAGATCTTGCATCTTTACAAACGCGAGCCACCAGAGATGGTGATGACTGGGTAATTAATGGACAAAAAATTTGGACTTCTGGTGCACAACACGCAGATTGGATTCATGTACTCACACGAACCGATCCTGAAGCACCAAAGCATCGTGGAATCAGTTATTTTATGCTAGATATGAAGACAGACGGTATCTCTGTGCGGCCTATTGAACAGATGCATGGTGCTCGAGGTTTCAACGAAACATTTTTTGAAGAGGTACGTGTCCCTGATAAAAATATGATCGGCGATGAAAATAGAGGATGGTATGCGGCAACTACGACTTTAGACTTCGAAAGATCTGGTGCACATAGAGCGGCTGCAGTCCAAAGAGCATTCACGCGTAATCTTGATTTTCTTACTGCAAACAAAGAATATTCCACAAAAGGAAATAACAGAATTTTGATGGCAGAAACTGCTACAGAATTAGAAATCGGACGCTTATTTGGCTATCGTGTAGGTTGGATGCAATCAAAAGGACTAGTCCCGAATTATGAAGCATCGATGTCAAAAGTATATAATTCTGAATTAACACAAAGACAAGCACGTAGATTCATCAATATGCTTGGTTTGTATGGGAATCTTTCAAGTCACTCAGATTATTCGGCACTTAATGGATTAGCTACAAGAGAGTATATGAGTACTGTTTCTTCAACAATTGCTGCAGGGACATCAGAAATTCAAAGAAATATTATTGCAACACGAGGATTAGGACTACCACGTGGATAAGCAAAACAATGCAATCGTGCTTTGAAACTATTACGAGGAACAGCGGGTAACTTTGTTATAGATGTTATTTACTAGATTATTTTTATTAACAATCAGCACACTATTATTATGTTCTTGTGCCAAGACCAGTGAACTAATCCCAGGTGGTGCAGTTCCTGACACTACAGTTGGTAACGTTCAAAAAACTCCCACACCTATAATCTTAACTCCTACGCCAGCGTCAGTATCAGACAGGACTCAAATTGATATAACAGAACAAGATCAATTGTTAGCGCAATCAGTTATAAAAGTACATGTCGAAAGTAAAAATTCCTCTATCACAAAAAATCGAACTGGCACCGGCGTAATAATTGATGGGGAAAAAGGATTAATTTTAACTTCGTATTCTCTGGTTAATCCCTACCAAATTAATGGCTCATTCTCTAATGATACAATTTATATTTCAACAGATCTGATTAACAATAAAAGTTCAATACCAGACTTCCAAGCTATTCTTATAGATGCTGAGGTCCAACTAGACCTAGCAATTTTAAAAATCAATCAGGACCAAAATGGAGACGAATTAGAAAATGAATTAGATTTACGGTCTGCAATTATAGGCGATTCTGAATTAGTTGAATTCAATGACCGACTTAGATTATTTGCCTACACACATCCAAAAGATGATCACGCTTTAACCATCACGCGAACAAAAATCAAAACAATTAGGAAAGAAAACATCCAGTCCAGCATTGAAAAGTGGGTTGTCAATGCTGAATTAGATTATTCAGCAACTGGAGGACCAGTATTTAATGGAGGTGGAGAATTAGTAGGAATTCTGATTCCTGAACAATACTCCTTAATTGCACCTGTTACACAGATAAGACCTCTAAGTGTAGTGAAGGAATTAATAGAAAGAACAATCCAATCTTCAAAAACAGAACACCATACAATTCCTTTATTTTCCGGAAGTACTCAAAAAGAAATTGATTTTACAGAGAATGCTTGGGTGGGTGCCCCTAAATTTTCTGATCAAGCAAGCTATACAGACAATGAGCTATATCTAACTAATTACCGCAATCACTTTTTGGAAGGTACTGAAAATATATACTTCGAGTACTGCCTACAAAACTTAGGGAAAAACATCCTCATAGAAGAGCGATGGTATCTCGATGATATTTTACAAGACTCATTATCGGCAAGTTACGTTTGGAATGGCGAAGCTTTTGCGATTATAAGTGACAAAATTGGCGTACCTTCTTCTTCGGGATTGCCTTCAGGAAATTGGAAATTGGAAATATGGGCAAATCGGATCCTACACTCCACAAATTCTCTAACCATTGGTAAATTCTCCGAAAGTCCTCGATCAAACAATACAAAACTAGGAAGTGCACTATCAAAAAATGGAACGTTGATCCAAGGTGTTTCTGAGGATACCAAACAAATTTTGTTGCAATCTGAATTATCTGAAATGGAAATGACGAAAAACTTTAGTTGGATCGTTACTCACAATGATAAACTAAAATATAGCTCTCCTACTTTGAATTGGACTGAAACACCAAATTCAGAATTTTGGGTAGGATATGCCCAAAAGGAAACTTTAGATAAAGGAAATTGGTCGTTGAAACTTTTTGTAGATGGATTAATACTGACTGAAGGAACAATAGTAATCAATTAATTGTCGATTTTTTAGAGATAGTGAAAGGGCTACCAATGCATCGTATTGCAATAATTGGAGGGACTGGACCTGAAGGAAAGGGCCTCGCTACAAGATTTGCTATTGCAGGTCATAAAATTACAATTGGTAGTCGCAATGAAAAGCGTGGTGAAGATGTAGCATCTGAGCTTTCGGAAACTCTTTACAAGTCATTTACTCATAAATTAGATATTTCCGGAACAAATAATGAAGATGCGGCCAAAAAATCAGATATCGTTATCATCGCAGTCCCTTACGAAGCACATTTAGAAACTTTATCTGAATTAGCACCATATTTATCAGAGAAAATAATCATAGATGCAGTAGTACCTGTAAAATTTGAACGTGGCCCAAGACCTATTCATGTTGAAGCAGGTTCTGCAACTGAAGAAGCTGCGAAATTACTTAATGAGAGTTCTGTCATTGGTGCCTTTCACAATCTATCCGCTGAAAAGCTCTTAAAACCAGACCTATCATTAGACTCTGATGTACTTATAACTGGTAATAATTCTGATGCAAAAAATATTGTCATCGATCTAGCAAATGAAATTAAAGGGGTTAGGGCTATCGACGCAGGACCATTAAGATATTCGCAATTTATAGAGAATTTAACAGTTCTGTTAATAGGTATAAATGGGCGGTATAAAATTGAATCAGGATTAAAAATTTCGGGTATCGATTAGAAAGATATTAAGATGGAAAAAAAAGAAATTCGAGTAATTCCAGTTGTTGGAATACCAATCATAAAATCTAATGACAACTTAGCTTTGCATATTCTGGAAGCAGCAAAAAATCAAAATTTAGAAATCACAGAAGACGATATCATAGTTATTACCCAAAGAATTGTTTCAAGGTCTGAAGGCCGTATTCGGCATTTAGACGAATTTATTCCTTCACCTTTTGCTTTACAATATGCCGAAAATCACCAAAAAGATCCTCGAGTAGTTGAAGCTGTATTAATGGAATCTAAAAGAGTCATTAGACAGGTAGGTGGCGTTTTGATTACAGAAACACACCATGGATTTAAGTGTGCTAATGCTGGAGTAGATGCTTCAAATGTCGGAAACTCAGAAATGATTTCACTCTTACCAATTAACCCCGATAAATCATGTACTATAATTCGAGAAAACTTCCTAAAGCTCAACGGATCTAATGTCGCTGTAATTATGACAGATACATTCGGACGCCCTTGGAGACATGGGCAAACAAATGTTGCTATTGGCGTTGCAGGGATGTTGCCTTTCCGTGATTACGTTGGTGAAGTAGACATGGATGGCAGAGAATTAGCAGTAACGACAATTTGTGTCGCCGATGAATTGGCCGGAATGGCAGAATTAGTCATGGGAAAAAGTGACGGAATTCCTGTCGCTGTAATAAAAGGATATCCTTTTCCTAAAGGTAATGGCTCTTCAAAGGAAATTGTTCGTGAAACTGCATTAGATCTTTTTCCTTAACAAAAATCTAGTATTACTACTGAAGGCATTTATGAGAATAAAAAACATCGAATTCTTAAAAAATACTCTAGTCAACGATGACGATCCACGTTTCCCAATCTGGCTACCTATACCAGCTCTATTTGTTACTCTTGGATGGGTTTTTTATTCTGTTACAACTAGCTCAGCAGAGTTTCTCGAAACATTAATTTGGCCTGGATCAGCCATATTTTTTTGTACCTTGATTGCCACTTGGTTAGGCTGGCAAATTGATATCGATTAGGCAGAAACACTATGCTACATATTTTTTACGGTACTGATGAATTCCAAACATCCCAAGAATTATCTGCGTTAAAGAAGAAGCTGGATGATGGAATGTTAGATTCGAATACAACAGTACTCCAAGGGCGTAGATTAACTGCTGAAGTATTAATTCAAAATATCATGGCTGTTCCTTTTCTTTCTAACAATAGACTTGTAATTGTTGAAGACCTTATAGCGACATTAGGTTCACGAAAGGGCATATTAGAAAATTGGAGACCATTTTTAGAACTTCTCCCTACTATGCCACCATCGAATCATTTGGTTTTAATTGAGCAACCAACACAAAATCGAGAGAATACCTCGAGAAGTTCATTATTTAAAGAAATCTCACAATTAAATGATGTACACATAATTGAATCAAAGGAACTTAAAAACTGGTCATTCCAAGGGCAATCTGAATTAGGAACTTGGATTCAAACAAGAGCGAAAGAAAAAAACATTGATATTACCGATGATGCAATCACATCTATCACTGAATTGATGGGGACAAATTTACGTTCTATCGATAATGAATTAGAGAAATTAAAAACTTTTGCTGCTGCGAAAAATAATAATTCGATTTCGTTGGAAGACATCGCATTATTAACACCGATGTCTAAAGATGAAAATTTATTTACACTTGTCGATTCCATAGTTGAAGGTAATATTTCCAAATCATTTAAATTGATGAATAATATCCTAAATTCTGGAAAGGTCGCACCGAGTCGTGTCATGTCATTAATTTCAAGACAAATTAGATTGATGATTCGTACTGCAGAGTTATTAGAACAAGGTACGCAAAAAAAAATGATAGGAGAAATAATTGGTGTTCGCTCTAACTATCCTTTGAACAAAATAATTAAACAAACACAAAAAAATGACCCAAAAAAGTCAATTTCCGATTTAAAATATTTAGAACTTACCGACTCGTATATTAAGCAAGGAAAAATGACAGAACAATTAGGTCTTGAGTTAATTATTTGTAATTTTGCAGCCAAGACAGCGCAAAGAAACAGTTAAACACAATTATATAATCAACGAAAAATCAAACCTACATCGAGCGAATAGCTGTAACTACCCGACCTTGAATTTCAATATTTGCAGGGTCAACATAAATTGGACTCATAGTTGCATTCATCGGTTGCAATCGAATTTTTTCACCTTCATGGAAAAATTTCTTCAAAGTGGTCTCATTTTCACTCTTTAACCATACAGCAACCATTTCACCATTATCACAACTTGAAGTTGGTTCAAGGACAACAATATCACCATCATTAATTAATGCATCAATCATCGAAGTACCTTCAACCATCAATGCAAATACTTTCTTACCTTGAGTTTGATCTTCTGTAAGTTCTAACATTTCCTGGTCAGAAGACCAGACATCACTTTCTGACGGCATTGGTAATGGCACACCTGCAGCAATTTTACCTAAGATAGGAACGGGTATTGTCCGTTTACTTTGGTTACTCTCAAGGGAAATTGAACGAGAAATTTCTTTGCCACGATGGATATAACCTTTTTCTTCTAAACGTCTCAAGTTGTAGTCAACAACAGAAGTAGATGAAATGTCACATCCATCTTGAATTTCTCTCACTGATGGTGGATATTGATTATCATCCATAAATTCGATTAGAAATTGCAAAATTTTCTGTTGGCGTGATGATAGTTCTCCCATTTGAGAATACATAGAAACTCCTAAAAATTCGATCCAAATCAAAAACATATGTTCTAATTAACATACCACCAGCAAAAATATAATCAACTGATAGAATTAATAAAACATGTATGACTACAAATTTTGATTAGGTTAAAGAGAATGCGAACTGGACTAGAAGATATTTTGGGAGAACAAATCTCAGGCGAACTAAATCCAGACATGGATAATGGAGAATACAAACGAGCATTAGTAATTGCAGCTCATCCTGATGATGCAGATCTTGGAGTAGGTGGGACAATATCGAAATTATCTCTTAATGGATGGGAAATTCGATATTTAATTGTGACAGATGGAGCAAAAGGAACAAATGATATTAAGAAAACATATGATGAAATAGTTAACATCCGCCAGAAAGAGCAAATTAGCTCAGCCGCTTGTACTGGTGTAACTGATGTAAAATTCTTGGGGTATCCTGATGGTGAATTATATTCGTCAAAAGACTTAAGACAAATTCTGGTAAAAGAAATACGTGAATTCCGTCCTTTTACAGTCTATACACACGATCCTGAACCTATCCTCATTAATAATCAAATAGTCAACCACTCCGATCATCGAACCACCGGGTTTGAAACTATCAATGCTATCTATCCATCAATCAGGGATCCAAAATATTTTCCGGAACATTTTCATAAAGGCATTTTGCCACATAAAGTGAGAGAATTGATTCTTTGGGGAACTAATAACGTCAATTATGAAGTCGATATAACTTCAACAATCAAAGATAAATTACGAGCACTAATTGCTCACGAAAGTCAGTTCGATTTTACATCAAAAAAACTTTCAAAAATTGCTAAAGATTGGTCAAAAAGTAATAAGAAATTTACAGAAGCATTTCGACGAATTATCATTTCTGAATAGAAAAAACTATGAAACTAACAAGTGAGCAAATCAAATTTTGTCCTCTTTGTGGAACGCAAATCGAAAACACTTCACCACTTGATAACCCGACATGCCCAAATAATCATTTTGTTTGGTATCAAGACCCAAAAGTAGCCGTAGGAACGTTAGTAAAAAGAAATGACAAACTATTATTTGTCAAAAGAAAATTCCCTCCACATGTTAATAAATGGTCTTATCCTTCTGGATTCGTTGATGCAGGTGAAAAAGTTGAAGATGCTGCAAAAAGAGAAGTATTAGAAGAAACAAATATTAATATCGAAATCGACAAGCTTCTAGGTGTCTATTCAAGTACCAATAATGACACAATTTTTATTGCATACTCTGCACGTGCGATCAATGAAAATATAGTCATCGGATCCGAATCAGTAGATGTAT
This sequence comes from Chloroflexota bacterium, assembly GCA_002707835.1. Classification (GTDB taxonomy): domain Bacteria; phylum Chloroflexota; class Dehalococcoidia; order UBA2979; family UBA2979; genus UBA6955. Next base: position 78,502 of record PANZ01000012.1, read on the forward strand.
CTTGGTTTGAAGTCAATCATTTGCCTTCTTTAGCTTTTAAACATGACCAGAAGATATTGCAAAGATGGAAAGATCTTTACTACAAGAGTAGTTAGACTACACAAGCTAATAAAATTAAAAATGAATATTGAAATTCTAAAAATAGATAGGTAGCACCAATGGCGGGCCATTCAAATCCAAAAAATTACACTGAACTAGAGAAAATTTTTCACCCACAAAGTGTAGCAATTGTTGGTGTCCCTTCTGGATCTGGTCAGGCAACTATGGCTAGTGGATTCCTTAATTCTCTTTTAGAACTAAAATTTCAAGAGATTCATTCTCTGTATCCAGTCAATCCAAAAATGGACGAAGTTGAAGGTTTGAAATGTTATAAAAACCTACTCGAAATCGATGGTGAAGTTGATCATGTTATTTCGATGGTACCTGCGCATGTCGTACCACAATTAGTTGAGGATTGTGTCACTAAAAAAGTTAACTCTGTTCACTTTTATACAGCTGGCTTTTCTGAGACTGGAGATCCTGCGATGGTCGAAAAAGAGAAAGAATTAATCACAAAATTAAAAGATGCTGGTATCCGTGCAATTGGTCCCAATTGTATGGGTTTATACGTTCCTTCCGAACGAATAGGGTTTATGAATGGATTCCCTCCTGAATCAGGCAATGTTTTCTTACTCTCACAATCTGGTGCAAATGCCGGAGACGTAGTTCATGGACTTGCAAAACGAGGTGTTCGATTTTCTAAAGCAGTTTCATTTGGCAATGGTGCTGATATTAAAGCACATCATCTTCTAAACTATGCCGCGCAAGATCCTGAAACTGAGGTGGTTGCAGCATATATGGAAGGTGTCCAAGAAGGCCGTGATTTCTTTCAAGCTCTAAAAATGTGTGCTTCCATAAAACCTACCGTAATACTAAAAGGTGGGATTCATGCAGCTGGTGCAAGAGCAGCCAACTCGCATACAGGATCATTAGCTGGATCTATCCAAATTTTTGAAGCTGCATGCCGACAAGCTGGTGCAATGCGAGCTGAAACAATGGATGATCTACACGATTTGATTATTACTCTAACAACAAATGCAAAATCAATAAAAAATTCAGGAGTTGCTTTAGTTTCTGGCGGAGGGGGATACGCAGTTCTTTCCTCTGATGCCATTGCTACTGCAGGGCTAGACGTACCACAAATGCCTACAGAAACAGTTGAACAGTTACGCGAGTTTATCCCTGTAGCTGGGACAAGTGTGAATAATCCAATTGACACAAATCTTTCAGATAAAGATTTACAGGTAAAAATGCTCGGGATAGTCGCGAACTCTACTGTAACCGATGTGGTCTTTACCAATGCGCAATTTAATACACCCAGAAAGAATAAAGAACAAGAAACTCCTGCAGATAAAACAGAATCCGTTCGAAGTGAATCTCTTGAATCAGCAAACACTATTGCATCACTCCAAAATCAAACAAAAATACCATTCATAGCAATACAAAGGACTCGTTCTTTTGGAGAATTAGCTGGTATTGCTAACGATACTTTCGCCAATGAAGCTTACCGCAATGGGATAGCTGTGTATCCCACTGTTAGTAGAGCTGCAAGAAGTTTAGGATTAATACTTGATTGGCGAAAACGTAGAACGGGACTTCCAGAAATTTTTTGATTTTGAGTATAGTGACTAGATAACCATACGTAATACAAGTATCGTGACAGTGTGATACTAAGCTAAGTTTTGATGCAGTTTCTGAAGGGGAATAACATGCAAGCAGCCGTAATGCGAAGTGGTGCCAATCAATTACAAGTAGAAAACCTAGAGCAAGCACAACCTAAATCTGGTGAAGTACTCATTCGCACAGGAGCAGCAGGACTTTGCGCGAGTGACATTCATATAATACACGGTACTGCGCAAGTTCCTTTGCCGTGTGTTCTAGGGCATGAAGGTGCTGGAACAGTAGAAGCAATAGGTGAAGGAGTAACAAATGTAAAACCTGGAGATAGATGTGTTCTTTCTTTCGTTTCTAATTGTGGGCATTGCAGAATGTGTAGATCTGGCCATCCCCATCTATGTGATGTCAATGCACTTTCGGGTGCAAAACAATTTGATGGGACTACCAGATTAACAGACCAAAATGGGCAGGAAGTTTTTCAGATGTCCAAATTGGGGGTTTTTTCTGAATATCAAGTAGCACCAGCACAAGCGTGTTACCCCATGCCTGATGCTGTACCTATGGAGGTAGCTGCATTAATCGGATGTTCTGTCACAACTGGTGTAGGAAGTGTAATCAATGCACCAAAAGCTCGTGCAGGTATGACTGTAGTAGTTATCGGAGCAGGTGGTGTAGGAATTAATGCGATCCAAGGAGCACGTTTAATGAACGCATCTCGCATTATTGTAGTTGATATTGCTGAACACAAACTTGAATTTGCAACCCGTTTTGGAGCAACCGATATTATTGACGCGACAACCACATCAGCTACAGATGCAATTCTTGAATTAACTAATGGAGGAGTAGATTTAGCGTTAGATACTTTTGGTGGTATCGAAACAACTCAACAAGCCATTGGGTCATTGCGTAAAAATGGAGTTGCTGTTGTAGTCGGCCTAGCAGCATTAGGTGACAAAGCAAATATTGATCTTGTTGATATAGTTAGAATGCAAAAAACTGTAACTGGTGCCTACTATGGATTAGCAAGTCCACATGAAACTTTTCGTACGATGATTGAACTTTACCTAAAAGGAGATTTATTAATTGATGAAATAATTGAACGCCGCTACAACCTTGAAGAAATAAATGAAGGTTTTGAAGCTCTTGAACGAGGTGAAAACGGTAGAGGTGTTCTTGTTTTCAATTAAGGAAATATAATTCATGAAATCTCCTGCTTTTGGATTGAACAGATTCGACTTTTCAACTCCAAATTTATTTGCTGAAGATGTCAAACGTGCTGAAGATCTAGGGTGGGATTATGCTTTTGTCCCTGATTCACAGTTACGTCGACATGATACGTACGTATTACTAGCATCTGCAGCTTCTAAGACTTCCAAAATTAATCTCGGTACTCTGCTCGCAAACCCAATCACAAGACACTTAACAGTCACTGCGGGATCAATAGCGACTGTAGATGAAGTTTCAAACGGAAGAGCACTATTAGGTCTTGGAATAGGAGATACAGCTGTTCGATTAGCAGGATTAAGTCCAGCAAAAGTCACAACTCTTGAAAAAAGCACAAAATCAATTCGTGCTCTTCTTAGAGGCAAAGAAATCGAACTTGGAGCAGTAAAACCATCACATCTTCCACATCACCGCCCTGTTCCAGTATGGATAGCTGCTGCAGGACCTCGAACCTTGCGAGCAGCAGGACGAGTAGCAGATGGTGTTTTTATTCGTGTCGGAATGCATCTTGAAAATATAAAATCGTCAATTGAACAAATATTCTCTGGTGCACGTGAAGCAGGTAGAGATCCTAACGAAATCAAATTAGGATTGGTAGTCCACACAATCTTAGAAGATAATATTGATAAAGCAGTACTAATGGGTAAATCCATGGCAGCTGGATATTATGAATATTCTCCATTTCTCTTCGATAAACCTTCCATTCCATGGGAAGGTCCTGACGTTGAACATCTTAAAACTAAGATACATCCTGATTTTCACCATCATACAGATCTTGTTGAGTCAGGTGGCTTAGTCAATTTCTTACCTGATAGTGCAGCATATTCTTTTGCCGCACTGGGATCGGCAGAAGATATAACACAACAATTTCAGACCGTACTCTCACAAGGAATAGAATTTGATATCGTTGTACCACATCCTGTTCCTAATCCAAGGACAAAATCAAATGTTAAAAAACAAACTTACATGGAAATTATGGGCAAAGAAGTCCTCCCCAAATTAAAGTGATTAGAAATAGACTATTGGAGTAATCATGGAAATAAAATTAACTTTGACTGAAAGAGGTAATGACCATCACGAGGCAGTACGACTATTATTACAGGAAGCAATGGCGGAGGCTGGAGTTTCATCAACAACTATTGATGAAACAATCATACGTAGCGACGAAGAAGCCATCAATATAAAATGCTTAGGTTCACCAACTATAAGAATTAATGGATTAGATATTGAATATCGCGAGAGAGAACCTGAAGAAACTACAGCAGGTGTTCGTTACTATAATACTCCTGCTGGTTGGAAATCTATCCCGGAAAAAGGTTTAATTATACGAGCTTTAGAAAGAGCATTAACAGATGAAGAAAATATCTAGAGAATTAGTCTACGCATGAAAAAATCAAAAAAAAATCTCTTTACATCTCGTATCAAAAAAATTTCAGAAAGTGTACGAGAAAACGCAAAAGAGTTTACTGACCAAAATATTGAGTACACGCAATATAATAATGCGCTTGAAAACGCAAAGAAAAAAATTTCCCCCCGTCTTAAAAGTGCTGCAAAAAAAACCGAAAATTATATTAAAGAACATGAGGAAGAAATTACTGAAAACACCCAAAAGAGTGGAAAATTTATTGCTCAGCAAGCATTACGAATGGCAACACCACCTATACTAAGGCCTGCTATTGACGCGATGAAGGAAGAATTGAATAAGAAAGAGAATAATTCTGACAACAAAGATTAATTTGTAAGATCCAATCCTAAGACTTGACTCATCTCTAAAATAGCAGAAGCACCCATTTTAGAAGAAATCTCATCAGCAACAATTAGAGTAGATATATCTCTTAGTGCATCAATCGCTAAGGGAGTATTCAAGTCATCATCCATAGCATCCATAAAAACATTTCGTAAAGATTGCAGTTTTATAAGACCCTTACTTTCAGTATGATTATTTTTGACAGCATTCTTAAAAAGTTTTATATCGCTGTGCGCTTGGCTTAACTGGTCTTTCGAAAAATCCCTGTCATCTCTATAATGCTCCATAAGCAAACTTAATCTAATTGCATTACCTGTAAAACCATCGTTGAGAAGTTCATGTACTTTTACTAAATTGCCAAGTGACTTGGACATTTTTTCACCGTTTAATTGCATAGTCCCATTATGCACCCAATATGAAACAGCAGGTTTAGCACCTGTTAAAGATTCAGTCTGTACAATTTCAGAATCATGATGAGGATAAGCTAAATCTTTACCACCACCGTGAATATCAATTTGATCGCCTATATTAGAACGTGCCATTACAGAACATTCTATATGCCAACCTGGGCGACCTTTTCCCCAAGGGGAATCATACATTGCTTCAGGGTGTTGAGAAGGTTGCCACAATAGAAAATCAGAACTGTTTACCTTTAGATGTTCAGGTTCATCTGGCATCGTATCAGTGCGAGGCATAGTCGATAATTTATCAAAACTATATCCTGATAAAATTCCAAATGATCTTGTATTTGACGTATTGAAAAACACATAACCATCAACATTATATGCAAATCCTTGCTGTTCAAGAATAATGATACTTTGAACAATGTCTTGAATATAATCTGAAACAAGTGGAAATTTATCAGGGCGCATCACATTTAATGCATCCATTTCTTCTAAATAAATTGAATGATTTTTTTCAGTTAAATCTGCTATCGATATATCCAATTCAACAGATTTACGAATCATATCATCATCAATATCAGTAATGTTTTGTATATGGGTTACTTCATAACCTGAAAAATCTAACCAACGATGCAAGGTGTCTTGCACAGAATAAACTAGTGCATGCCCCAAATGACCCACATCGTAAGGGGTAATTCCACAAACATACATTGTTGCTTTACCTTCATCTAAAGGAATAAAAAGCTCTTTAGTACGTGTTTTTGAATTGTATAATTTAAAGCCATCCATATGACGTGGTTGCAAGTCTAAATTTAAGCCATCGACCAAGAGGCACCTCGCTCAAACAAGTAGAATATGCTAAAAAAAGCTCTTTGCATATTGATTTTTATCAATCTTAACAATCCAATCACTGATCCCAAATTATCCGTCTAGCAAAACAATGGTCACATAAAACTGCTGATATTTTTTGAGAATTGCCCATCCCAAATTCTATGATATCCGCAATTTTCAAATGCAATTTACAAAAAAGATACTGACACCTATTACATTGTATTTCCATAACTGAATCACAATTCTCAATAGCACAAATTTGTTCTTCATTCGCAACTTTTACTCGAAGCTTCCATTGCAAATGCATTTCTACATCTGTTTTTTTAGCCAAACATCCATTTCTATTACAAACTTCTAAATAGTTTGGGCCGACTACCCCATGACTCTCACAAAATCGGAAATTGCAGTAAACACACTGACCTACTGAATCAACTCGACATTTCCTACGGAAAATACTTTCACGCCAATTACAAAAATCTGGTGATCGTTTTATAAAATTTAAATAATTTTTAATTTAATTGCTACTCTCAATTCTAATTGACACGATTGTAATATTCTCCTTATCGACATCAGGTTCAATTGAGAGAATACCGTTATAACCTAAATTAGTATTTTGAAAACCTAATAAACTAGATGATTCTCGAGACATATCTTCAACCAATTCCCATCCTTGAGTATTTAGTAACTCGCGGTACAAATCTGCTATTGCCGAGACTGTCTCATTAGACTGTAATGAACTTTGAAAATTTGTAGCGCCTTGATCTACAGACCAATTAAGATCGGTAACCACTGAACCTTCTAGAAAAAGAAATTTAGCAGGAAATTTTTTAGGAATAGGGCGTGATATGGATTGTACTGTTGTTCTTATATCAAATTCCATATCCGATTCAATATCTAACCGATACATTACGGATGATTTTGCAGAAGTAATTTCATCTAAATTGGCCATAACATTATCAAGATCATTTATTGATTCAATTTTATTACCTTCAATTGATGCAATTATGTCACCATTAATCAAGTTGGCATGATATCCCGAATCTGTTACGACTAGCGCATTACCTTCTTCTTCGTAAGTCAAACTGAGAAATGGTGCAATGCTTCCACGAGGGAATTCCACCAAAACTGATTCCTTATCACGTAAGATTTCCATATCAATCTTTAATGTGGGAGGTAAAGCCTGTATGGTCGCTAAACCTGTAATAGCTGGACTTTCAGTATTCCTAAAGGAAACAACCGAAAAAGTACTGCTTGATTGTCCACCGTCCAATTGCCATGGACTAATATTCAATTGCTTTTGAATATCCTCTTCAACTCTTACAGCATTATCAAGAACATCGAAAATTAACCATACTACATGTGAACCATTCTGCTTTAAGACATGATAGGAAGTTAATAATTCTCCTTCTGGGTGAACAGGGAGCGCCATAGGTTCTTCACGAGTTTGATAAGTTGTTGAGTTTAATAAATATGATAAGTACGGAGGTAAGCTTTTTTCAAAATAAAATACCTGACTGTCTGTATCACTACCTTCAAACAAACGAAAATATTGATCAGATCCATTGGAAAAATTTGATAAATCTTTTGAATCTTCTCTATCGACAAAACAAGATAAACCAAGACACGCAATAATAGTTATTAAAAAATAAATTCTTTTTGACATAGACACTCATAAATGGGGTGGATGATGGGATTTGAACCCACGGTCTCCTGGGCCACAACCAGGCGCTTTAACCACTAAGCTACACCCACCATGTAAATCACTATCAATGAAATGATCGTAACATTTAGTTAGCAAGAGATCCCATTATGCTACTAATAAACAAAATAAAATACTGCTATTCAGCTTCCTTCGCAAGTTTTCGATATCGACCTTTGAAAAATAAAAGCGGATCAACAGATGAGTCATTTGAGGAAAAATCGACAACCTCACCCACAACTATAGTATGATCTCCACCAGGAAATTGATCACGCACCTTACATTCAGCAAATGCTACGCAATCATCTAAAATAGGAGTCCCTAAAATACCCGCATGATAAGGAGTTCCGCCAAGAGGCTCTTCCATTCGTCCATGTTTGGCAAATAGAGTAGAAATGCCTTCTTGATTTTCACCCAGTATGTTAACTGCAAATGAACTCGTCTCCGATAGTGCTTCATGCATTGAAGCAGTTTTGGCAACACAAATTAATAGCAATGGTGGATCTAAGGATAATGAAGAAAATGCATTGGCAGTCATTCCATATAGCTCTTTAGATTCTAGAGTAACAACAGTCACTCCTGTAGCAAAAATTCCCATCGTGTCTCGAAATGATCTGGAATCTCCTGATTTTTCTTCACTCATTCAACACCTCAGATTCAAAATAATCACTAGTTGGCGGGAGTGCGTGGGAGTCGAACCCACCCAGGACTACGACGTAGCCCCGCAACGGTTTTGAAGACCGCGAACACCACCAGGCACTATCCACTCCCACACACATCATACTTATAGATTAGGAATTGGAGTATCACTAATCATGTATTATTATGCATAAAGATAATTATATAAGAGCAGGTAAAAAAATTGACAATCGAACAACCTTCAGAAGACGATCTTTCGCAAGCTTCACCAGACAATATCAATAAGATGCGCAAGTTTGTTAATAATTTTGCAGAAAAAAGTGGTAGCTTTTTACACCCACAATCTGAGATTACAGAATTTCTAGTAATCGGTTTAGCAAAAAATATTGATGAGGTAGGACGACCTCTTTGCCCATGTATGTTTTTTGAAGACAAGGAAGAAGAGATCGAAAAGAAATTTTGGATTTGCCCTTGTGAAGAAATGCAGAGATGGAAATATTGCCACTGACTACTCTTTTGCGACGAGGAAGGTCTTCCCGTCACAGAACATTTACCAGAAGATCATGAAGGCCGAGAAGCTTATGGTCATCGCAAAGACCCAGACCCTAGTAAAGGTAGGGCTTTAGGAAAGCTTGAAGAAAAACAAGGTAGGTCACTTAAAAAAGGACAGCGAGCCAGTGAAGACTCCGATCAAACTGAAAATCAAAATCCGAAAAATGTTATTTAGAGTACCGCATCTATATGCTTGGCAAGTTCACTTTTTGGACGAAATCCTATAACTTGACCAACATTTTCACCACCTTTGAAAAGTAATAATGTTGGGATAGAACGAATTCCATACTTACCTGATACTTGAGGATTCTCATCAGTATTTAGCTTCACAAATTTAACTTGTCCATCGTAGTCATCAGATAATTCTTCTACAACTGGAGCCACCATCCTGCAAGGTCCACACCAGGGAGCCCAAAAATCTACCAAAACAGGTAGTTCAGAATTTAAAACATCAACTTCAAATGTTGAATCTGTAGTATCCGTAGGATGTGCCATTTTTCACCCGCTCTCTCTTCTCTTACTAGTATAATATAGTACGCAACGTAGCACTTGTTGGCCAGTTTTAACTTATAAACAAATATAATTAAGTATATCGCGAAGAAATTATTGATTGAACTTGCTGGTGTATACCTAATTGATCTGTTTGGGCGGCATTTATTATCGCATTACTGACTGCGATAGCATCACCACGACCATGGCCAATGAAAACTGCTCCCTCCACACCTAATAAAGGTGCAGCACCATATCTACGATAATCCAAATTAGATCGTACTTCACGAAGAGCTGGTAAAAGTAAAGCTCCTCCTAGACGAGAACGAAAAGATTTACGAGCTGTTGACCTCATGACATCAAACATCATAGAAACTGTCCCTTCCATAATTTTTAGGGCATTATTCCCAGTAAAACCATCTGTGACAATTACTTGGCAAGATCCCGTTACTATGTCACGTCCTTCGATGTTACCCACAAAATTTATAAATGAATCATTTTCTAACTTTGCATAAGCTTCCTGAATGAGAGTTGAACCTTTTGAGGCTTCCTCACCAATAGACAAAAGACCAACTTTAGGTGAATCAAATCCATGAATCATTTTCATATATACTGTACCCATATCAGCAAATTGAACTAAATGTGATGCTCGCGATTCAGCATTAGCACCTCCATCAATCAATAAAGATGGCCCACCTGGCGTAGGCAAAACTATTGCAAGTCCAGGACGTTCTACTCCTGGAAGTCTTCCTAGGTGAAGAAGAGCTGCAGCCAACATTGCACCTGTATTACCCATCGAAACAAATGCATCAGCTTTTTTACTTTTTACCAAGTCCATTCCAGTCCATATTGAAGATTCTGTACGATTACGTATCTGCATGCCCACATGTTCTTCCATAGTAATTACATCAGAAGCATGTACTATCTCTAATGAGCTAGGAAAATCTCCCAACTTATTTATTTCTTGTTCCAATATGCGTTGATTGCCAATCAATATAATCTGAACACCTTCATTAGCAGCTAATAAAGCACCTGCAACAGCAGATTCAGGTGCAGCATCACCTCCCATCCCATCAACAGCAATAACACTCAATTAAAAAACCCTCCGAAAAATCTAAATATCGTTAGAAAAGACTAGAATCATCCTCTCCGATTCCTCACAAAAAACTCCATAATCATAATCGCCCCAAACATTTTCAATCTTTAAGCCTGCCATCTGGGCTACAAGGCTTAGCTCAGAAAAACTGAAGGAACGTAACTCAAACTGTGTACTCATTCTTCTAAGATAACCACTAGCTTCTTGTGTATCAAAATGCCAAGTTACATCCCGCAAAGAATGCACCGGATCATTAACAACACTCACCCATTTAGTGACTTGATATGTTAGATCATTCTTAACATACTCCCTTGTCCAGTGTTCCAATACCGGTTGTATTCCTGCAACAGAAAGTTCTGGGTTGGTGCTTTCGATATCAATAATTAGACGACCATTTTTGTTTAAGTGCTGTTTGATATTTTTAAAAATTAAAACAACATCTTCTATATCAACTACATGTTGAAGCCCACCTAAAGGAATTAAAATGACAGAAAATTTTTCTTTAAATCGGAAATTTTTAAACTCAGCTAAGTGCAATTCAAGATCGATATTAGCAAGTCGATTTTTAGCGATTTCCAGCATAGATACACTATTATCAATCCCTACCAAATTTACATCAAGATCTATCAACGCCTCTAAGACACGTCCTGTACCACACCCTAGCTCAAGTACACTTCCAGAGTAATCTTGTACAAACTGCCTATAAAAGAAAAGATCATCCACGTATCCATCTAAATCTAGGTCATAAAATTGAGCAATATCAGCAAAAGGATCCTTCAAAAACGAATTTGTAATAATAGTTACTCCCAAAACAAAATTTTGCGTGATTACACAGCAATAATCGTTCAATATGTAAAATAGTCAATAACTCACATTACGCAATAATTAATATAACATTGTGTACACCTAAATAATTTTTACTGACAACAAAATTAAGAAAGAGCACGTCATCCAAAATGGACTCTACTGGTAGTGAATCGACCTTATTTGATGAGTATTATCACATTCGTAATATGACTAGTTTACGCGAAATAGAGTCAGAAATATCAAATGACCGTTCATTTTCAGCCTATGCACTAGGACACTTAGAAAAAGAGCTATTCGAAAAATCAAAATTCTATTTATCAGAAAGTACAAACAGTAGAGGTATAGTTATGCATTCTACTGGATTAGGAAACACATCAATTACGATTGGGGATTCTAAGGCAATCTCTGCAATCCTTTCCATTTATCCCGGAAATAGACATTCGTATTTGGTAACAGGAGCTGAAGAACATCTGCCAATTTTGAGAAAATATTATCACGTCGAAAAAATAACTTATTTGCAAAGAATGATGGTGAACCCTCAACATTTTTCACCTCAAAATGGACAAGTTGAAAGATTATCAGGTACGCACATTAATGCACTCAATAATCTATATTTACCAGGCGGGGGACCATATTTTTCACAATCTAAAACTGTAGAACAGGCTGTATATTTTGGAATATTCAACAATGGAATCCTTGTAGCAGCTGGCGGATCTCATGTGGTCGCACCTAATCAACAAATTGCTGTAGTCGGTAACATCTTTACAGATTTCAATTTTCGCGGGAAAGGCTATGCTACGAATATTACCTCTGCCATTACACAACAACTACTAGACTACGGTTGTACTGATGTAATTCTAAGTGTGGACCCTGAAAATAAGCCCGCTGTGCTAGCTTATAAAAAATTAGGATTTCGTTTTAAATCTTATGTGACAGAAGCAAAATTAAAAAGGAAAGATTCTATTGGATTAAGAGTGAATATTCGTCGACAATTGGCTAAACGAAAAGGTCATACTTATCTAAAGTCCAAATCAACATTCTTGGTTCCCCTAAATAATAGCTAATAATAGTATGGCAGTTAAGGACGTCAGCGAAGGAGGCCGTAATGAATAGCAAATCCTATCAGGGCGATATCAAAGATCCATCATTGATCGACCAAGGAATTCAAAGAATTAATTGGGCAGCTAGAGAAATGCCAGTTCTCCAAAAAATTAGAAATAGATTTCAAACAGAACTACCATTAAAAAATATTCGTATCGCTGGATGTCTACATGTTACCTCTGAAACTGCGAATTTAATGATTACTCTTAAGGCGGCTGGTGCAGATATACAATTGGCAGCTTCAAATCCCTTGTCCACACAAGACGACATCGCAGCTGCTCTTAGCCTGGAGTACGATGTCCCGACATATGCTATTAGAGGAGAGGATAATGATACTTACCATCAACACCTCGAGAAAATATTAGATTTCAAGCCTCAACTTACAATGGATGATGGAGCTGATCTAGTAGCTTTATTACATTCAAAAGATCCAAAAGAAAGTGTTGGTGTAGTTGGAGGTACTGAAGAAACGACTACAGGTGTAATACGGCTAAGAGCTTTGGCAAGTGAAGGAAATCTTCGTTACCCCATAATTGCAGTAAATGATGCAAATACTAAGCATTTTTTTGATAATCGATATGGTACTGGTCAGTCAACATTAGATGGGATAATTCGCGCAACCAATATATTGCTTGCTGGAAAAACTTTAGTAGTTTCTGGGTATGGATGGTGTGGAAAAGGCCTTGCCCTAAGAGGTAAGGGAATGGGGGCACGCGTAATTATAACTGAAGTTAATCCTTTACGTGCATTAGAAGCAGTCATGGATGGTTTCCAAGTACTTCCGATGCACAATGCAGCACAAGAAGGAGATATTTTTGTAACAGTTACAGGTGATATTAATGTGTTGGACTATAGTTCATTTCAATTGATGAAATCTGGAGCAATACTTGCGAATTCAGGACATTTTGATTCAGAAATAAATTTACCAGTCTTAAATAACATTTCTGAATCAAAACATAAATTAAGCGAATTCATGGAAGAATATACTCTCCCAGATGGAAGACAATTAATTGTTTTAGCAGAGGGACGTTTAGTTAATCTTGGCGCGGCTGAAGGTCATCCTGCCTCAGTCATGGATATGTCTTTTGCAAATCAAGCATTAAGTTTGGAATATATGGCACAAGAGCACAAGAAATTAAAACCAAATGTTTACGAAGTTCCTTCTGCAATAGATGATGAAATAGCAAAACTGAAACTTGATGCTATGGGAATTAACATAGACAGTCTAACTGAAGAACAAGAAAATTATCTGAATTCATGGACTCTGGGTACTTAAAATTGTATTCAATTTCGAAAGGATTATCCTAATTTGAGCATCACTTTTATGACTGCACCATCTTTACTCTTTACAAGTGAATCCGTAACAGAAGGACATCCTGATAAATTATGCGATCAAATTTCAGACGCAATTTTGGATGAATTTATAAAAAATGATCCTTCAGCAAGAGTCGCATGTGAGACTGCTACTACTAAAAATGCTGTTTTCGTAATGGGCGAAATCACAAGTAATGCCAAGGTCAATATAGAAAAAATTGTCCGCAAAACAATAGTAGATATCGGTTATACAGACGAATCAATAGGTATCAATGGCAATACCTGTGATATAACCATAAAACTTAAAGAACAATCACCAGACATAGCAATCGGAGTTAACAAGTCCTTCGAAGTAAGAAATCAAACCTTAGAGTCTGATCCCTACAATTTAGCAGGTGCTGGAGATCAGGGGATGATGATCGGATTTGCTTGTATTGAAACGCCTGATTTAATGCCATTAACTATTTCACTATCACATCAAATAACAAAAAAATTATCAGAATTGCGCCATGCTGCGATTTTGCCTTATCTATGCCCAGATGGAAAAGCACAGGTGACAATCGAATATAGCTACGGGAAACCTAAACATATCTCTGCAATAGTAATTTCTTCCCAACATTTACCATCTGTTAGTGATCAGTTATTACGAGATGATTTATTAAAATATGTTGTAACTCCAATCTGCCCACCTGAACTAATGGACAAAAACACAAAAATATTTATCAATCCCACTGGAAGGTTCGTCACAGGTGGACCTTTAGGCGATGCAGGTCTGACAGGAAGAAAAATTATCGTTGATACTTACGGAGGAGTTGCAAGGCATGGGGGGGGAGCATTCAGTGGAAAAGATCCCTCCAAAGTAGACCGATCTGCGGCATATGCTGCACGACATCTTGCAAAAAATATTGTGGCAGCAAAAATTGCAGAGCGCTTCGAAGTACAAATTTCATATGCAATTGGTATGGCACAACCTACTTCAATCGATTTTGAAACTTTTGGTACTGAAACAATCTCACGTGAAAAAATAACAAAATTAATAAGTGAACAATTCGACCTCAGACCCGCAGCAATAATTGATAGGTTCAAGCTTCAAAGACCTTTATATCTACAAACTGCATCATACGGTCACTTTGGAAGATCTGATCTAAATCTTCCTTGGGAAGATATTTCAGTTGCAGCGTCTCTAAAACACCTGTTGAATTAGAGGTGATTGTTGTCAACAATACGTTTTGGAACAGATGGTTGGCGAGCAATAATAGGTGAAGATTTCACTTTTACTAACGTAAGACTTTTAACACAAGCACTAGTTAAGTACTTATCTAAAGAACAACTCATTTCGAATGTTGTGGTAGGTTATGACACACGTTTTCTATCTTTTGAATTCGCAAAAACAGTTGCTGTTATAATTGCGCAAAACAACATTCCCGTGACAATGACATCATCTTTTGTACCAACTCCAGCGCTGTCATATTGCATCACAGAATTGGGAGCAGACGCAGGCGTAATGGTTACTTCTAGCCATAACCCCTTTAATTGGAATGGAATAAAAATAAAAACCAGTGAAGGCATTAGTTTCCCTGATAGCGAAACCGCAATAATAGAATCTTATATCGACGATTCACGAATTTTTGATGTAAATGAACGTGAACTATTCGAGAAAAATCTTTCTGAAGGTCTCATTAGATGGTACGACCCCCAACCTTCTTATATAAAAAACTTAGAAAATTTGGTAAATATAGAATCTATAAAACATTCAAACTTAAGAATTCTAATAGACCCCATGCATGGTTCTGCGCAAGGTTGGATGTTAAAAATCTTAGAAAAATCTACAATTGTACCCACTGAAATTCATGGGGATATCAATCCATCTTTCCCTTCATTACACGCACCTGAACCTATAGCGCAAAATTTAACAGACTCTTTTAAACTGATGCATAATAACGAATATGATGTTTGTTTATCAACTGATGGAGATGGTGACAGATTTGGCATCATCGACGACAAAGGTAATTTTATCAATCAATTAGAAGCTTTCGCTCTGCTGGTTTACTACTATTTTGAAATTAAGGAACTACAAGGTCCTCTCATAAGGTCAGTCACGATGAGTCGGATGATCGATAAATTAGGAGAAAAATATAATTCTCCAGTATTCGAAACTCCTGTTGGTTTCAAACACTTAAGTCAAAAAATGCTAGAAACCAAGGCATTACTAGCTGGAGAGGAATCAGGAGGTGCAGCTTTTATTGGCCATATTCCAGAGCGAGATGGAATACTAGCAGGATTAATTATCCTTGATTTAATTACAAGTACAGGTGAAAAAATTTCTGATTTACTGAGTGAGTTATACAAAATAGTAGGTCCCCACTCCTACCATCGCCTCGACATACCATTCGACAATACAAGAAGAGATGAAATACTTGATCGTCTAGAAAATATGCAACCCAATGATATCGCAGGATTCAAAATACTAAAAAAAGACAATCCAGATGGTTACAGATTCACACTTACCGATGATTGGTGGCTATTAATCAGAATTAGTGGCACTGAACCATTAATAAGGATTTATGCCGAGATGCCAAATAGCAATCTTGTAAAAAGGGCCTTGGATGAAGGTCAAAAATTATTATTTAATAATAATTTTCAAGATTAAATCACTATCGTTTTGTAAATTGTGGAGCTTTTCGAGCACGCTTCAGTCCAGGTTTTTTACGTTCCTTAACCCGTGCATCTCGAGTAAGTAAACCTTCTGCACGTAAAAGCGCCTTATTAGTGTCATTATAAACAACAAGTGCGCGTGAAACTCCATGACTTATAGCACCAGCCCAACCTGAAACACCACCGCCTTCAACACGTACTTGAATATTAAAGTTGTTTACATTATCAGTTGCTACTAAAGGACGCAGAATCTCATTACGTAAAGACTCACGAGGAATAACTTCTTCCATTGGTTTACCATTTACTACAACTGTTCCCTCACCGGGATAAAGGCGAACTCGTGCAATTGCAGATTTGCGACGTCCTAATCCATAAAAGTATCTTTGCTCAGTAGTCATATTAATCCTCAACTATCTGGGGGTGCTGCTCATAATATTCATTAATTGCAGATACTACATCACCTTTTTTCCAGCCTGTTAAAATATCTATCCCAATTCTTTTAGCTTCCGTATCTAATTCTGCACGCTTATATCTATTTAATGAGCCTGTCAGTCTATCACCAACCACTATTTTTTCTTCATCTGTTTTTATTACTGTAGTTGAATCAACAGACTCTGTAACAACATTATTTTCCTGGCGAACTCTTTTTCTGGCTCTTTCACCAGTACCCTCATTAAGCTGTGCTTGATGAGGGTGATCTCCTCCAGAATAGACATTCAAATGACGGAAAAGCTCTCTACCTCGTGCGTTATGAGGAAGCATACCCTTAATGGCTTGTTCGACAACTTTTGTAGAATCTCTTTCCATTTGCTCTGAAAATGATCTCGCACGTAATCCGCCTGGATACCCTGAATGCCGATAGTAAGTTTTGTCTCTTGTTTTTGTACCAGTAACTACAATTTCATCAGTATTGATTATTACGACAAAATCTCCCATTGGTAAGAAAGGTTCATAATTTGGTTTATGTTTACCTAACAATAATTTTGCAGCTTCACTTGCAATTCTACCAAGAGGTATACCTTTTGCATCAATAAGGCGCCAACTCCTATCCATGGATTTGCCGCTAAGCCTAAAAGTTTTAGAAGTCATAATACATCCCTGTTTTTATTATTATCCCAATCAATTATTGATGATTCATACTTAACGTCTAATAAGGTTAATCCATGGGCTGGTGCAGTCGGACCTGCACTTCCGGGACCTTGATCTAAAAAACCAACATATTGTTGAGGCGTAATTGCGCCACAACCTACTTTTTCTAAAGCTCCCACCATTCTTCTCACCTGATGAGGAAGAAAACCACTAGCTTCAACGGTAACGGACACTTGATTAGGGGCAACTCTTTTCACATCATAACCATACAATTTTCGAATTGTAGAATACCCTTCAGGCACAGGCCCCCCAAAAGCCGACCAGTCATATTCACAAAGTGGTAGTGCGCTAGCAGCTTTGGTCATAGAAGATACATCAAGAGTTTGTTGCCGAAACCACATATAACCTCTGTTGATAGGTGACCGTACTCCTCCATCCTTAATTTTATATCGATAAATTCGAGACCTTGCATGGCGCCTAATATCCATCTTCAATGGAATATCAATCATAGAAAGAACAGCTATATCTTCAGGTAAAAAATGATTCAATGCTGAAATCGAGCTTTGCATATCGTATTTTTTCTCTGTCTCAAAGGTTGCAACCTGACCCAATGCATGAACACCTGAATCGGTACGGCCAGCAAAGTTTGCTCTAGAACGTTCATTAGTAAAATTCCACCATGCTTGTTCTAGTTCGCCTTGAATTGTCCTCAGCCCTTTTTGTAATTGAGATCCTGAAAATAACGTTCCATCGTACTCCAACTGCAAGGCTACGCGTCGTAATGCCACATTCGCTCCCCTCAAACCAATTCAATTCTTGCAATACGAGAACCATCACCTTTACGACGACCAAGCTTTATTACTCGTGTATATCCACCAGGTCGTTCTGAATATCGTTCAGCAAGTTCGCTAAATACTGTAGCTACAACATCTGGATCATAAACAAACGCAAGTGCACGACGACGATCGTGTAAAGAACCACGCTTGCCTAATGTAATCATTTTCTCGACAAAAGATCTTAATTCTTTAGCACGTGCTTCCGTAGTCTGCACATAACCATCTCGTAAAACGTCCGTAGTTAAGTTTCTGAACATCGCACGCCTTTGAGATGTAGGCATATCAAAACGTCTTCCACCTCGTCTATGCCTCATGTCTACCTCCTCAACAACCTAAAATACAATCGCTTAGTTATCTGATTCGCGACCAGCTTGCTTCAAGGCCTCAACTAATGCTGCACCTAAGGCACCCACTTCATCAGTGTTAGTGTTTGCAACATTCTCTGATGCAGAAGTAGAAGAATTATCAATACCAATTGGGGTCGCCGGATCTTCCCAACTATCATTTCGATCTCTATATGAATCGATACGTGGAGGTGGGAAACCAGAATTAATTAGCTTATCACGTAGCTCGAAATATGATTTCTCACCAAAATTTCTAAGAGCTAATAATTCTTCCTCAGACTTTTCTAAAACCATTGCAACAGTCATTAAGCCAGATCTTCTTAGACAATTATAAGCCCGAACTGATAGCTGTAGCTGCTCAATAGGCATTTCAGTCCTATCTGGTTCTACAGGTTCTTCTATTTCAATAACTTCTTCTTCAACAGGAGTAATTAGCAATTGGAATGTGGAAAATTGTTCTCGCAGTATATCTGAGGCATGTGTAACAGCTTGCTGGCCATCCATAGTGCCATCAGTCCAAATTTCTAAGTCTAAACGATCGTAATTTGTATCTTGACCAACTCTAGTATTAGAAACACGGAAGTTGACTCTTCGGATAGGTGTAAAAATCGCATCAACAGGAATCATTCCAATAGGTAAGCCTTCAGAAACTGTCGCAGGAACATATCCACGACCAGTTTCAACATTTAAATCAGCAACTAAAGATGTATCTGCACCTTCTAAATTAGCTAGAACAAAATCAGGATTTACTATCTCATAATCAGCAGTTACCTCAATTTGACCAGCAGTAATGGGGCCTTCACCAGAAACTTCCAAAAAAAGTCTGGCAGGTCTATCAGAGAATGCGCGGAGACGCACTTCTTTTAGATTAAGAAGAAATTCTGTCATATCTTCTTTCATTCCATCTTTAGTGGAAAATTCATGATCAATTCCATCAATACGGACTGAAGTTATAGCCGCTCCTGGCAATGAAGCCAATAAAACACGTCGAAGGGCATTACCTACAGTATTACCAAACCCTTTTTCTAACGGTTCAGCAACTATGTGTACGTAGTCCAATCCTTCAGATTCAACTCGTATTTCAGGTTTTAGTAAATCAAACAAGAGTCACCTCTTTCCCACAGTCCTCCTATGAGAACTCCAGCATTACAAATCTTAAATTAGCGAGAATAATACTCAACTACAGCACTCGGTACAAAATGAGAATCCCAATCACCCATTCCAGGTTGTGAAATCATACGACCTTTCAATGATTCACGATCCAGATCTATCCAGCCTGGAATATCACGTGCACCAATCTGCTCTTTTAAAATAGAATGGTATTCAGATCGCTCACCACGTTCTGTAAATCCTATTTCTTGACCAATTCTTACACGTGCACTAGGAACATCTAACTTCGCACCATTTACTGAGATATGACCATGTGTCACCAACTGACGTGCCTGTGGTCTAGTCTCTGCAAATCCCATTCGAAAAACAATATTATCCAAACGCTCTTCGAGCATTTGCATCAGATTATCACCTGTTACACCTGATCTTCTAGAGGCATGCTCGTACAAACGTCGAAATTGTTTCTCCATCAATCCATATGCAAAACGAACCTTTTGCTTTTCAATTAACTGTTGCCCACGATCAGAAATTTTTCTTCTTCGTATAGGTCTTGGCCCAGGTGGATAAGCTCGCCGCATTGATTTTGGATTACCCCANAGATCAGCACCATAACGNCGAGATTTTCTCCATTTAGGNCCTGTNTATCGTGCCATAATTTACNCCCAATNAATTCCGAGGTCGACGACGAGCACGAACNCCATTATGAGGGATCGGTGTAACGTCTCTNATTGCTGAAATACGAATACCTGANGCTTGCAANGCTCGAATAGCAGCNTCTCTNCCNGGNCCAGGNCCATTTACTTGNACTGAAACTTCACGNACACCATGTTCCATTGCACTNTCAGCTNCAGNTTCAGCAGCNAGTTGNGCNGCNTATGGAGTACTNTTTCGAGATCCAGTAAANCCNGCTGTACCNCCACTNCTCCAGGNAATNGCATTACCNTTCGGATCAGTAATAGTCACCATTGTGTTATTAAANGTNGACTTTATAAAAGCTATTCCNCTNGGAACNTTTTTTAATNTCCTACGNCGGCCTCGTCCTTGAGCACGACCCATAAAANTCCTCNNTGAAAGAGACTATTTNCTAGCCACNTTCTTNTTNCCTGAAACTATTCTACGNGAACCTCTTCTTGTNCTAGCNTTNGTCTTTGTTCTNTGNCCTCTTAATGGCAANCTNCGGCGATGNCTNTGACCTCTNTANGAATTAATCTCTATAAGTCTCTGTAAATTTTGACGAATNTCACGACGAAGNTCACCTTCAANTGTCATTTCACCTTCAACTATNGCTCGNATTCTAAGAACTTCATCTTCTGTCAAATCNCTAACTANTGCNTCTGGGTGCAATACTTGTTTGTTCACAAATCTTAANAGCNGTTGCNCTNCCTATNCCATATACATAAGGAAGAGAAAACTGAATTTGTTTATCNCGAGGNATATCTACTCCGCCNATACGTGCCATATAAACTCCAAATANCTTAANTTATCCNTGTCNTACCTTAAAACGTGGATTCCTTTTATTAATTACATAAAGNTTCCCTTTACGTTTAACAATCTGACAATTTTTGTCTCGCACTTTCGCACTTCGCAGCGACGCACGTACTTTCATATTTTTCTCCTCGCTATCGGAAGCGATAAGTTATCCGTCCTCGAGTTAAATCATAAGGACTTAATTCAACTAAAACACGATCTCCTAGGAGGATACGAATATAATTCATTCGCATCCTTCCTGATATCCCTGCTAGAACATGATGTCCATTTGGAAGTTCGACATCAAACATTGCATTAGGGAGTGCTTCTTTTACTAATCCCTCAACTTCAATTACTTNCTTTTCTTTACGATTTTCAGAGCCACTAGGAGGGTTTTCTTTATTTTTTGATTTTTTTGCCATCTTATCGACCTACTCAATAATTTGAGTAAGTACCTCCGGTCCTTCACTAGTGATCGCAACTGTTTCTTCCCAGTGTGCCCCTAAGGAGCCATCCTGCATAGCAACAGTCCATTGGTCTTGCAGTTCAATTGTTTCTGGATTACCGACAGATAACATTGGCTCTAAAGCAAAGACCATACCTTCCATAAGTTCAATACCGCTACCCTTACGACCATAATTGGGAATATGAGGTTGCTCATGCATTTCACGACCAATCCCATGACCACCATAGCCTCGAACAATTCCATAATCTTGAGANCAATTTTCGATAGCGTTCGAAATATCTCCAAGTCTATTACCAATACGAGCACTTTCAATACCACATAGTAAGGCTTGACGAGTANTATTAATTAATGCATTGGCAGCATCTGATACTTCACCAACAGCACTTGTAAATGCTGCATCGGAGACCCATCCATTATAAGTAACNCCCATGTCTATACTCACAATATCGCCTGCTTCCAAAGATCGATCTCCAGGTATACCATGCACTAATTCCTCATTAACTGAATAACAAATAGCTCCAGGAAATGGAGGTTTGCCTCCCGGAGCATACCCACGGAAGGTAACAATTCCACCTCTTTTTTCTATTTCAAACGTTGCCAAATCATCCAATTCTTTTCCAGTTATACCTGGTTCTATTGCCTTCATCAAAATTGCTCTGACTTCACCATTAATGCGACCAGCTGCCCTCATACCATCTAATTCTTTTTCTGATTTCAGTTCAATCGGCATAATAGTATAGGCTTTCTATCTCGCTACGGATACCATTTCAATTACTGATATCAATCGTGCGGTTATTTCTTCCGGTTCACCGGTACCATCAATCGAATGCAATTTAGAAAAACCTTCGTAATAATTAACTAATTGTTCTGTCCACTCACGATTTGCATTTAGACGCTCTCTAACGGTATCTGGTTGATCATCGGCACGTTGACCAAGCATTCCATCACATAAATCACATGATTTTTCTTTTTGAGGAGGATTGGTTTGAGTGTGATAAATTTCTCCACACTCACCACACGTCCATCTGCCAGTAAGTCTTGCAAGTAACTCATTTTCAGGAACTTGTATATACAGGACTGCATTTATTAAAGAANCACGGTTCTTAAGTGCTGCATCTAAAGCCTTAGCCTGAGGGATCGTTCTAGGAAACCCGTCAAGCATAATACCTTTTTGTGCATCAGTTTCCACGATACGTTCTAATAACATGCTAATTGTTACTTCATCNGGAACTAACTGACCTTTTGACATATATTCCTGGGCACTTAAACCTAGAGATGTTCTCTTTTCAGCAGCATCGCGGAACATATCACCAGTAGAAATATGAAGTAGGCCTAAATGACTAGCTAGAACTTTAGCCTGTGTGCCTTTCCCTACTCCAGGTAGTCCNAACAAGATTAACTGCATTATGAAATAAATCCTTCGTAATTACGCATCATCATTTGTGCTTCAATTTGTCGCATAGTATCTAGCACAACTCCCACTACTATCAATAACCCCGCAGCACTAATAGTCAATGCTTGTACTCCTGTTAAAGAAGTCACTAAAAATGGAGTGATGGAAACAATACCTAAGAAGATCGCACCACCCCACGTAATACGAACAAGAACTCGAGTNATATATTCTTGTGTGGGCCTACCNGGTCTAATTCCTGGAATAAANCCACCTTGTCTCTGAAGGTTTTCAGCAAGATTTTGTTGCTGAAAAACTACCATAGTATAGAAAAAAGCAAATATGACTACTAAGAAAAATATCCCTGCCCAATAAAGTATCGCTGTTGGTGAAAATGCATTTTGAAAAAATCCAGCAGTTGATGCAAGCCATGAAATATCGACAGTTTGAGCAACAAACTGAGCAACAACAGGGGGGAAAATCATAATTGATGTTGCAAAAATAATAGGTATCATACCTGCGGTATTAACACGCAATGGAATAAATGACTGACCCTGTTGCCTATACATTCGACCACCTTTAAAAGTAGATCGCGCATACTGTACAGGTAGCCTTCTTTGAGCTTCTTGAAACAACACAATAAAGGCAACAACCGAAATAGCGACAAAAGCAAGCAAAAACAGTCCACTCAATGCTGCGCTCGTACCAGTAAAAATATTTCGACCGATTAAGCCAGGCAAACCTGCAACAATCCCTCCTAAAATAATCAATGAAATACCATTCCCCACACCATTTTCGGAAATTAGCTCACCTAGCCATACCAAAAACATAGTCCCAGCTACCAAAGAAATGATTGTTGCTAAAGTAGTTAAAGCATTCCCACCANNAAATCCAATATTCGTAATTCCACCAAGTTGTTGTATCAAGACCAATTGAGCATACCCTTGAAAAACTGCTAGCGGCACAGTTAACCAATGTGTATATTGCTGTATTTTATTTCTTCCAGCTTCACCTTCTTGTTGAAGTGCTTGTAACCTAGGAATCATTGGTGTTGCTAACTGCATCACAATTGTTGCAGTTATATATGGATAAACACCCAAAGCAGCAACGGATAAATTTTCGAGTGCACCACCAGAAAAAATATTCAAAAACCCTAAAATGGCATTATTATCAAATGTATTTTGTAAGGCATCACGATCCACTCCTGGGACCGGAACATGAGCAACAAAACGAAAAATTAACAACATCCCTAAAGTAAAAAGTATTTTGTATCTAACTGCAGGCTGCTGGAAAGCTGCTGCTGCTGCCTGGAGTAATTGGGGGCGTTGAGAGTTTTGGCCGTTATTACTCAATTTTCATCATCTCCATTTTCAGATGAATTCTCACTGATTTCGGCTTCATGCTTTCTTCGATGTATTCTATTTCTTACACGTTTTACAGCAGGAGAAAGCTCTTTAAAGTTTCCACCAGCTGCCGTAATTGCATCCTTTGCAGAATTAGAGAGCCTAGGNGCTTCAACTGAAAGTGAAATTGAGAGTTCACCACGACCTAATACNTTAAAAAGAGTATCTGGCTTACTCACTAAACCAATTTTAGCTAATGCATCTCCATTAACAATTGAGTCTGGAGAAAAATTTTCTGACAATTGGTTCAGATTAACTACCTCAAATTCCAAACGGCTAAAATTCCTGAACCCACGTAATCGTGGTGCACGANGGACTAATGGAATTTGTCCACCTTCAAAACCTGGTCTTACAGAACCTCGAGCTTTTTGTCCTTTAAGTCCACGTCCAGCGTAAGTACCCTGTCCAGTAGCATTTCCACGCCCAAGNCGTTTACGCGAATGTTTCGAACCACTTGAAGGATGAAGTGTATGTTGATNCATCAACTCACCTTTTCTATATCGACTAGATGCTTAACTTTTTGAACCATTCCAAGAACGGAAGGTGAGTCATCATGTTCAACATAATGATTTAATCTCTTTAGACCTAAAGCCTTAATAGTCCGTTTTTGATCACCGGCATAACCTATCGAAGATTTTTTCCAAGTTATTCTAATTTTTCCCATGATAACCCTATGTCTATATTTATGATTCAGCTAATTGCTTACGCATAGCACGAGCTTTTACTGGATCTCTTAAAGCCTTTAATCCAGAAATAGTAGCTTGAGCAACNTTAACAGGATTATTAGAACCTAATGATTTAGTTAACACATCTGAAATCCCAGCGGCTTCCATAACAGAGCGGACTGCACCTCCTGCAATTAAACCTGTCCCCGCAGATGCAGGGTGCATCACTACTTTTGAAGACTTAAATTGAGCTACATAATCATGAGCAATCGTGGTGTCATTCATTGCAACTTTAAACATATTTCTCTTAGCAATAACACCACCTTTACGAATTGCTTCAGGGACTTCATTTGCTCTTCCCATTCCAACCCCTACAGATCCTGCACCATCACCTACCACGATAATTGCGGTAAAGGAAAAACGTCTTCCACCTTTGACGACTTTTGCCACCCTATTAATGTGAACAACCTTCTCTATAAATCCTGAGTCTTCTTCCTCTTCACCACGTCGTCTATCACGTCGTCTATTCTCTCTACCAGAGCGAGTATTTTTACGACTACGATTGTTATTCCCACTAACTTCATTATCTTGAGTCATTAGAATTCCAACCCTCCTTCACGTGCTGCAGTAGCCAAAGCGGCGATACGTCCTGTATANAAAAATCCTCCGCGATCAAATACAACAGATTCAATTCCAGCTAATTTTGCACGTTCAGCAACTAGCTGGCCTACATGAGTCGCACGACTAGATTTCGTCCCTTTTTCACTTCTTATAGATGGCTCAAGATCAGATGCATGAGCTAGAGTAGTACCAGAGTCATCATCAATAACTTGAGCATAGATATGTTGATTTGAGCGAAACACTGCCAAACGCGGACGACTAGAAGTACCACGAAGTTTTTTTCGCACACGTATATGACGTCGGACACGAGCATTGTTTGATGTTTTATTTTTAGCCATCAACTATACCTTAGCCTTTCCAGCTTTCTGTCTAACGTATTCACCAACATAACGTACACCCTTACCATGATATGGCTCTGGTGGTCTGACACGTCTTATAAGTGCAGCTTGCTGCCCGACAACTTGCTTATCGATTCCTATCACATGAATTAACGTTGGTGTTTCAACCTCAAAAACTATTCCTTCTAAAGGAATTAACTCTACAGGGTGGGAAAATCCTACTGTCATAATTAAATTCTGACCCTGCAATTGAGCTCTATAACCTGTACCACGAAGNTCTAAGGATTTTTGAAATCCTTCCGTGACACCTTCAATCATATTTGCAACCAAAGAACGAGTTAGACCATGAAGAGATCTTTCCTCTGGAGCATCTGAAGATCTTGAAATTTCAATATGATCTTCCATCACCTGCACCCCAATAGAAGAATGTATCCGAAAAGATAATTCACCTTTAGGACCTTTGACAACACACAAACCATCATCAAAAGCAACTGATACACTTTCAGGTATACCAACTGGCTGTCTACCAACTCGTGACATCCTAAAATCTCCTACCAAACATAACAAAGTACCTCTCCACCAATTTTTCGACGCCATGCTTCACGACCTGACATTACNCCTTCAGAGGTACTCATCACCGCAATGCCTAAACCGCCAAACACTCGAGGTATTTCTTGCTTGTTCACATAAACCCTTAACCCTGGCCTTGAAACTCGTCGAATACCACTTAGAACTGCCTGTCGATCATTACCGTAAGTAATCTCAAGTTCTAAATACTTTCTAGACCCTTCATCAATTTCAGCCATCTTCTTGATGAAACCTTCATCACGTAGGACTTGAGCAACTGCATGCTTCACCTTCGAATTTGGAATTCGCACAGTTTCATGACGAGCCATCGCAGCATTGCGAACTCGTGTGAACATATCGGCTAGAGGATCTGTCATTGTCATAATTATCTACCTCTCAAACCTTAGCCCTAACGGCTAAAAGGCATTCCTAACAACTCTAATAGTCGCTTACCTTCTTCATCTGATCGTGCAGTGGTAACAATGTTGCATTGCAAACCTCTAACACGATCACTTGTATCAAAATTAACTTCCGGGAAAATCAGTTGCTCTGTTATACCGAGAGAATAATTACCATGCCCATCAAAAGCATTAGGAGAAACTCCTCTGAAGTCTCTAACACGAGGTAATGCTGCAGTAACTAGTCGATCGTAAAATTCCCACATCTGACTTCCACGCAGAGTCAGTGCAAGTCCAATGACATTCCCTTCACGTAACTTAAAGTTGGATATAGCTTGCTTAGCTCTTCGAACAAATGGTCTTTGCCCTGTAATAGCCATTAAATCATTAGTCGCAGATTCAATAGCGTTACCATTATCAATTGCTTCGCCTAAACCCATATTCACAGCAATTTTTTGAAGAGTCGGAACTCGCATGGGATTGTCATAATTAAATTCATTAATTAATTGTGCTGACACCTGATCACGGTGTTTAATGCGCATCCGAGGAGCACTCTGCAGCTGATTATCAATAGTCATATCTGCTTCTTTCCTAGTCTATCGACTCTTCACAGCGTTTACAGAATCTTACTTTGCTATCATCATTCAATCTTCGGAATCCTACACGAGTAGATTTATCACAAACTGGACATACCAAACCAAGGTTAGACAAATCAACAGGAGCTTCCATNTCAACAATCTCTGATGCTTCCTGTGCAGACCTTGATCTACGATGGCGTTTGACTATATTCAAACCACTGACAATAGCTCGCCCTTTTTTATTAATAATATGTCGTACATCACCACGTCGCCCTCTATCACGNCCACTTAATATTTGCACTGTGTCGTCTTTCTTAATTTTTGCTGACATCACAATACCTCCGGTGCTAACGAAATAATACGCATATATCTNCGGTCACGGAGTTCACGAGCAACAGGACCAAAAATCCTAGTCCCACGTGGGTTACCTTCAACATCGGTAATAACAACAGCATTCTCATCAAAACGAATACTAGAACCATCTGAACGACGCATNGGTTGTTTTTGACGAACTATAACTGCTCTGACAACATCACCTTTGCTTACCATTCCATTGGGCTGTGCTTCCTTAACGGTTGCTACAATCTGATCGCCAACACGAGCATATCGACGACGAGTGCCCCCAAGAACACGAATACATAGCACTTCTCGAGCACCGGTATTATCTACGACAGCTACACGAGACTCTTGTTGAATCATGAGTTATCCTCTGCCTCTTCATTATCATCAATATTATTTTCTTCAACAGAATTCGATGGTTGATCAATTACTTCATCATCAACTTCTGCCNTAACCGTGGCACTGCTTTCAATCTCTTCCACAATTNCCTGACCGATAGTAGACGGAGCTATTTCCGTAACTTCTCTCTCGNTCAAAACTTCAACCAACCTGAATCTTTTTAGTTTACTTATGGGTCGACANTCTTCTATACGAACAAGGTCACCGCGCGTTGCAGTATTTTCAGGATCGTGAACATGATATTTCTTAGTTTGTCGGATCACTTTACGATAAATACGGTGGCGTGCAGCTCGTTCGACAACTACAACAATAGTCTGATCATTAGTGTCAGATACAACCATCCCTACACGTGATTTACGATTTACTGAAGTTTCGCTCGTCATATATTCCTCTTCTATTATTCTTCAGTCCCAATTTCAGAATCAGAAAGATCATTACGCTCTCTAATTAAAGTTTTAATTCTTGCAATTTGCCTTCTAGCTCTCTTAACTTGAGAAACATCTTCAAGTTGTCTAGTTGAAGCTTGGAAACGCAAGTTAAACAAAGCCTGATGTGCTTCTTCCAAATCTTGCACTAATTCTTCATCTGTTTTTTCTCTTAATTCTTGCACGTCAATAGATCCCATCCTAGAACATCTCCTCACGTGTAATTACTTTTGTATTAACTGGCAACTTATGATGAGCACGACGAAATGCCTCTCTAGCAGCTTCTTCAGGAACACCTGCTACCTCAAACATCACTCTGCCTCTTTTTACAACCGCAACCCAGCGATCAGTTGCACCTTTACCTTTACCCATACGAACTTCCACGGGTTTTTTGGTTATTGGTTTGTCCGGAAATATTCGAATCCAAACCTTACCACCCCTCCTTAAGGATCCAGTGATCGCGCGACGTGCAGCTTCAATCTGTCTAGCATCTACCCAAGCAGTTGTTTGTGCCTGAAGACCGTATTCACCAAAGGCAACTGTATTACCTACAGAAGACTTACCTCTTCTTTTTCCACGAAACTGTTTTCGGTATTTCGTTTGCCTTGGCATTAACATGATTTATTCCGATCCCTCTACCTTAATTAGGCCTAATGGGTTGGTTTCATCAGAGATATCACCTTTATAAATCCAACACTTAACACCGATCTTGCCAAATGTAGTCTCCGCTTCGGCTAAACCATAATCAACATCTGCTCGCAAAGTATGTAATGGAACGCGCCCTTGCATTTCTTGCTCAGCACGAGACATTTCAGAGCCACCTAAGCGTCCACTAATTTTAATACGACAACCTAAAGCACCACGCTGCATTGTCCGTTGGACACCTTGTTTCATTGCACGACGAAATGCAACTCGCCTTTCAAGTTGATCAGCAACGGATTGAGCAACTAAGTATGCATCGAGTTCAGCTACTCGAATTTCTTCAATATTTAAACGTATCCTTTTATCAGTAGCAGCCTGAAGTTTTTCTCTTAAAACTTCAGCATTTTGTCCTCCACGGCCAATTACAATACCTGGTTTTGCTGTTCGGATCGTCAGCGTAATTTGATTAGCATTCCTATCTACAAGAACTTGTGAGATACCAGCCTCAGTTTGTTCTTCAAGAATTAAATTACGCAGTTTTAAATCTTCAGCCACCAACTCAGTGTAATTTTTTTCAGCGAACCATTTAGATTGCCAATCTTTATAGATACCTACTCTGAAACCGTAAGGATGAACTTTTCTTCCCATGATTAAAGCTCTCCTCCCTCTAAAATCACCTCAATATGTGAATATCTTTTCAATCGAGGCGCAGCCCTTCCTCTTGAACGAGCTTTAAACCTTTTCAACATACGACCATCACCAGCAGAAACAGTCTTCACCAACAATTCATCTGGATCAATACCAAAATTATTTTCTGCATTAGCAGCTGCAGAACCTACAAGTTTGCGGACCATTCGAGCAGAAGGTTGTGGCAAAAATTCCAACAAAGCCATCGCTTTAGGTACCGGCATACCTTTAATTTGATCTAATACCAATCGCACTTTTTGCGGTGAAACTGGTTGGTCTGTTGCTAATGCACGAACTTCCATTTTTCCCTAATTCCTTACAAAACTATCTAACTAACGCACTCGAGACGTATTTTCACTACGTCCACGATGCCCTCTAAAAGTTCGAGTGAATGAAAATTCACCTAATTTATGGCCCACCATATTCTCTGTACAGAAAACGGGTATGTGCCGACGACCGTCATGTACAGCAATCGTTAAGCCAACCATTTCAGGTAAAATAGTCGATGAGCGTGACCAAGTACGAATCACCTCTTTTTTCCCTGATGCTTGAACAGTAAGAACTTTTTTCATCAATTTTGGATGCACAAAAGGACCTTTCTTAGTAGATCGTGACATAATTAATCCTACCTTCGTCCTTGATCGCGTCGACGGACTATATATTTACTAGTCTGCTTGTTACGCCTTGTTCGAAAACCTAAAGCGGGTTTACCCCAAGGTGTTTTTGGACCAGCCATCCCAACTGGAGCCTTCCCTTCACCACCGCCATGCGGGTGATCTACAGGATTCATTGCTGAGCCTCTAACTTGTGGCCTTCTGCCTCTATGTCTATTTCTACCGGCTTTCCCTAACTTAATCTGTCCATGCTCAGCATTACCGACAGTCCCGATTGTTGCAGAGCACTCTTCAAGTACTTGACGCATCTCACCAGATGGCATCCTTAAAAGTGCATATCCTTGATCGCGAGCCATAAGCCTTATATCGACACCTGCTGAACGTCCCAATTGTCCACCACGGCCAGGTTGCATTTCAACATTATGTACGGGTGTACCAATAGGAATTCGAGAAAGCGGTAATGCGTTACCTACTGCTATAGGAGCATCATTTCCGGCAAAAATTTGCGCTCCTACACTGAGACCATCAGGAGCAAGGATATAACGCTTTTCACCATCAGCATAAAAAATTAATGCTAACCTCGCGCTACGATTTGGATCATATTCAATAGCAGCTACGTTGCCTGGAACGCCTATTTTTTCTCTCTTAAAATCAACAATTCGAATCTGTCTTTTATGCCCGCCTCCACGACGTCGAACAGAAATCTTTCCATGCCCACGTCCTGAACTACGTTTTTTCGAAACAAGTAATTTTTTTTCAGGTTTTTTCTTTGTAATTTCTTCAAAGGTAAAACCAGACGAATTACGCCTTCCAGGAGAAGTTGGTCGAAAATTACGTATTGGCATTATACACCTTCAAAAAATTCGATTTGGTCGTCACTGTCCAAAGTAACAATTGCTTTTTTATAAGTCGGTGGGTTACCGGCCCTCCTACCATAACGTGTACGTGGTCTTCGACCCCGTTCATTAGAAGTATTAACAGCTCTTACAGTGACATTAAACAGCTGTTCTACTGCAGTTTTAATTTGATTTTTATTAGCATCTTTATGTACTTCAAAAACATACTTTCCCTGAGCACTCAAAATTGTACTTTTCTCAGTAATTACTGGACGGCGGAGAACTTCATATGGATGAATTGATTTAGCCATCTAAACATCTCCTTCCGACTCTGAAGAAGTACCAACCTTGCTATCCTTACCCCACAGATTTTCTATCTGCCTAACTGCATCAACAGTCAACAGCATATGTTCAAATGAAAGCATATCGATAACACTTAATATGTCTGCTTGTGTAACACCAGTGTGTGGAATATTTCTAGCAGATCGAACAATTATCCGATCAATTCCTTCAGTAACAATCAGACTCGATTCACTAATGCCAAGTTCATTAAAAATATTAATCATCGACTTGGTGGATGGTTTGTCTAATTCAATAGAATCAACAACTGTAATTTTTTCTTTTACAATTCTGTCTGACAATACAGAACAAATTGCTAAGTGCTTCATTTTCCTAGGCAGTCTCTGAGTGTAGTTACGAGGTTTTGGTCCAAATGCCACACCGCCACCACGACGAACAGGAGTTCGATTAGAACCAACTCTTGCCATGCCAAGTCCTTTTTGACGACGGAGCTTACGCGTTGAACCTCTGACCTCACCACGAGTCTTAGTATTTGCTGAGCCACTTCTTCTTGCAGCTAACTGAGCTACTAATACTTGATGCACTACAGGTTCATTAGGAGTAATGCCAAACACAGAATCTTCAACTTCGATTGACTCTATATCAGCTCCCTTTACATCAACAACCTTCAATTTCATACAGAGTCCTCCTTAATAGAAGGATCAGAAGGCTCTTCGATTGCATCTTCAAGTACCACATCGTCTGCTTCTGTAACTACAGATTCTTCAATCGCATCTTCAAGTACCACATCGTCTGCTTCTGTAACTACAGATTCTTCAACTTGATCAATTTCATCACTTGGCAAATCAGATTCGATATCGCCCTCCACTAATTGATCAAAATTAAATACGGGAGGGTCATAATCCAAAAGTGGATTACGTCTACCCTGGGCAATTATTACTGTACCATTACGTGGCCCTGGCACAGCGCCTTGAACAAAAATTAGTTGTCTCTCTGGATCGGAATAAACAACCAGTAAATTCAACGATGTACGGCGCCTATTACCCATATGTCCAGCCATTTTCTGGCCTTTCCATACACGACCAGGCGTTGTACCTGCTCCAATTGACCCGGGAGCTCGATGGCGATCTGATTGGCCATGAGTTTTGGGACCACCTCTAAAATTCCAACGGCGAACCCCGCCAGCAAAGCCTCGACCTTTCGTAACACCTGTGACATTAACATATGTTCCAGATTCAAATTGATCAGCACCTATTTCTTGACCAAGCTCAAATGAATCACTTCCCAATATACGAAACTCCCGAAGTTCACTTAATGATTCCGTTTCACTTTTACGAAGATGTCCTTGCTCGGGTTTATTGATTCGATTGCGTTTGCCAGGAGCTCCCACTTGCACAGCTTCGTAGCCGTCACGATCTTGTGTCCTTATTTGAGTAATACGATTTCCAGTAACCTCAATAACTGTCACACCCCTTGCACGTCCAGAAGCATCAAATACAGTCATCATGCCTATTTTTCTTCCAATCAAACCTGGGTTTTGATGAGTAATTGCCATCTTTAACACCTACAGCTTAATTTCTATGTCGACGCCTGATGGCAACTGCAAACGCATCAGCGTATCGACTGTTCGTGAAGTTGGTTGCAAAATATCGATTAATCTTTTGTGAGTACGTGTTTCGAATTGATCTCTAGAATCTTTATCAATAAAAGGTGAACGGATAACTGAATACTTTCTAATACGCGTAGGTAACGGAACCGGACCAGCAACAACAGCACCTGTACGCTCAGCAGATTCAACAATTTGACGCGCAGAAGCATCAAGAACCCTATGGTCAAAAGAACGAAGCTTTATTCGAATTCGTTGTTGTGACACTACTTGATCTCCTACGACTTCCTCAAGAAACTAAACATCTATGATGCGGCAGTTCCTTTTGCTATTTCTTCTGCAACTCTTTCAGGAACTTGCTCATAGTGATCAAATTCCATTGAATAAGTTGCTCTTCCCTGTGACAAAGATCTTAACTGAGTTGAGTATCCAAAAGTTTCTCCTAATGGAATGAAGGCGTTAACTACTTGTGTATTGCCTCTAGTTTCAGTTTGCTGGACCATTCCCCGTCTAGCATTTATGTCACCTAAAACATCTCCATAATAATCTTCTGGAGAAACAACTTCCAATTTCATTATCGGCTCAAGAATCACTGAATTTGCTTTTTCAAGAGCAGATCTCATACCGATAGAACCGGCTGTTTCAAAGGCCATTTCTGAAGAATCTACGTCATGATAGGAACCGTCTACAACTCTAACGCCTACATCAACAACCGGGTATCCGGCCTTGATACCATTTGAAAGCGCCCCTTGAACACCTCGTCGTACTGCAGAAATATATTCCCTTGGAATTGAACCACCCACAGTTTTATCTTCAAATTGGAAACCTGTTCCCGGTTCAAGTGGCTCAACTTCTAAAACACAATGTCCATATTGCCCTCGTCCACCAGATTGACGTACAAAACGACCTTCCGATTTAGCAGGTTTACGAATAGTTTCACGATAAGAGACTTGAGGCCTACCAGTACTAGCTTCCACACTATATTCTCGACGCATACGATCTACTATTACTTCTAAATGCAGTTCACCCATCCCAGAAATGACTGTTTGTCCAGTTTCATCGTCATAACGAACTCGAAAAGTAGGATCTTCTTCTCCCAATTTTTGTAGCGCAGTTCCCAGTTTATTCTGGTCATCTCTTGTTTTTGGTTCAACTGCAACAGCAATTACTGGTTCAGGAAAAGTAATCGATTCCAGAATCACTTGATTAGAAGGATCACACAATGTGTCGCCGGTAAAAGTATCTTTTAAACCTATCGCAGCCGCAATCTCTCCAGCATACACGCGATCTACTTCCTCCCGTGAATTAGCATGCATCTTCATAATGCGACCCCAACGTTCACGATTGTTACGCGTGGTGTTCATGACTTGACCACCAGATTCTACGACACCTGAATAGACTCTAAAGAACAGTAATCTTCCCACAAAAGGATCCGCTACTACTTTAAATGCAAGAGCGGTAACTGGTTCTTCATCAGAAGCACTACGAAGGATTTCTTTTTCTGGATCTTTACTGTCTTGAGCAATAATCGCAGGAACATCCAAAGGAGAAGGTAAATATTCCACCACGGCATCTAATAAAGGCTGGACTCCTTTATCTTTCAAAGCAGATCCAGTAAAAACCGGTGTGATCGCATTTGAAATAGTTGCACGTCGAATGCCACCCTTCAAATCTTCTTCGCTAATATCTGAACCTTCAAGATATAATTCCATCAATTGCTCATCATTTTCAGCTACACGCTCTACCATTAAAGCACGCGCTTCCTCAGCAACATTTTGAAGATTAGTTGGAATTTCTCGATACTCTACTTCAAGACCATGATCGCCTATAAAGTATGAAGCCTGCATATTAATCAAATCTATTATGCCTTCAAATGCATCTTCTGCACCGATAGGAATTTGTATAGGGACTGGGACAGCAGCCAATCTGTCAGAAATCATCTCAACACACCGTTCAAAATCTGCGCCCATACGATCCATCTTGTTAACAAAACAAATTCGAGGAACAGAGTATTTATCGGCTTGACGCCAAACAGTTTCTGATTGAGGTTCTACTCCTGCAACGCCATCAAAAACGACGACACCGCCATCCAAAACCCTTAGAGATCTTTCTACTTCAACAGTAAAATCAACGTGCCCAGGAGTATCAATAATGTTAATTGTGTGATCAGCCCACTCACATGTGGTAGCCGCAGAGGTAATAGTTATTCCGCGTTCACGTTCTTGCTCCATCCAATCCATAACCGCGGTACCTTCATGAGTCTCACCTATCTTGTGAGAACGACCAGTATAAAAAAGAACACGCTCAGTTACAGTAGTTTTACCTGCATCAATATGCGCAATAATGCCAATATTTCTAACTTGATCAAGCACTCTAGAACGAGACATTTCTTCCTCTTTTTCGTTAGATTAAATCACCAACGATAATGAACAAAAGCCCTATTAGCTTCAGCCATCCGATGCACTTCATCTTTTCTTCTTACAGCATTTCCTGTGTTATTTGCTGCATCAATCAACTCGAGAGCTAAACGCTCAGTCATTGAACGCCCATTTCTCGCACGAGCTGCTTGTAATAACCATCTTAATGCAAGTGCTTGACGACGTTCCCCACGAATGTCAATAGGGACTTGGTAAGTAGCACCACCTACACGACGAGGACGAACTTCTATCACAGGGGTAACATTTCTAACGGCTTGTTCAAAGATGTCGATGCCTTGAGAGCCTGAGCGTTGTCCTGCTTCTTCAAAAGCACCATAAACGATTTTTTCAGCAACACTTTTTTTGCCATTTTTCATTACATTGTTTACAAATTTAGAAACAACAGCCGAATTAAATCTTGGATCGGGTACCACAGGCCTTAGTACTGCTTTATTTCGTCGCATTATTAAATCTTTCTAGTCCCGTATTTACTACGACTTTGCTTACGACCATCTACACCTGTGGCATCAAGGGCACCTCTAACAATATGATAACGAACGCCTGGTAAATCTTTTACACGACCGCCTCGAATTAAAACTACTGAGTGTTCCTGCAAGGTATGTCCTTCACCAGGTATATATGCTGTTACTTCAATACCATTTGAAAGACGAACACGGGCAATTTTCCTAAGAGCAGAATTCGGTTTTTTTGGAGTCACAGTACGCACTTGAGTACATACACCTCTTTTTTGAGGA
Source organism: Chloroflexota bacterium (assembly GCA_002707835.1). Classification (GTDB taxonomy): domain Bacteria; phylum Chloroflexota; class Dehalococcoidia; order UBA2979; family UBA2979; genus UBA6955. The sequence continues at coordinate 115,008 of PANZ01000012.1, forward strand.
GATCCTTTAGAAGAACGTCCCATCCTGTTACTTAACGTATTATAACGGAAACGCAAAGCAGGAGCTTTCGTTTTCTTACGAACAGGCTTTCTTCCTTTACGAACCAATTGACTAATAGTAGGCAATTGTAACCTCATTTACTCTAAAACTAGATTTATCAATAAACACAGCAAACGGCCGAATGGCGTGTAATGAGCCAAGACGTGGTTCCAAAAGTACGAAAACCACCGGTCCCCATCACTCAACGGCCATCGACCGTGACTGGACTATGCACCTATAAGAGGCGCGACCTATAATTTTACCTTGACTACGTGCTCTGTCAACAAACCTTGCAGACAATTATTTATGCAAATTCGATAACCTTAAAAGATTCCTGATATCTTACTTCATCATCTTTATTTCCATGAACAGTAGCAGCACCACGTTCTTCAATCATTCTTTTTCTATATCGTTCCATAACCATAGCTTCAGTACGTCCACCCATTTGTGATTCGTGAGCTAAAATTGAGCGAACCTTAATGGCCATTACTGATGTAACATCTACTAAATAATCTGGACTATCTGTCCCCGCAAGTAGTAAAACGCTCGGACGATGGGGCGATAAATTCTCTCTTTTGTGTGACGGGTAAAATAAATGATCGTCTGCAGCAGGGTAAATTGCATCATACGTTGCTCTTCCTGTACGACGATGATCTCTATGATTAAAGCCTGAACGAAACCCATCCCAAGTGATTACTAAATCTGGACGATGTAATCTTATTTGGCGTACTAACAATCCTCTCAATTCATTAGAGTTTTCTATATAACCATCTGGAAACCCCATAAAGGTTGGATCTTCAGCACCAAGAATCTCAGCAGCATGTCGCTGCTCCTTTTCTCGCACAAAAGCTAATTGCTGAGGAGTCACAGATCCATCCTTTGTTCCTTTATTACCACTAGTGGTAACAACAATATGAACTGACCAGCCCTTACTACTTAGCAATGCGACAGTACCTCCACAAACAAATTCATTGTCGTCAGGATGAGCCATTACGACCAGTGCACGTTTTTGCCCGCTGGCGGTCATGCGTTCAATTAAGTCTTCTGTTTGATTAGGCATATTTTTCTAACTGATACCATTCATAACTAACTCTATGCACCTGCTACCTCTGAAGTGATAGAAATTTTTGAACTCTCTTCAAGAAGTGATTGGAAGATATTACACAATTGTAACGCAACTGCATCCCAACTATAACTTTTCATATTTTCTACGCCTACACGACCAAATTCGTTACGTAGCATAGGATCACGAAGTAATAAGTTGATTTTTTCACCAAACTGATCAGAACATCCTGGTGGTATTAAAAATCCTGCACGACCATGTTCAACTGTTAATGCAAGGCCTCCAACATTAGAAGCTACTACTGGAACACCTGAAGCCATAGCTTCTACTGCAACAAGACCAAATGATTCAGAAAAAGAAGGGATAGCCACTACATCAGCTGCACGATAATAAATTGGTAGTTTTGAGTGATCAACAGAACCGATAAACTTAACTTTATGAGCAATGCCTACTCGTTTAGCAATATCTTTCAAACGAATAATCTCGGTGCTTGCTGCTTTGTCGCCTCCAATTATCACAAGTTGGCAAGACATTTCTTCATCAATATGCTGTATCGCGCGAATGAGAACATCCAAACCCTTAAGTGGCTCTACCCTACCAACTGCCAAAACAATTCTGTCTTCATCGAAAAAGTTCAACTTTTCTCTAGCTTGCTTTTGAGATCTTTCTTCAAAGAAGTCGGGACCTACTCCAAGGGGCACCACATTAATATTATTCGCTGGTACACCATAAATTATTTTCATTATCTCTTTCTCGTCGGAAGTGGCAGCTATAATCCCATCTAACTTACCGATCAATCTTCGCTCAGCTTCTAAGCGCTCCTGAGTTTCATTCTCTGAAGCTAAAGCTTCTATCTTGACTTCTGCGAGCGTGTGGAACATCCCAATATGTGGCACATTCCAATCATGCGCTAGGGTTTCCCCAGCTAGCATCGATAACCAATAATGTGAAAAAATGAGTTCGTAGTCATAATCAAAATTTTCAATAGCTTTTTTTACATTTACTGTGAAATTACTAATCCATAATGAAAGATCGTTTTTATTAACTGTTGTTGTAGGTCCTGCATCAATATTAAATAAACGTAATCCATCACCTAGATCCATTATTGAAGGAAGCTCTTGCTCTTCCCGTCTAGTAAAAATATCTACTTGAAAACCTTTTTCCACCAATCTTTTAGATATTTCACGTATGTAGACATTCATCCCACCTGAAACAGAACCACCCAAGGTAGCTAAAGGAGATGTGTGAAAAGACAACAATGCAATGCGAGGAAAATTATTCATAGTTCTTTATTCAAATAGTATTACTAGAATTGTATAAGACCTTATCTTTATAAAATTTTAAAATCATGTTTACCTTCAACATTTTATATTCATCAAAATAAGCAGTTCGATCAATTCAAACCCAACACTTTTTCTAAAGAATTTATATTGGCAGCAGATTCCAACCGGGTAGTTTTAAGTTGTAGAGCAATCTCAGGATCTTTCAAACCATGCCCCGTTAATACACAAACCGCGGTTTTGCCTGAAAAATCAAATCCAGACAATTTATTTTTGATCAATCCAGCAATAGAAGCAGCTGAAGCTGGTTCACAAAAAATACCTTCCTCTTTGGCCAATAAACTATATGCTTCCATAATTTCATTATCAGTCACAGCTTCAATCTTTCCGTTTGAAGAATCTCGAGCTTCAATAGCCTGTGGCCATGATGCAGGGTTCCCTATACGAATTGCAGTTGCTATTGTTTCAGGATTTTTGACAATAATATTCTGTACGATTGGTGAAGCCCCTGCAGCTTGAAAACCCCATAATTCTGGAACAGATTCGATTATTTTTAAATCAAAATATTCCTTAAAGCCTTTCCAATATGCAGATATATTTCCTGCATTTCCTACAGGTAAGGCCAAAAAATCAGGAATATTACCAAGATCATCTATAATTTCAAATGCCGCAGTTTTCTGACCATCAATACGATCAGAATTCACTGAATTAACTAAAGTTACAGGATGATTATCAGCGAGTTCTCTTACGGTACGTAAAGCATCATCAAAAGAACCATCGAGAGAAACAATTTTTGCACCATATGCTACAGCTTGTACCAATTTACCCTGAGCTATTCTTCCTTCGGGAACAACTACAATTACATCAATTCCATGCTTTGAACCATAAGCTGCCGCCGATGCTGATGTGTTACCAGTTGAAGCACAAATAATTGCACGTGATCCAGATTCCACTGCTTTCGCTACGGCTAAAACCATACCTCTATCTTTGAACGATCCTGTCGGATTCATAAACTCAGCCTTAAAATAAAGCTCCTTTAAACCTAAGATATCTACAATTCGAGTTGATCTAATCAACGGTGTCGCACCTTCACCTAAAGTCACTAAAGGAGTATCCACAGTTATAGGTAACATATCTTTGTAACGATCTAAAATGAATGATGAACCGTTTTGTAAAAAACTCAAATCGGAGTCTCCTGTATAGTTTCTTCTGTTTGCTCAGCCAGTTTTGTGACAAGTTCTTTAGCTAGGCGTAATTCTCGTTCATTTTCCTCGAATCGCTTTCGTCCACTTACAGCATCTGCAGCAATTTGATTATTGAGGACGTCTAACATCGAATTACGCAAAACTTCTAATCTTTCGTCAAATTTTTCTAGTACAGTTGAATTGACAAATTGACTCCTAGTAAGCCTTCTTTGCTCATCTTCAACAAGTTGAATCATCGTTTTGAATATATCTAAAGTTTTTTCAAAATCTATCAATCTTTTTTCATGCCTAGACTGCATCGATTTCTGATTAGTTAGCAATTCAATAATATCTTTCTCCGTAGAGTTTGCTAATTTTAATTGTGCCTCAATCTCTCCTATTCTCTGCTGAGTGATTTCAATCAACTTTTGACTATCTGACATTGCTTTTTGTTCATTTTCGAGAAATTCTAATCTCTTTTCCGATAAATCAATGAAGTCTTGACTCTTACTAAATCGGTTACTAAATATTGCAAGTTGTGTAGTAATATCATCTATTTTTGCGTTTATTGAACTATTAGTTATCTTAATAGAAGTGCTATCTTCTGTAGAAGAATTGTATCGATCAGTAAATAATTTATACTGTTTTTCATTTTCATCAGAAATCTCAGCTGCCATTTGAAACAAGCTTTGGACATCAGCCGAAATTTGATTTCGATAAACAGAAAACTCATCCCAGGCTTTTTTCATCTCTTCTTGTATTAAGGAGTCTTTTCTTGTCTGCTGTTGGAGTAAATTAAATTCCCTTGAGAAAGCCTGCACATTTTCAAGTAATTTCGCATTCTGTTGATTCTGATTCTTTATTTCATCAATTTCTGCTCTTAGACTCTCCAGATCAAAACTGATCTTTTCGACTAAGAGCTGTACCCCTTGTAAATTACGAGAGAGTTCAGCAAGACGCACCACATTAATAGGATTAACACTATTAGCCTCTTCTACCACTAGACTTCCTCAACTCCATCTATGGGGAAAATGTTACCTACTTCTTGTACTGCATTTATTTTTTTAACATGCTCGATAGCAGAAAGAATTGCACTTTCATGTGCCAAGTGAGTAGTTAATACCAATTCTACAGTATCACCTACAGAAAATTCACCAGACTGAATCATTGAAGCTATACTCACTCCCTGATTACCTAGCGACTGAGCTATTTCTGCTAAAACACCTACTTGATCCTGAACTATCAATCGCAAGTAATAACGGGACTGTACATTACTATTAGATTGAACAGACATAGATTTTAAAGAGCCACGGCTAACAGAATACGAACCTCTATCTAAATGATTTCGCACTAATTCCAAAACATCTGCTAATACAGCACTTGCCGTAGGTTGAGAACCGGCCCCAGGACCCACAAACATAACTTGATCTATCAAATCACCTTCTATTTGAATAGCATTGAGAACGCCATCAACCTTTGCAAGTGGTTTATTTAAATTAATCAACGTAGGTTTTACTGATACTGAAATACTCTCATCCATTAGACGTGCCGTGGAGAGCAGCTTAATTGTATAACCTAGATCATGCGCATATCGAAAATCCTGTTCTGCTACAGATCTTATACCCTGCCGATCAATAGAATAAGGATCTACGTCAAAACCAAATGCTAAACTACATAAAATTGCTAATTTATAGGCTGCATCTATCCCTTCAACATCAGATGAAGGATCTGGCTCCGCGTATCCTAAGCTTTGAGCTTCTGACAGAGCTTTTTCAAAAGAAATATCTCCTTCAGACATCTTCGTTAGAATAAAATTTGTCGTCCCATTAATAATTGCTGTCACAGAAGTTAACTTATTAGCACCAAAATCTCGCATCAATGGCCCTATTATTGGAATTCCGCCACCAACAGAAGCTTCGAAAAAAATCGCCACATTGTTCTTGTGTGCAACTTCCAATAATTCTGCGCCGTGTTTGGCCATAACCTCTTTATTGGCTGTAACCACATATTTGCCAGCTTCTAAACACTTCTTTATATACTCGCAAGCCGGTTGCTCATTCCCCAAAACTTCTATTACGATTTGAATTCTTTTATCAGAAATTACTTCATCAATTTCTGAAGTTAACTGAGAATTACTCAACCCAAGACGTTTTTTATTAATGTCGCGAACAAGAACTTTAAGAAGTTCAAGTTCATTATTTGTTAGATCGAAATATCTGTCCTTTAATTTCGGTAGCGCATTTACTACTCCACCACCAACATTACCTGCTCCAAGCATTCCTATACCGATCTTTTGTCCCATACTAAGGCCTTCCAAATGCTGTGAAAGTATCGATTACTTTTTCATCAATTAATACTTGCTGATCAGGACTCATATTTTCATCGACCAGTATTGTCTGCTGAATTGATTCAATCCAATTACTCATACGAACTTTGCCAATCAATGCCATATTATCTGAAGAAAATTCTCTATCATCACTTTTTTCAAAAATTTTATATACTTCAAAAAATAATCCCCGATCGATTAATTTCGTATATCCACCAACTTCTGTCGAGGTTAGTGCAGATAGAATTTTCTTAGGTAATACATCGGCAGGAATCCAGCCCACAACAGGATCAATAAGTGAAGTATCTGAAAATAATTGGTTGACAGCGCTATCATCTTCTAAGCCCAAACCTTCCAATTCAGCAAAAAATCTTTCTCCTTCAGATCTATTACCCATTCTCGCAACCATCAAATTATAGTGTGTTCCTTGTACTTCTACCTGACCCAAAAAATGGGAATACAATCGATCCCGATAAATTTGCTCAGAAAATATTTTTTCATATAAATCACGGTCTGTTTTATATTCTTTTAGATATTTTGTAATGGCATCATCTAAAAGGCTCTGTTTTTCAACAGAATACATATTATCACCTTGAAACGGCACATTATGCTGATTCAACAGAGCAAAGTCGATCTCTTCCAAAGTTACTTGAGGAATTAGAAGCGAATGAAATTGCTTAATCACTTCATCGACTTTTAAGCGTTCAATAACCGAAATTGCAATACCACGAGGAGTATCGATTTCAATTTGACCATCACGTGTATAGTAAATTCCTCGATCGATAATATCTTCTACAGTATAAGTTTGATTATCAATAGTCAGAACGACAGATCGAGGCTGCAGATAGTAAGCAGTAAATGCACTGTAAGCGACAATCAATAACACAATTCCTATTACTAAACTGCTACCTAGTATTATCTGAAAATTACGCTTTTCCTCAGCTTTTTTTGCATCAGATTTTTGCTTATAAGCTCTGCCTAATTCATTACTCATATGAATCAAGTCCTCTATTACCTATAAGATGGATATACTAACTTTGTGAGCTAACGTCGCTGTGGCATAGGTCTACCCACAGAAACACCACTAACTCGAATATGTTCTGATGTATAAGGAAGCAGAGCCATATGTCTAGCTCGCTTAATAGCAATAGTAATTGCCCTCTGGCACTTTGCACCGCAACCTATCTTACGAGCGCTTTCTATTTGGCCATGTTCATTCAAAAAACGCTTCAAAATATCAATGTTCTTGTAATCAATAACCAGAGGCTTCCTGTTACAAACTTCACATCTGCGTCTAGAGCCTCTTCGAGGGCGGTCTTCACGATCATCCCGATCCCGGTATTCTGTCATATCTTCTCCTAGTCAATATCTAAAATGGTAAATCGTCTGGATTGATTTCTGCCCCGGAATCTTCATTTTCTGGTAATCCCGCAGAAAAATTACTTCCAGATTCAGAGTCATCTCCTCGCGAACCCAAAAATTTTACTTCATTAGCGACAAGTTCTGTGCGATACCGTTTTTGCCCATCTTGACCATCCCAAGAACGGGTTTGCATACGACCTTCAACATAAACTTGTCGACCTTTTAATAAATATTGAGCACATGTTTCTGCTAATCGATTCCAAGTCACGATCGAAAACCATTCTGTTTCTTCAACGCGTTCTCCATCTCTGCTAAACGTTCTGGAAGTTGCAACGTTAAAAGTAGTTACAGCACTTCCATTAGCTGTATATCGCATTTCCGGATCTGCACCAAGCCGACCAATAATCATCACTTTATTTAACATAACCACACCTCATGTAGCTGAGGGAAATTAACCTGACTTTTCTTCAGAGTCTGATTCACTATCCTCAATTGCCTCAGATACCTCTTCTTCAGAGTCTGATGCATTATCCTCAATTGCCTCAGATACCTCTTCT